>CAYYRB010000004.1:44914-60822 GCA_964473995.1 uncultured Candidatus Competibacteraceae bacterium | reverse complement strand
TAGGCAGTAGGGGATAGGCAATAGGCAGTAGGGGATAGGCAATAGGCAGTAGGGAAAAGGCAATGGGATATCAAATACGAAAACAAAAGAACTGACAAACCATGCTCCTTGGGGCAAGGAACCGGGCAGGTATCTGAAAAATCAGGAATGCGTTCGGGGCATGTTTTGCCTCTGCTCAACCGTTATGGTCATGTCATGGTTATGCTTAGCCTTTGTTACTTAAAAAGTTTTTGGCTGGGATTGAATTCACAACCATTTAAAAAAAACCAGAAAAATAAGGTCGAAGGAAAAAATGAATTATCTTTCGCTGAGCAATCAACCATGGAACAGGCATTCGCAAACTTCCTTGCTTCGGTAAAATTATTTTGTCCCAAGGTAACCGACGAGGAATTGGTGTACCTCAAAAGCGGTCTCACCCTCACCGAATTGAAACCTAAACACATGTACATTCATGCGGAGGCCATTCAACATGAAATCGGTTTTGTGCATGAAGGTTTGTTGCGCTCCTTTTATGTGGATCCGCAAGGCAATGAAATCACGGTGAATTTTATACGTGAAAACCGATATGCCACGCACTACACGGCATTTATCACGCGTACACCGTCGAAATACCATTTCCAATGCATCGAGCACTCCGTCATCGTAAACCTTTCCTACGGACACATTCAGAGGGGATATGATTTATACCCCACCATTGAACGGTACGGACGGTTGGTAGCCGAAGAAATACTCAAGTTTCAGCAGAAGCGGATTGAGGCCTTTCTTTTTGATACGGCAGAAACCCGGTATCTAGACTTCATTAAAACGAACCCGGATCTGTTTAACCGCGTATCCCTGTCGCACTTATCCTCCTTTCTGGGTATGGAAAGACAGACGCTGACCCGAATTCGGCAAAAATTGGCTAAAAATGGAGTTTGACGCATTTGTGTCAAACGGCAAATTAATTGGTTGCCTACCTTTGCAGCCAATAAAATACTATGTACTCCACCGAATTTGAGCAAATAGTCCATTTCAGAAGATCAAACCGTGCTTTTGATGCCTCGGTGGATGTCCCGGATGAAGTCATTCAAAAAAGCCTGGAACGGGCCGTACTTTCACCCAACAGCAGCAACATGCAGCTCTGGGAATTTCATTGGATAAAATCCAAAGCGGAATTGGAAAAATATGTGCCTCTCTGTTTGGATCAACGCGCGGCAAAAACCGCCAAACACTTCGTGGTGTTTGTAACCCGGCGCGATAAATGGCGCGAACGCGCGCAATGGAATCTGAATAAAATCAAAGAATCGATTTCCGGTGAACCCGGCAAGCTTCAGAAATCCGCTCTGCTCTATTACGGAAAACTGATACCGCTGGTCTATGCAAACGACCCCTTCGGTGTGATGACGTTGGTGCGGAAAAGCATCAGTTTTTTTATGGGGTTGCGCAAACCGTTTTACCGTTCGGGCGGAGCCGCCGGACAGCGGATCGTGGTGCATAAGTCGTGTGCGTTGGCGGCCCAGACATTTATGCTTTCCGTAGCGGCGGAGGGTTTTCATACCTGCCCCATGGAGGGGTTTGACGAAAAACGGGTGAAAAAAGCACTGCGTCTCCCAAGGGGTGCTGAAATCAACATGATTATCGCAGTTGGAAAAGGAACGGAAGAAGGCGTATGGGGCCCGCGTTTCCGGGTGCCGAATGAGGAGGTTATTTTTGTGCATTGATATTTTGCGATCATGAAAAAGCTCCTCGCGGCAATTTGCCTATTGTTTTTCCACAACGCGTTTGCACAAGACAAAACCGCAAAAGACTTTGGGTTCAGGCAACTCACCTTTCCATACCAAAACGACACGGTACATGTGCTGATTCAATCCAAAAATGGGGAAGAGAATAGGCCTAAACCGCTTTTCTTTTTTTGTCAGGGCAGCTTACCCATCCCGTTGATCATTTACAGCGACAAGGATGTTTACGGTACCTTTCCCTTCACCGCCGACAGCCTCACAGAGAAGTATCATTTGGTAATCGTAAGCAAACCGGGTGTCCCGCTCATTGTGGATGCCGCCGATCTGCAGCCCGATTTAACTTGTAGGGAAAGCAACGGGGATTTCCCCAAAAAATACACAGAAAAAAACTTCCTCAGTTATTATGTTCCCAGAAACCTCGCCGTTATCCGTTATCTGCAAAAGCAACCGTGGGTAAACTCGAATCGCCTTGTGGTGGCCGGGCATTCGGAGGGAAGTGCCATTGCCGTAAAAATGGCTGCTGCCGATAAACGGATTACCCATCTGATTTATTCGGGCGGTAATCCGATGGGCAGAATCGTATCCATCCTTCAGCAGAGCAGAGCCCGCGAAACGGAGCAATCGCCGCAGGCAGAAAATGACCTGAAATACTATGCCCTGGTGGTGGCTGAAAAAGAAGACCTGAGCAGCCTTCAAGGGGGTGATTCACACAAAACGCTGTACGAATTCTCCGAACCGGTTTTTCCCTATCTGGAAAAGCTGCGTATTCCCGTCCTAATCACCTACGGAACTCTGGATTGGAACAGACCTTACGTGGATTACCTGCGCGCCGATTTTATTCGCAAAAACAAAACGAACACACAATTCAAAGCGTACATCGGTACAGAACATAATTATTTTCCGATGAACGAAAACCACGAAATCGATTACGGGCAGTTTAATTGGGATAAGGTGGCCGGCGAATGGTTGGATTGGCTGAACACAAAATAAACCGCATACCGGAAAAAGGCAATCGCACAGTAACCTTTTACGGGCATTTTGACCCATTTGTGTCAGGTTGACAACAAAGAATGCGTGTAGTTTTGATCCTCATTCACACAAGTCAGTTAATATCCGGTATAAAGCAACGGAGATAAGAGAAATCATTCAAATGGCCGATACCTCTTTTTAGTAGCTGTGGAAAGGAGGTGTTTATCACCCATGCGAAAATGAATTTGCTCAACAAGGATTTACCAAAACCGAATTATTCAATCCGAGCCATGGATATTTGAAAAAAGTATAAAATGTATTCTTTAACATTTGTTCATTATGCTAGAATGCACTAAAGTTAGATTTGCAAAAAAAGTCCAAATGAAAAGACCCGATCGTATTATTCTTATCTTCATTCTGTTAACTCAAACAGCTATCGCACAGCAAACCGAATGGCGAAATTTTAACACTAAAAACCATTCGGTTGCATTCAACGTGGGTTTGATCCAGCCCCTCTTGCTAAGAGGAGCCAATGTAGAGGTGGACTATCGGTATAGTTATTTGGTAGCTAGTTATTCACACGGGTGGTCACTTGATTTATCGGGCAATAGGATAACAGGGGACATGAAAAGGCAAAACATCGCCGTCCATATACCTTTTTCAACAGGATTTGGCATAGGGGGAAGTTACAATATAACAAAAGCCAATTTAATGGTTGACTTAAGATTTGAACCCAAATTTCATCGATTTGAAGTAATGTATGGCTCGAATTCAGATAATAAAGAAATAAATAAAATAGCCAAATATAATACGCTTACATTGGGAGGTGGGCTATATCTCACGTATTTACCTTTTGCAAAAAAAGACAGACTGATCAAAGGATTGAACCTAAGCATGAGTTTTAGATATTGGAATAATGTCTACAGTTCACTCAGTGATAACCGAATTGAGTATTTTAACAAATATACCAATCAAAATGAAGTTCATAATACGGTGAATATCGGTATAGCAAACACACCTTTTATTTTCAATGTAAGTGTCGGTTATGTATTTAAATGGTGGAAATAAAACGGAAGCAAAAATTCATTTGAGATGACGAAAGTATCTGAAAGTATAGATCGGGTTGGATAAGTTGTTAAAAGGCAAATCTTCAAGATTAATCTCCACCATGGATGCCCCCGGCGGTAAAATGGTAAAATCGGGCATATTGGGTTTTTCCGGGGTAAAACCGGTTAGGTCAACCTATTTTGGTTCGGTTAAGCTGTCAAGCGATAAACAAAGGCAAAATTGGCTTAAATCTGCCTATCATTTGGGAAAAATCGGAAAATGAAATCGGTGCTTTGCTATGAACGATTCCAGTTTATGGCAAACTTTTTTTCCACTCAAAATGCTTTCTTAACATTTGTTCAGTGTAATGCGGAATGCATACTGCATATTTGTAAAAATAGTACAAAAAACGACAAAAAACGAAGATTTTGCTGCGACAGAATTTGGCATTCCGATTGAATTTGTGTAAACTTGAAATGATGATCTTACATAAAGAAATTCGGCAAAATTAAATTGAAAAAATACACAAACCGGCACTGACACGCGCAATAAAAACATGACGGCACTTACGGAACATATTCAACAGATAGTCAGCTTAACCGCGGAAGAAAAAGAAATTATAGAAAAATATTTTCGTTATGTAGAAATTCCCAAAGGAGAACTTTGGACAAAGCAGGGTAAAATCTGTGACCAGGTTGCCTATGTCGTTTCGGGGAAACTTCGCAGTTTCTATACAGACGATGAAGGAAATGAAGTTACCTGTTACTTTACTACAGAAGATAGTTTTATTTCTTCTTTCACCAGTTTTCTGACCAATGCCCCCGCACAGGAAAACCTTTCAGCATTGGAAGACACCTGCCTGAGGGTAATTTCAAAAAAAGAGGTGGAAGATTTGTCTGAAATAATTCCTAAAATGCAAATTTTCAGGAGGATAATTGCCGAAAATCTTTACATATTAATGGAAAAAAGAATTTTGATGCTGCAATCGTATTCGGCTCATGAACGTTACCAAAATATGTTGAAGGAAAATCCGGACATCATTTTAAGCGTGCCGCTGCAATACACGGCTTCTTTTCTGGGTATAACACCCCAACACCTGAGCAGACTGAGAAAAGATCTGCTCAAGTGATTTCTTCACATTTGTTAAGCACAATCCGTTCAATATATTCAAATTTTGCCGCATCATAAAAATGCGCAAAAATGAACATCCTCATCATTGATGGCCATAACAGAGAAAACAGCTTCTGTTCGGCCTTGGCAAACGCCTATGCAAATGGTGCCGGCTCAGCCGGACATGAAGTGGAGTTTTTGAATTTACGGGAATTGGATTTGGAAAAGCATTTACGGTACGGACATGAAAAAAAATATGAGCCGGAGGGATCTGTCCTAAAAGCCCAGGAGCTCATCCGTCGGTCAGACCATCTGGTTTTCGTTTATCCGACATGGTGGGCAGGGCTGCCGGCTATTTTAAGATTGTTTTTTGAAATGGTGTTTTCACCTGGTTTTGCATTTAACTATCGCAACCGGACGGGAAAAGTGGTACGCTGGGATAAATTATTGAAAGGAAAATCGGCCAGGATAATTTCCACGATGGACGCTCCGCCCTGGTATTACAGATGGATAACAGGTGACCCCGGAGGAAAAATAATGAAAAAAGGAATCTTGGGATTTTCAGGAGTGCAACCCGTTAAATCAACCTATTTTGGATCGGTAAAATTATCCACGGAAAAACAACGACAGGATTGGTTGAAAAAAACATACTCACTGGGTAAAAAAGAAAAACCAAATTAAGCCAATCCTCCCGTTTTCTTCGCATTTGTTCAGCAGAGTCACTACTAATCATTGAAACTTTGCCCCATAGAAATATAGATATGAAAAAAGTAGTTCTGATCCTGGTAACTTTCTGTTTGATTACCTCTTCACTTTTCGCTCAAAAAGAACAAAAAGACAGCGTTAAAACCGCACCAAAGAACAGAAAATACGGTATTGAAACAGATATACTCTGGCCGATTATCGTGCGGGCAACCAGAACACATTTCACCATGAAACTTTGGCAAAAAGGAATTTTCCGTGGGGATGCCTATGTCGGATTAAACATTGATTTTCCGCGAAACAGGAAAACGGAAGGCCGTTTTGCCGATTACAGCATTGCCAGCGGTTACAGACAATACTTTTGGAAAGGACTACACCTGGAATTCTCGCAAACTACCGGTCTGGGCGTATTGCAAAACCACGTAACTACCGGCAAAACCTACTATAGCTTTGATTGGCTAATGAGCGGCTACATAGGATACAAGTTCGAATTTATTAAAAAGAGGCTTTATATCCTTCCGCAGTTTGGTGTGGCCGGTGTGGTATATAAATCAAATCCCTGGCCAATTTACAAAGACGACTCTCTGACGGAGGAAGTTGGAGAAACACCATTTTTATTAGGTTCATTAAGGTTTGGGTTTAATTTTTAAAATAAATACAATTACCGATTATCAAAAACAAAAATTCTTATGAAAAATTTAAAATTTAGATTTAGCGCATTAATTATGACGGCACTCATTCTGAGCGGATGTTCTTACCGTGTTCTTGATTTTACCTTGATCTCCTCGAAAAATGTGGATTTAACAAAAGGCGCCACTTTTGTACGGGGTAAAAATAGAGTGACAGGTAAAGACAGGGTGCATTGGATTATCGTTATCCCTACGGGAAGGGTAAATATTAAAGAGGCTTTGGATAGAGCTATAGAAAGCACGCCCGGCTGCGTTGCTTTATTAGACGGCGTTATTTACAGCAAATTCTGGTTGGTGCCTTACGCCTATGGTCAGCAAACCATTACGGTTGAAGGCACTCCTCTCATTGATCCGAGTTTGGCTTTTAACGGAAATGACATACTCCCATATGGAAAAATTGAGTTAAATAGGAAGGGTGAAATAAAAGCGATTAATTCTATTTCAGCCACCCAATATTTGGTGTTTAAAAACAAAACCGTAAAGCACTCAAAAGAAACAAAATTTAAAAGTTCGGTTGCTATTAACCCAATTCATGCGGCAAAAATGTAATGTTGCACCATTTTATACTTTCAGTTATGGGAAAGGCTATTAAATTTGTAATCAACTAAAAACAACAACAAATAAAACGCGAAAATCAAAAACTCAGAAATTCAATTGCGGGTTTCACTTTTGATTGTAACGGTGCAATTTGTAGTTTCTTGGTTCCAGATCAACCAGTATTTCCCGATATTGTGTCAGTCCCATCTGGATTGACTTTTTGTTTCACCCCTTTTTTCCTTTGGCGAAAAACAAATACCCTATAGCTTTATGAATGTAAAAATTAACCTAAGTGCACTATTGCTGGTTTTCGCATTTTCGGGAATCGGATTTGCCCAGAACACAAAAGCCCTGAAAGGAAAAATAATTGACGGTAAGACAAAGGAAACCCTTGTAGGGGCAACCGTATTTATTCCTGAGGAAAATACAGGCATTTATACCAACGCATCGGGTGAGTTTGAAATCAACGTGGGTGAACGCGTTTCCCTATTTAAGGTAACCTACATCGGGTATAAGGATACGACCATTGTGATTTCCGAAAGCAGTCCCAAATTTCATACCGTTGCCCTCTCACCGTCCAACGAATTACTTAACGAAGTGCAAATCATATCGAGTGACGACGATCCCAACGAGAAAGTAAATGACATACAGATGGGTGTTGACCGAATCACCATGGAAGAAGCCAAGTTGTTGCCGGCTATTTTGGGTGAGGTGGATATTTTGAAAGTGCTTCAATTAAAACCCGGGGTTAAATCGGGTGGTGAAGGTACGGCAGGATTTTTCGTCAGAGGCGGAAGCAACGATCAAAACTTGATTTTGGTGGAACATGCGCCCGTGTATAATCCAAATCATTTATTTGGGTTTTTCAGTGTGTTTAATTCAGATGCCATCAACAACGTTACGCTCTACAAGTCCGGATTCCCTGCACAATACGGGGGAAGGTTATCCTCGGTTTTGGATGTGGAAATGCGAAAAAGTCAGGCGGATTCTTTAGAGATTATCGGCGGTATAGGGCTGCTTGCCTCCCGGTTAACCATAAACGTACCCATCATTAAAAAAAAGCTATCCGTTCTTGTTTCCGGCCGCAGAACCTATGCGGATTTAATCACAAATGCCATTAATCGGCTGAATAGAAATAGGGATGACTTTACACCGATACCCAGTTATTATTTTTATGACCTAAACTGTGCTATAAATTATACCATAAACGATAAAAATAAACTGTCCGTCCACGGGTATTTCGGCAATGATTTTTTCCGTTTCAGAGGAGATAATTTCGGTGCCAACCTATTGTGGGGAAATCGATCTGCCACACTCGAATGGACGCATCGTTTGAATAACAAAATAAATGTATCCACTGCGTATTTTACCTCCGGTTATCTTTACCGGATTAACGCAAGTTTTTCAGAAATAAGCCTGAGCCTTGGCTCCAGAATATGGGATCAGGGTTTGGTGAACAATTGGAGTTATGCCATCAATGATAACCATACCTTGAGGTTTGGCATGAGCGCCATTTACCATCGCTTTGTCGTAGGGGAATCTGGAATTTCGGCTGAATTCACGGATATTCAAAATGGTCAAAAAATAAATGCGGGAGAATTGGGTGCATACGTGTCCCATGCATGGAAAATAAACAGGCGGGTGGAGTTGTTGTCAGGTCTTCGAAATTCAACATTTATCGGCAAGACAAGAACGTTTAACAACCTTGAACCCAGACTGGCTTTAAAAGCGAGCATATTGCCAAGCGCCACCATCAAATTCAGTTACGCAAGAATGTATCAATATCTGCATCTGGTGAGCAGCAGTTCTGCATTTCTACCTACGGATATCTGGTATCCGAGCGAGGAAGGTATAAGGCCTCAAAGATCCGATCAAATTTCGTTGGGTTGGCACCAGTCCATTGCACAGAATCGTTTTTTTGCCTCCGTAGAAGGGTATTACAAGTGGATTGATCAGGCGATTGACTTCAGAGACGGCGCCCAGTTGTTTGCCAACCCCAACCTGAGGGACGAATTTGTATTTGGCAAAGGATGGGCCTACGGCCTGGAAGCTTATCTGGAAAAGAAAAAGGGTAAACTGACCGGATGGATCGGATACACCCTGTCCTGGTCATGGCGTCAATTTGATAAAATCAACAACGGTGAGGCTTTTCATCCAAGGTTTGACAGAAGGCATGATATTTCGGTGGTGGTGATGTATAAGTTAAGCAAAAGGCTCAGTTTGAGTGGCACATGGATATACAGCACGGGAAACTTTGTTACCGTAGCAGGCGGAAGATTTGCTTTTCAGGATATTTTACCCGATCAGGAAATAGCAACCCCCGATTATGTGAGAAGAAATGATTTTCAAATGCCCCCGACTCATCGCTTGGACCTTGGGCTGGTTTGGAAACTGAACACCAAAAAATGGGATTCTGATATTACTTTTAGCGTATACAATGCCTACAGCCGCCGAAATCCATTTTTTGTTTTTTATGAACAAACTGAAAACGAGGAGGGGGAGACGGTCTCTTTTAAACCCACGCTGGTTTCCTTATTTCCGATACTTCCCGCAGTTACCTACAATTTTAAGTTTTAAAAGCCGTATACCGTAGCGCATCATGAGAAAATTATATACCTCCATCCTGTTCATCGGATGCATCCTTACAGCGGGATGCACCAGAGATATTGAGCTTGATTTGCCGGAGTATAAGCCCAAAATGGTTCTTGAATTTTATTTAGAAAATAACCGGCCTCTTCATTGTTTATTGCAGGAGAGCATCCCGTTTACCGATACCGCCCAATTTAAATTGATTGATCAAGCCCTCGTGGTACTCAGTTACGGCGGAATAAAGGATACGCTGATCAATACCATTTATGTTGACACGTTTTACCAAAAAATATACAATTATTACAACAACAAAACCATACAACTTCAACCAAACCTGGATTACGAACTGTATATAAAAGATGCCCAGGGCAGAGAGTTAACGGGGAAAACCCGGCTTATCCAAGAAGTGCCGATTGACACGTTGGTCTACAATTACAATTCAGATAATAAAGCAGCTGCAGGGTTGGTTTTTACTGATGACGGTACCACAAAAGATTATTACAGAATCGTGGCCTTTAATGGTTCTCCCGGTGAAAATTCGGACGATTTATGGGACATTACCTTTACGGATGTGCTCTTTAACGGGAGCCAGTTCAGTTTTTACACCGGGTATTCTTTTGACCCAGGTGATACGATCACCGGAAGGCTGTATCATCTCACTGAGGAACATTACAACTTTGCCCAATCGGTAAATAATGCGCAATCCTCCAACGGCAATCCGTTCGGACAGCCTGCAAACATTGTAACCAATCTGACGGGCGGTATCGGCATCTTCACCACATTGATCCATTCGGAAAAAAAGGTAATCGTACAGTAACCTTTTACGGGTATTTTGACGCATTTGTGTCAGGTAGAATTTTTCAACCTCGATAATTTTGTGCCGTTTTCAAATAGAACATCAACAATACATTGATCGATATGAAAGAAATCGCTTTAATAACGGGAGCTTCATCCGGAATAGGATACGAATTAGCGAAATTATTTGCTGCAGACAAAACAGACTTGCTCATAGTGGCAAGAGACGAGAAAAAGCTTTCGGAAATTAAAAAAGAATTCGAAGAACAATATAAGGTTGATGTATTTACTGTTGCGGCTGATTTGTCCTCCAACGAAGGAATACAGACCATTTACCAGTCGGTTAATTCAAACAAGTTAATCGTACACTTTTTGGTGAATAATGCCGGTTTCGGAGATTATGGCCCTTTCATCGACAGAAGCATGGAGAATTACAAACAAATGATCCAATTGAATATTGTAAGTCTTACGGAGCTGAGTTATCATTACGGAAAAGCGATGGTCAGGCGTGGGAAGGGCAGAATTTTAAATGTTGCCTCCATGGCCGGGCTTCAGCCGGATCCGAATTTTGCCGTTTATGGCGCAACCAAAGCGTATGTTATCAGTATAACAGAGGCCATTCATAAAGAATTTGAAAACACGGGAGTTACGGTAACCGTTTTATCGCCGGGAGCAACAGCATCGAACTTCATGGAACGTGCTGATATGAATAACGCCAAATTATACTCAAGCGGAGTTATGACATCGTTAGACGTAGCAAGAGAAGGTTATACCGGCATGATGAAAGGAAAAATCCATGTGATTCCAGGTTTCAAAAATAAAATACTTGGCTTTTTCTCCGGAATCATGCCTCCCGGGAAGTTGAGATTAAGTGTTGCAGCGAAAATAATGGCAGAGAAATAACTATAAAGATAAAATCAAACTTATACTAAACAAATGAAAGTAACCATCTTTGGGGCTACGGGCTTTTCAGGTCAAGCCATCTTAGCAGAAGCCCTCAAACAAGGACATGAAGTAACCATTCTGGTGCGTGATGAGTCCAAAGTTCCTATCAAGCATAAAAATTTAACGATTGTCGAAGGAAATGTGCTGGATCCCTTGGCAGTAGCATCCGTGCTGCGGCATCAGGAAGCGGTGATTCAATGCCTGGGCATCGGGGGAAAAGGAGATGGTAAATCCAACACATTCGTTTCGGATGCCACGAAAATCATCGTGGAAGAAATGCAGAAAAATGGGGTAAAACGCCTCATTGCCATGAGCAATGTGGGGGCGGGAAACAGCCGGGCTTTTCAGCCCTGGTTTTTCACCCAAATCATTCTTCCTTATTTTATGAAATGGCTGAAAGTCATCATCGAAGATAAAAACCGCATGGAACCCATTATCATGAACAGCAACCTCGATTGGACGATTGTGCGATGCCCGAACATTACCGACAAAAAAGCAAAAAACACCCTGCACGCCTCGTTGGATGGAAAAAAACTCAAACTGTCCATCACCTTGCCCGACACGGCCCGCTTCATGACGGACCAACTCACCGATCGCTCTCTTATCAAACAAGCACCGTCCATCAGTAATTAATATGGCTGTTTTCGTAATCATTCTCTCCTTTTGCTTTTTTGCCATGAACACAAACGCTCAGCCCGAATACATCCACACCCGTATGGGGAAAATAGCCGTGTATAAAACCGAAAACCGGAATGAAACAACTCCGCTTATCCTGTTGCACGGCGTTTATTTCGATCATCACCTCTGGGATCGGATTATTGATTCGATTCATGACCGAACGGTTATAACCGTGGATATGCCTTTGCATGGAAAAAGCAAAGCCATAACAAATGCAGACTGGACGCTGGACGATTGCGGGGACATGCTGATGGAATTGTTAGACAGTATGCACATCCCGAAGGTGATTGCCGTAGGCCATTCCTGGGGCAGCATGAGCATCCTGAGGGCCGCAGCCAAACACCCCGGACGTTTTGAGCGCATTTTGTTGGCCAATATGCCTTTTCAGGCTGCACCCAAAAGACAGAAATTTCAATTCGGTTTGCAGCACAGCCTGCTCCCATTCCGGAAATTTTATACCGATCAGGCGGCTAAATCACTGTTCGGAATCACATCGCTCCGCAAAAAACCTCAGTTGAGGGAAGAACTGAGGCGTACGATGAATTTGCTCACCGACAGGGAAGTGAAGCAAATAGATAAAAATGTAATTTTGAAAGCGGAAGACACCGGCAGACTCATGGAAAAACTACCCGTATATGCCTGGGCACTGAAAGGCGAAGAAGATTACGTTCCCGCACCGCCTCATCTCAGAACGATTCTGCTGAAGGGGGGGCATGTGAGTCCTTTGGAAAATCCGGAGGGGGTTCTTGATTGCCTCATCCAATTGTGTGCACAAAACATAACCACAAAATAAACACAAACACAACATGCGAAATTTAGATCCCTCTTTTCAAGAATTACAGACGTACCTGGTTCATGCCGATAAAACAAGGCCTGAAGTATCGGCCGTATCGGTGGGGTGGCATATAGAGCATATTCTGCTCGCCCTCATAAAAACGAGTGAAGCGGTAGTCAAATCAAACCCCGGGCAGTACAAATGGGAATTCAATTGGCTCCGATCGATTTTGTTTTCATTGAATAGATTTCCGCGGGGCAAGGGAAAAGCGCCCGAAATAGTGAGGCCCAAAGAAAACGAAAGAAGAGATTTATATGCCTTGTACGATGAGGGAATAATCGCCCTTGAAGCTCTCAAGAAAGCAGAGCCGAATCAACATTTCAAACATGGCACATTCGGCATACTCAACAAAAAAAACACCTTCGTGATGATGGATATTCATCTGAGGCATCATTTAGATATCATGAAAGATATCGTCAAAAATTCTCGCTGATGGAACTCCTTAATTCCTTATTCGAAAATGAAAAGAGCAATCCCGGTTTTGCTGCTTTTAACTCAGGTGGTATCCCCATGCCCTGCGCAAAACGTAACCGATATTGACGGGAATGTGTATCCCGTGATTACCATCGGCACCCGGAAATGGATGGCTGAAAATCTGAGGACCACGCGTTTCAGCGACGGTAGTCCTATTACGAATGCCGGTTATGGGAATTGGTATTTTTTGCCGCTGAACGAGCCACGGTATTGTGAACCGATCACGCTTCCCGAATGGAGCGATACGTTGAGGCTGGGTTATTGGTATAATTATCCGGCCGTAGGTGACGCCCGAAATATTTGTCCGCAGGGTTGGCACGTGGCCACCGATGCAGAGTGGTATGCCATGGCGCTTTATTTGGATCCCGAAGCGGATACTTCATCTGCTTTTACCCTGGAAAGTGCCACGGCGGGAGGCATGCTCAAAGACACGGCCCTGTGGTTGGCTCCCAATGTGGGCGCTACCAATTCTACCGGTTTTTCGGCATTGCCGGTCAGTGATATTTCAGGTTTTATTGCATGGCCTGCGGGGCATGTGTGCTGCCAGAGTATGAATGCCGCCTTTTGGTGCGGAGGGCCGGAATGGTATCCGGGGTTAACCTGCCGTTACCGGTTTTTGGACTATATGCAGGCAAACATGACCCGCAACAACGATGATTATGCCAACGGAAAGTCGGTTCGTTGCGTATGCGATACGCTGGGTATAGCCTCCCTGGAAGAGCATGATTCGTCCGATGGGGTAATCCTTTTTCCCAATCCGGCTACGAATTTTCTCACCGTGTTCCAGCCAATGGAAAAATTCGGCAGCTATGCCATCTATAATGCTCTTGGAGTATGGGTGCTTGGAGGATATACCGCCGATGACCGGGTTCGACTGGATGTTTCTTTTTTGCCCGATGGCCTCTATGTTGTGCAACTTTCTGATGGTATGAAAACCATCAAATGGATAAAGCGTACCGATTAAATAGGCGTGTTTAAGCATTAATCCGCCTTTACTAATTTTAATTTAACTGCCATATGGTCTGCCAAACACACATGAAAATCCGCAGTTATCCGATACCATTCACCCCATGAAGAGAAAATGGTAAAGCCTTTTAGTCATCGCAAACCTTTTCCGCCCTTCATATGCCCATCAAAATTCACTTCTCCTTTTGCGCAGTAGTCTGGCAGCATGCCACTCCCGGAGGTTGGCATTTCGTTTCTTTGCCCCTTAAATTGACAACTGAAATTCGAGAATATGCCAAAGAAATGGAGGAGGGGTGGGGCCGATTGAAAGTTACAGCCAAAATAGGAGAAACTACTTGGGATAGCGCCATTTGGTACGATACAAAACGCCAAACCTATCTGCTTCCCATAAAAGCCGAAATCCGAAGAAAGATCAACGTGGAAATAGGGCAGGAGGTCACCTGCATTTTGGGCATATAACCCGGTAGGTTCGTTTTTTTCGGAATCAGCCATACAAAATGCTGATCATCCACTTTTATTTGGCAGAAAATCGGCCATAGGTGTTTGTGGGTCATCCTCGCTTTTTTATTTTATTTGCGCCGCATATGCAATACATAAAAGGGTTTGATGCGTTGAGGGGTATTTCCGTGTTGATGGTGCTGCTTACCCACCTGGGCATTTACCATTCCTTGCCCGAAATTCCCTTTGTACGTGAACGACTGTGGCTCCTTTTTTCGGGCAGTACGGGCGTGCAGCTTTTTTTTACGCTCAGCGGTTTTCTTATTACGCGGTTGTTGTTGCATGAAAAAAGTACGACGGGAACCGTGCACCTCGGCCGCTTTTTCGCCTCGCGCCTCCTGCGGCTGATGCCTCCCTTGCTGCTCTTTTATGTAACTCTTTCCCTGCTGATGGTTACCGGCCAATTGCCCCCCGCCTGGGAAGGCCTGCTTTTTTCCATTTTTTATCTATACAATTTTGTTCCGCCTGTTTTCCTTTCAGCTGAATTGGCGCATACCTGGTCGCTTGCGGTGGAGGAGCAGTTTTACCTCATTTGGCCTTTCGTCATCCGCTTTCTGTCTGAAAAAAAGAGATGGTTTTTGATCGGATTTCTTTTGCTTCTGAGTGTATTCGTGGTATACCTGATACAACGATATCCGGTTCAAAAACAAGTGGCTATGAACCGTTGGTTTTTACCGGCTGTATGCCCTGTGTTGATCGGGTCTTTGTCTGCTTTGCTTATTCATTCGTTTGAAGCATTCGCAAAAAGGCTTTTCGCCGGAAAAACAGGGCCTTTGTTCTGGGCTTTGATCTTGTTCGTTTTTCCTTTGTACACGCCTGTTCCGGCGATTTCATTTATGTTTCAGTCGGCAGGAACGGCTGTGCTGCTGGTTTGGATCGTTTTTAATCAGCCAAATGGGTTTGTGCAGGCGGCAGAAAAAGGGCTGTCGGCCCGTTTGGGAAAAATATCGTACGGCATTTATGTGTATCAGGGGCTGTTTTTGCGTACGGGTCCCACCGGCGAATTATGGATTCAGCAATTTCCGCAAAATCTTCTGCTCACGCTTGGTGCAGCGGTGCTTTCCTTCCGTTTTGTAGAGAAACCGATTTTGGAATACAAGAAAAAACTACAAGAAAAACAGTGACAAAAAGCGAAGGCTTTTTTACTTCTTCAGCTTTTCGGAAAAGACCTTACGAAATTTATCCATCTTGGGTTTAATCACAAACTGGCAATATGGAGCAGAGCCGTTTTGTGCGTAATAATCCTGGTGGTAATCTTCCGCAAGGTAAAATTCTGACGCGGGAGAAATTTCAGTCACGATGGGATTGGGAAATGCGCCGGACACATCCAGCGATAGTTTGAGTTCTTCCGCCAAT
>CAYYRB010000004.1:14000-44814 GCA_964473995.1 uncultured Candidatus Competibacteraceae bacterium | reverse complement strand
GGGATTGGGAAATGCGCCGGACACATCCAGCGATAGTTTGAGTTCTTCCGCCAATTTTTTCTGTTCTATGGAATGATAGAACACCACCGAACGATACTGTGTACCTACGTCAGCCCCCTGACGGTTTAAGGTGGTGGGATCATGTGTTTGCCAGAAGACCTCCAATAGTTCGGAAAAAGTAACTACCGCCGGGTCATACACAATCTGCACCACTTCCGCATGGCCGGTATTTCCGTTGCATACTTCTTTGTAGGTCGGGTTTTTCACTCGTCCGCCCATGTATCCGCTCTGCACTTTATACACTCCCTTCAATTCCTGAAAGAAGGCTTCCACGCACCAAAAACAACCGGCACCGAAGGTGGCCGTATCCGTTACTTTATCTTTTAAGTCCATAACCGATTGATCATTAACTGCCCTATTTTGTTTCCCTGGTTCTGAACAACCCGAAGCAGGAAAGAACAGGGCGCATACCAAACCGAAAACGTAAGCGTATTTCATATAACGTAAACAACCCAATCTCCAAAGGGTTTATTCACAATGAGGATACCTGCTATCTCTTGTTTGAAGAGCGGATCATCTGCTCAATTTCGTCCCACATGGCCGGAGTGGTGGCCTCGTCCAGCCAGTTGAATTCTCCGCCTCCTTTGAGCCATTCCCCTCCGTCGAGGGTAACCACCTCACCCGTCATAAATGAGGCATAATCCGACACGAGGTAAGCTGCCAGATTCGCCAGTTCTTGGTGTTCACCTGTTCTACCTAAGGCTACCCGTGCTGTGGGGTCCATTTTGTCGGCCAAGGCTTTTGGAAACAGCCGGTCCCAGGCACCTTTGGTGGGAAACGGCCCCGGAGCGATGGCATTCAGGCGGATGCCGTATTTGCCCCATTCTACCCCCAACGAACGGGTAAGGGCCAATACGCCGGCCTTCGCGCACGCGGAGGGAACCACGTATCCAGAGCCTGTCCAGGCATAAGTAGTCACGATACTTAAAACCGTTCCTTTTCTCTGCTCGGCAATCCAGCGTTTTCCGAGTGCCAAGGTGCAGTTGTAAGTTCCACGAAGCACGATATCCACGATGGTATCAAATGCGCGGTGGCTGAGCCGCTCGGTAGGGCTGATAAAATTGCCCGCCGCATTATTCACGAGAATGTCGATGGATCCGAATGTGTTATAACCTTCCTCCAAAACCTGCTCCACACCTTCGTAATTCCGCACGTCGCAGGCTAAGGCCAGCACGCGGCCGCCTGTTTCCGCCTCGAGTTCGGCGGCAGAAGCTTTCAACACATCTTCTTTACGGCTGGTGATGATGGCCTGTGCCCCCAATTCCAAAAAATACTTCGTCATGGAACGGCCCAGTCCTGTTCCTCCGCCGGTGACCAATACGGTTTTTCCTTTTAAGGCACCCGGTTTCAACATCGGTTCATTATACATAGCTTTGATTTTTTACAAACGTACCAAAAAAATAAGCAGTCGGAAATTATTTTATTATGCTGATTGAAAATGGATTAAGTTTGAATTGGGCAAAATTTCTGTCCATGGCACAGCATTTGACTTACTTTTATCACACAAAAAAAGAAAGGAGTACTTTATGAGAACTATTTTTACTCTGCTGTTGATTATTGTAGGTATGGTGGCGCAGGCCTATCCTCCCTTTGGTTATTCCGAGTTTTTTCTGCGGGTAAATGAACCGGGAATTTATACTATACGCATTGATGATCAGATCAGCACCAATGCCAGCGGGCGTTTCCGTTTTTTTGATTTGCGTCCCGGGGTGAAAGAAGTATATGTGCAGCGCAACGGAATTACTCTTTTTAAGTCCATGTTCAGTTTATATAACAACAGCCGTATGGTAGCCGAATTTCGAAGCAACCAGGGTATTGTTATTTTACAACAGGTTCCCTTGATGCAAAACAATCAGTTTGCGCAGGATTTCTGGTACGGCTATTGGGATTACAATCCAAACATGCAGTGGCAAAACAATCCCAACCAATGGAACAATCCGAACCAATGGAATAATCCAAATAATCCCAATCAATGGAATAATCCGAACCAGTGGAACAATCCCAACAATCCGAATGGGCAGTGGAATACAATACCGCCTGTGGGGATGAATGCCGCTACGTTCGCACAGTTTAAGGAAACGGTAAACAAGCAAAGCTTTGATACAAACAAGGCCAATCTGATCAAAAACCAGGCGCGTACCGCTAATTTTACCAGTGCGCAGGTGGCCGAATTGTTGGGAACATTGAGTTTTGACAGTTATAAGTTGGACGTAGCCAAGTTCTGTTATGATTTTGTCATCGATAAACAAAATTATTTTGTCACGTACAACCAATTTCAATTCGACAGCTCGGTGAGGGATCTTACCAATTACGTGTCAAACCGAAATTAAAAGAAACTCCGTTATTTTTTAAAAAGCCGGCTTAGTCCGGCTTTTTAATTTTGTCTGAATAATAATAAAAAAGAACTTGTCAGCTTGTTTATAACAGATGAATTGAGATGTTATACCATCATTCAACTTTTTGAATTTAAGGTTAACGGGGAGAATACACTTTCACTGCCTTTTTAAGCACTTCCTCCTTGTTTAGTGTCATCGGTTTCAATTGATGGTTCACAAATAATTTCATCTGATCGGTGTAATGTGGGCTATCGGGGCGGTTGGATGCGCCGAACGCGTTCACGGTTTGAATTTCCGGTCCCTCAGGGCCTATCTTCACCATCATGATATAACTTTCTCCCGAGCGGGGCTGCAGCGTTCCATCTTCACGTGGAGAGGAATACATGGCCACAATCATATCGGGAAGGCCGTCAAGTGGCAAATCAACCGATCCGCGGCGCAGTCGCTGCAATTTTCCCAGTGGTACTTCCAACGTGCCGAAATGCTTAATCAGGTATTCCCGTGCTTTTATTACTGCACTTACCACCACTTTTTCCTCAATTTCCGGCCGGTAATCCAAATTAAATTCAAGCCCTCCGATGCTTTCCAAAATAAAATACAGGCTCATCATGAAAAAGGAAGCTTCCACATTCTCCGCATCGCCTCTGCGGTTCCACCGTTGCAGGCGCATCAATTCATCCTTTATCTCCGGATATCGGTTCGGATCGGCTTTGAACACATGTTCTACGGAAACTGGAAAATGGAAATCGGACGGATATTGCCGGTCATATTTGATGTCCAAAAATTGCTGCCAATCCAATTTTCTGCCGTCCATCGTTTTCAGAAACAAGGCTTCCAAGCGAAAACTACGGTTGGTATGCAAAGACTGATGTCCCATGGTGGGCTCATAATCTTCACTTTTCGGGTTATCGTCAGGGTGCGTGCACAGGTAGGGAGAATTGTTGGCGTTATATACGAAACCCGATTTCGGATTAACCACACCCGGCAATTCAGTCACCGGCAAAAACCGACTATCCAATACCGTGGCGGATGTATCGCCCGGCAAAACACCTTTCCAGTCGAAGGCTCCATTGCGCTGAGGAATTACCGGGTTCGTCATATACATAATGGTATCCAGGCGGTCGGCATAAACGATGTTAAAACAGGGCAAACTTTGCAACTCCAGGGCTTTCATAAACTCGGCATGGTTTTTTGCTTTGGCCATATTTAACCATTGTTCAGGAGCCTTCAACAGTTTCAGAGTGGGAAGATGGAAGGAGTAAACACCGTGGTCTGTTTTCAGCGTAGGACCGAAAACGCTGTAAAAACCTTTCTTGCCTACATTCAGGCGTATTCCGCTTTTCGGAAATCGTATTTTCAGGGGAATGGTTTTGGACTCTAATTTTTTCCATTGGCCGTCCAGCTTGTACATATTTTTTTTGCGCGGATGCATGTCCAATTTATAAATATCAATCAAATCGGGATAGGTCATGGTATGGGCCCACGCAATGTGTTCATTTACGCCGTGCCCTATGGTAGCTGCACCGGGAAAAGCACCACCCAGAATATTCATGCCTTCCCCGCTCACGAGGTGAGCTTCGTACCAGCTCATGATTCCTTCCAGCGGTTGGTGGGCATTGATGGCAATGTAGGTTTTTCCGTCCTCCGTTTTGGATCCGTGTACCGCCATGGCATTGGATCCTTTAGGCGGATTTTCGGAAGCTTTCGGAAGCTTGTTGTCCATAATTTTCGAAAAGGCCCCCTGCACGCCGCTCATCAGGCTCATGCCTAGGTTATATCCCATGGCCAGGTCAAACTCGGTAACCGGGAAGGCTTTTTTTATGAGCACCTGATCCGGATTCAGTTCTACCCATCGGTTTACCCCGGCGGCAAAGGCACGCAGGTATTTTTGAACATGTTCCGGCACTTGTGCATGGTATTCTCGCCTCGTGAGTTCTTCTGCACCTAAAAGCCCCACTGCATAATCCATTTTTACGCCGTCAATGCCGGTGCGGCGGCCCGAAAAACCTTTGATGATCAGCAAAAAATCCTGCATGGTTTTGAAGTCATCCTCGCATTGGGCCCAGGCTAGTCCGTAAGCCACTTCGGCATCGGTAGGAGCAAAAATATGCGGAACGCCCCATTCATCACGGATGATGCGGATGCTGTCAGGGCGGATAAAAGAAAGATCGGGATGTTTTGACGAACGGGTTTGTGCAAAGACGGCACAACAGGTAACAATACCTGTTAAAATAAGTAGATAGCGCATGGGAATAATTTGCCCCGAAGTTAGAGTTTAAAAAGCAGAGTCTGAAAATTATTTCTACTTTTAGATTCTTTTTAACAAAAGCATAAACGAAACATGAGTACAAGAACGATTGACCGTCTGCTCGCGGAATACGGAGAAAGTCATCAAAATCCCACAAACAAGTTGGTTCATTGGATTTGTGTACCTGTCATTTTTTGGACTATCACGGCTTTGCTTTGGTCGGTGAAGCTTCCGACAGACCTGCCTTCTCTGGGAACTTCCTTAAATGCTGCCCTTATAACCCTTACGGTGGTGCTCTTTTACTATATCTTCCTTTCTCCGCCCCTCTCCTTCGGTATGATTGTTTTTTCATTCCTCTGTCTGTATATATCCTTTCATTTGGAAAGAATGTTGGAGCCTACGGGTTTTCCGCTTTGGGGCGTTGCGCTGGTTTTATTTGTTCTTGCCTGGATTTTTCAATTCTGGGGTCATAAAATCGAAGGAAAAAAGCCGTCTTTCCTGAAGGATGTTCAGTTTTTATTGATCGGTCCGGCCTGGCTTATGCATTTCATTTACAAAAAAATTGGACTGCGCTATTGATGCAGATTTTGCTATAACTGATATTTTTTATGGAAACAACAATTTTGGAAAAGGAACAAAAGGCCCTGTCGGCCGCCCAACTGGTGCAGAACCAACGAAACTGGTTTTCTACGGGAGCATCGTTGGATATTGATTTTAGAATTTCTCAGCTAAAAAAACTCCGCGATCTGATTTTCGAATACGAGTCGGAAATAATGGATGCACTTCAAGCCGATTTGGGTAAGTCAAAATTCGAGGCCTTTGCCACCGAGATCGGCATGTCGCTCAACCCGATTGATCATGCCATTAAAAATACGGCCAACTGGGCCAAGCCCAAACGGATGCCAACGCCCCTTTTTCATTTCTTGGGCAGCAGTCAAATCCATTCCGATCCCTATGGCGTTACATGTATCATCGCTCCTTGGAACTATCCGTTTCAGTTGGCCATTTCTCCATTGGCGGGAGCAATTGCCGCGGGGAACACGGCCATCATAAAACCTTCGGAAGTAGCTCCGGCCACCTCGGCCATTTTGGCTAAAATCATCAACCCCAATTTTGATCCCGGTTTTCTGCATGTGATTGAGGGAGGAGCTGAAATTACCACCGAACTGCTGAAGGAAAAATTCGATTACATTTTCTTTACGGGCGGCACCACGGTAGGGCGCATTGTTTATGAGGCTGCGGCAAAACACCTTACACCGGTTACACTCGAGCTTGGCGGTAAAAGTCCCTGCATCGTAGATAAGGATATCAACCTTACCATTACGGCACGCCGGATTACCTGGGGTAAGCTCATCAACAGCGGACAAACCTGCGTGGCACCGGATTATCTGTATGTACATAAAGATATCAAAGCGCCGCTTATTGATGCCATCAAAAAGGAAATCGAGCGTTTTTACGGAAAGAATCCCACCGAAAATGAGGAATACGGAAAGATCATCAACCGCCGTCATTTTGAACGTTTGAAGAGTTATTTGGACAGCGGAAAAATTGTTCACGGCGGAAAGGCGGATGAGGAAAAATTGAAAATAGAACCGACGCTTGTGGATTCGCCTGCCGAGGACAGTGCCTTGCTGAATGATGAAATCTTTGGTCCCATTTTACCCATCATTGAATTTTCCCACGCGGAAGAAGTTATCCGTTACATCAATGCAAAGCCCAAACCGCTCGCCTTGTATGTGTTTTCAGACAACACGGATTTTCAGGACAACATTCTGAAAAAAACATCCAGCGGCGGGGTAAGCATCAACGACACCATCATGCACATGACAGGGGAGGATATGCCCTTCGGAGGCGTAGGAGATAGTGGTATCGGTGCTTATCACGGACAACATTCCTTTGATACGTTCAGTCATAAAAAGTCGGTTTTGAAGCGCACGTTTTTTCCCGATGCGCCTCTCCGTTATCCCCCTTACAACAAGGTTTCGCTCAATACGCTCAAGCTGCTTATCCGCCGTTTATTATAACAATCGGCCCCAAAAAAAACAACTCGGTGAAAGGAAATCCGGCGCCCAAAACGAATCATTCGGAGGCATATCTGCAGCTACTGCATACTTACCTGACCGAGGAAGAAATAAGCCGACTGCTTCAGAAATCGGATGTGCGTGGAGCTTGGGAAGTAATACATAATTGGTTATGGATTGCGGCTGCTTTTCTTATTGCCGGTTTGTGGCCTCATCCGCTTACCCTGATTCCCGCTTTATTCATCATTGGAGGTAAACAGCTGGGTTGTGCCATCATCATGCACGATGCCTCCCACCATTCCCTGTTTAAAAGCCGGAAAGCGAATGATTTTGTCGGCAGTTGGTTGGGTGCTTATCCTATTTTTCATTCGGTAAAGCGCTACAGGCCTTATCACATGGAACACCATATTTTTACGGGAAATGCCGGAGATCCTGACCTTCCGCTTACTGAAGGCTACCCGGCTACAAAGAAAAGTATGGCAAGAAAATTCCTTCGCGACTTATTCGGTATAACCGGAATAAAGGGCTTATTTGGTTTGATTATGATCCAATGCGGTTTTTGGGAATACCGGCTCAGCGGAGTAATTGTGCCGGAGAGAAATAAAAAGGATCATTGGATAACCGCCATAAATAATATGAGCGGCCCCGTGGTATTTAATCTGGCCCTTTGGTTTATTTTATGGTTGTCAGGTGCGGGTTGGCTCTACCTGCTTTGGATCGGTGCCCTGCTCACCACCTACACGTTCAGTTTGCGTGTGCGCAGTATGGCGGAGCATAGCATGAGTCCCGATCCTTTCGATCCCCAAAAAAACACCCGCACGGTTTATGCCCATTTTTTCGAAAAATTGTTGTTTGCCCCTTTGCATGTCAACTACCATACCGAACATCATTTGTTCATGGCGGCGCCGTCCTACCGTTATCCTGAGATGCACAAGCTGCTTGAGCAAAGAGGCTTTTACGAGGATGGTTTATTATCGCCCGGCTACTTGGCAGTCATTCGAAATGCGACCATGAAATCCGGGTAATCCATATTTGAGGAGAAAAGGGTTATAGATTCAATATTTTTAGTTGATAAGAAATGCGGAAGAAAATAGAATCGGTTGTGGTACGCTTTATTCCCGAGAGGGAACGTGAATTGGTTTATTTTCTCCTTAAGCTTTTGCTGATCTGGCTTTCCTGGAAGGGGATTTTTTGGGTATTGGGAGAAGAAAAAACACCTGTAGAGGACCGCTTGATTCCCTCATTGAGCAACGTGTGGGAACAATTCAATCTATGGGTGGTGAAGATTCTGCTTATCGCCAGTGAGTTTTCATTGAAGGCCATGGGCTACTCTTCCCACATCACCGAGCGATCCATTTGGATTGAAGACGTTCATGCCGTAGGTGTTGGCAATTATTGCCTCGGCTTTCAGCTTATTTATTACAATACCATGTTGATTTTGATTTCCAAGGTGAGCATAAATCGGAAATTATTCTTCGTTTTCCTGGGAATCGGTATAACACAATTGCTCAACGTGGTAAGGATTTCAGGACTTTCCATTCTCGTTTTGAAAAAACCGGAATGGGTTCACTTTTTTCATGACCACGTATTCAATTTACTGGTTTTCGGAATCATGATTTTTCTCTATTGGAAATTTATTGCAAATTTGCCCTCATCATCCTGATTTTATGCAACAAGAGGCACCGATTAAAATTGAGAGAGTATTGAAAGCTACCGCTTTCTTTGTTATGGGACATTTGGCCGTTTATTTCAGCTATCAGTTGTTTACTTACCTGTTTGCCAAAATATGGGGATTGTCCCGTATGCTTACCTTTAACCTCGCTATCGTAGAACCTCATTACTTTTATTGGTCAAAGTTTAAAATCATTGTAGTCTTTGGCGCACCTACAATTCTCCTCCTGTTGATAGGCTTGGTGTTAGGCAGAATTGCAGTAAAAGCAAAGAAAAAGACGCATTTTCATTATTTTCTGCATTGGTTTTCTATTGCCGCCGTTCTGCTGCTTCCAGGTCAGTTTTTTGTGAACTTTTTTTACCGAATAACCCACCAAAAATTTCTCTATCTGGGAATTTCGAATATTTCTGAATGGTTGGGTTTCCCTACTCCCGCCATTTTCATCTTTATGATGATTTTTATTTTTCTATCCATTCTTTACGGGTATACAAAAGCTCCCCAATTTGCCGCATTTTATATGAACCCCGGGAAGAATAATACTGCTCACCTGAAGCGGTTTTATTTTTTAGAACAACTTATTCTTCCTATCGTGTTCGGCGTTTTACCCATTATGCTGCTCATGAATGATTACTCCCTGTTTTTTCAGTTTTTTTGTCTTATGGCTTATCCGGGGTTTATCATGGGCGCGCTTATCATAAAGCGAAATATCCCTTTCCGATTTAAAGAATTTCCAGATATATATTCCAAGGTGGATTGGCGTATTGCCGGTTTATTGGGTGCTATCTGGGTATATCTGTATTTAGATATCCAGAATATTATTTAAGCCGTTCCGGATTCTTTTTAAGAAACGCTTCCCACGAGTTTGTTTTGCCGGAGACGGAAGAAATATCATTTCTGAAACCATGACAAACAGCCACCGCCAAGCCGTCGGTAGCATCCAAAAATTTGGTGTCTATGGTTATTCCGTACATCTGTTTCAACAGGGCGGCCACCTGCTCCTTAGATGCGGCTCCGTTTCCCGTGATGGCCTGCTTTACCTTGCGCGGGGAATATTCAAAAACGGGCAGATTCGCGCTTAACGCGGCAGCTATGGATACTCCCTGAGCCCTTCCCAACTTGAGCATGCTTTGTACGTTGTTGCCGTAAAAGGGAGCCTCCACGGCAAATTCGTGCGGCTGAAATTTTTGAATGATCTGCAGGGTGCTTTCAAAGATGACTTTTAATTTATCGAAATGCTCACCGGCTTTTGCCATTTTAAATACACCCAGATCCAACACGCGGATCGCCCTACCGGAAACCGCGATGATTCCATAACCAGTAACCAGACTTCCCGGATCTATTCCAAGAATTATTTTTTCAGAAGCTCCCGACATAGTAAAGCTCAAAAGTAATCAGTTTGGACGGCTTTATGGAACTTTTAGTAGTTTTAGCCCTTTATGGCGGCGCACATCATCACCCTGTCGGTTTTGGCGGTTTATGTTCTGTTTACCGTAATTTGGCTACTGGGTAGGTGGATAAACAAAAGGAAAAAACGAAATAAGGATCACTCTGAGCCTATTTCAGTCGTCATTCCTTGCCGCAACGAGCAGAAGCGGATTAAACCGATTCTGGAAAGGTTATCCAAAAAAATCATGCTTCCCGAGGGAAGTGAATGGATTTTCGTGAACGATCATTCGGAGGATGAAACCGAAAAGCTTCTGATATCTTACCAAACAATCTTTCCCGGATTCCGAATGTTCCGTTTATCCGAAACGGAAAAAGGGAAAAAAGACGCCTTATCCCTTGGCATTGCAAAAGCTTCCAATTCCTTTATCGTGACGTTGGATGCAGACACGCTGCCCACGCAGGAGGGAATTGATGTCATGTCGGGATTCGCGGCTGATCGAGAAATCCGGATGGTTTGTGGTATGGTGATGCAAAAATCTGCCGGATGGGCGGGTGCACCGTTTGCCGATTTGGAATTTTTGTCGCTCAGCGGTTCGGGAGCGGCCTTCGCAGGATTAGGATTTCCTTTTTTATGCAATGGTGCCTTTCTGGGGTTTCAAAAGGAGGCATTTCATCAGGTTGGAGGCTATTCAGGCAACCGGAAGTATCCTGGAGGCGATGATTTATTTCTGCTGGAAAAAATCAGAAAAACGTATGGAAAAAACGCCATCCGCTATGTCACACATTCTGCCGCCACCGCCGAAACCCCGGGAGATGGAAGTGTATCTGAATTTTTTCAGCGCCGCATCCGCTGGGGAAGCAAATCCCGTGGATATGGCCTGCCCGGAAAAATACTGACGGTTCTCATGGTATGGATTCACGTATCTTGGTTTTGCCTTTTTGGTTATCATTTGATATTTGGAAATCTTGCGCATGTTTTAGTTGTTGCCGGGGTGAAAATGGCAGCCGATTTGGCCATGCTCGGGTCTCTTTGCATCCGTTACCGCCGTTTGGAATTAATGCCTTACATTCTTCCCTCATCCCTCCTTCATCCGCTGTATCTGGTATCGGGATTTTTGGGCTCCCTGATGGGCACGTTTACCTGGAAAGGCCGCAAATACGGAAATAGGCCCGATCTTGGCTAATTACCGGATAATTTTACCTTTGTGTTTCCAACCAAAATAACGATGAAACATTTCTTTGCTTTTTTATTGACTGCCTTTGTCGCCGTGGGATGTACCCTCACCGAAAAAGTAGTTTTCAACCCCAAAATGGGCGGCACGATCAGTTACCAACTGGACGCCACGGAATTCATGAATTTTGCCAAAAGCATGGATTCCACGGGGAGTATCAACTACAGCCTCTCTGACTCTCTGGGCGATCTTAAACTTTTGGCCCAGACACTCAATGCAGTGAAGGGGATTTCCAATGCAGAAATGAAAGGCGAAGGGGATGTCATCACCGTTTCGTATGATTTTCTGAATCCCGAAGCCTTGAATGCCGCACACCGTGAAATGGGAAAGTCGGGTGAATTGACCGGTTTGGGAACCGGTACCTTCGATAAAATAACCCAAAAAGGCAAAAAGGAACTGATTTACCGCACACTTCCCTTAGGTACATCAGCCAATGATAGTGCCTATGCTTCCATGGGCATGATGCTCACCCATAAATTGGACGTCACCTTTCCCAAAAAAATCAAATCGGTAAGTGAACCTACCGTGCAGATGGAAGGAAATAAAATTACCTGGTCTTCCACCGCTGAGGACAATGGGGCGAAAATGGCGTTCGACGGATTAAAAATCAAATTTTAATTTTCTTTATTTCATATTCAAAACCAAAACAAATCATGATGACTATGTTTAAGAAAAGGGCCTTGGTGCTCATCGCGGCAATCAGCTTTTTGTTTCAGGGAGTGCGGGCCGACGAGGGCATGTGGCTTCCGTTGTATTTGAAACAATTGGAAGGCAAAATGCAGCAAATGGGCTGTAAACTCACCGCCGAAGATATCTACAGCGTAAATAAAGCGTCTATCAAAGATGCCATCGTTTCTTTCGGTGGATTTTGTACGGGAGAAATCGTTTCGGACAAAGGACTTGTATTCACCAATCACCACTGTGGCTACGATGCCATCGCCGAACTTTCCACCACCCAATACAACTGGCTGAAAGACGGATTTTGGGCATCTTCCCATGACAAAGAACTTCGTGTGGAAGGGCTGAAAGTGAAAATTTTGGTGCGCATGGAAGATGTGACATCCAAAGTAAAAGGAGTGGAAGGTAAAGCGGCTGTCATCAAACAACTCGAAACGGATGCGGCAAAAGAAGGGCCCGGGTATGAAGGGAAAGTGAAATCCTTTTATTTCGACAACGAATATATTCTGATGGTATATCAGGTATTTACCGACATACGGCTGGTTGGCACACCGCCCGAATCGGTGGGGAAATTCGGGGGAGATACGGATAACTGGATGTGGCCGCGCCATACGGGCGACTTTTCCATTTTCCGTATTTATGCTGATGAGAATAACAATCCGGCGGAATACTCACCGGCTAATAAGCCATACAAACCCAAGCATTTCCTTCCTATTTCACTTAAAGGTGTGAAACAAAACGATTTTTCATTCATTATGGGATTCCCGGGCCGTACACAACGTTATCTTACTTCGGATATGGTAAAGAAAACCGTATTTACCGACTATCCGACCATGGCTTCGGTAATGGAAAAGAAACTGAACGTGCAAAAATCCTTCATGGATAAAGACGAAGCCATTAAATTGCAGTTAGCCGGTGATTATGCTTCTTTGGCCAACACATGGAAGTATTTTCTGGGTAATGTATATGCCGCCAAAACCTCCGATTTCATTGAGAAGAAACAAGCATTTGAAACCGAATTTAATGCATGGGCTAATGCAGACGCAGACCGCAAAGCAAAATACGGTAATCTGATTGCGGATATTAAGAAAGTATCCGAGGCGGACCCCGAAACCGATAAGGTGATGAGCTATCTGAACTTTGCCTTATTCGGTTCCCAGATGGTGGGCTACGGTTCCCGATACTATCAGATCGGCATGATGCTTGGTGAGGGGAATGAGGTAAACGATATGGTAAAGGGAGCTTTGGAAAAAAACAAGGCGAATCTGGAAAAAGACTTTAAAAATTTCAATGCCACCGTAGATAAGGCTGTTTTTGCCGGCATGCTGGACATCTTTATGAAAGATATTCCACAAAGTTCGTGGCCTAAAATCCTCACTGAAGGAGATTATGCCAAGGTAAAAGTGAAAAAGGGAGGAAACCGCCTGTCGGCCTATGCAGATATGGTTTACGCAGGCAGTATTTTTGCAGATGCAGGCCGCATGAAAGCCTGGCTGGAAAAGCCGAGCGGAAAAACGCTTCAGGCCGATCCGGGATTCAAATTTGTCATGGCGGCGATTGAACTGTATATAGGTGCCTCAGGAAAAAATGAAGCAGCTTCTGAATCGTTTGATGCGCTCATGACCACCTGGATGGCTGCCATCCGCGAATTTAAAACTGAAATGCAATTTTACCCCGATGCAAACAGCACATTGCGGCTCACCTACGGGTCGGTGCTTCCCTATGATGGACGGGATGCCATCTCGTACCGCTTTTTCACCACCTACCGCGGAATTTTGGAAAAAGAAATTCCCGGTGACGTAGAATTTGACGTGCCCAAAAAACTCCGTGACCTGATCCTGAAAAAGGACTTCGGCCGCTATGCAGAAAACGGAGACTTGATCGTAAACTTCCTGAGCAATAACGACATTACGGGGGGTAACTCCGGTAGTCCGGTAATCAACGGGGAGGGGCATCTCATCGGTATCGCCTTCGACGGAAATTGGGACAGCATGGTAGGCGACCTGTCTTATCAGAAGAAAGTGCAGCGCACTATTTCAGTAGATATACGCTATGTGCTCTGGTTCATTGATAAGTATGCAGAAGCCGATAATCTGATCAAAGAATTGAAAATTATTTCCTAAGAACAGGATAGAATTGCAGTAAACAGGCCTCTTCGGAGGTCTGTTTTTGTTTTACGGAAAACCTCAGTAAATAAGAAAAATCTTTTTCCAATTTTCATACGTTTTGATGGAATGGTGAAATATTGGAAATCAAGATGAAAGGATTTATCTCTCCCTTTTTTCTCTATTCAATCACCCCATAGAGATTTATTCAATTTTAAAAAAGCGCTAAGACGGTAAGAACAGTAAATATCTGTTATTACAGCTGCACGGTTTCGTGAGGTTCTGGAATATCAATTTTTTGAAATCCCCTTTCGCGTAGGTGGTTGCGGAAAGCGTCCATTTCCATTTTATCTCCGTGTACCAGAAAAATTCTTTCCACGGAAGCCGGGTCTTGGCAGGATAGATAGCGGAGCATATCTTCATAATCTCCGTGAGCACTGAGTGTGCGCATGCTTTCAATGGAACAGTTCACATGGTATTCCTCGCCGAAAATCCGCACTTCGCGCGCTCCGCTCATCAAGCGACCGCCCAACGATGAAGGTTCGCAGTAACCCACCAAAAGGATGGTAGCTTCCTTTTTCCCGATGTTATTGGCGATATGGTGTTTTACTCTCCCGGCGTCAGCCATTCCGGAGGCTGAAATGATTACGCATGGATCATCAGACCCATTCAGGGCCTTGGATGCTTCTGAATCCTGAATGAATACCAAGCCCGGAAATGTGAACGGATCCTTATCCTGAGAAAGAATCAGCTTAAAACGCTCGTTGTATAAATTCATGTAATCCCGGGTAATCCGGGTCGCTTTTTCAGAAAGGGGACTGTCCACATAATAGGGAATTTCGGGAAGTCTTCCCCGGAGGTAAAAGCGGTTCAGTTTAAACAGCAGTTCTTGGGTTCTTCCTACGCTGAATGAAGGAATGATGAGCTTGCCGCCCTTTTCCAGGCAGGTTTTTCTGATATGCCGTAATAATTGTTCATCGTGTTCCTCATCACTCTCATGAAGTTGGTTTCCGTAGGTGCTTTCGCAGAGGATGATGTCTGCGGGGGGAAACGGCACGGGATCTTGGAGCAGTTCATGATTATAACGGCCGATATCTCCCGAGAAAAAAATACGGCGGAAGGAATCTCCCTCTTTTAACGTCAGGTGAACGGCTGCACTTCCCACGATATGCCCCACGTCGGTTAACAGAAGGGTGCATCCGGTAATAATTTCTTCGGATGCTCCATATTCCAATACACGGATTTGTTCGAATACCGGAGGTACATCTTCCGGCACATAAAGCGGTTTTAATGCAGGTTTCCCTTTTCTGGCCCGTCGTTTATTCAAAAAACGGATATCCGATTCCTGAATGGAGGCGCTGTCGAGCAGCATGATTTCCATCAAATCTCTGGTGGCGGGTGTGCAAAAGATGGGCCCGCGATATCCTTGTTTCACCAGAAGAGGAAGAAGTCCGGAGTGGTCAATATGGGCATGGGAAACCACCACGGCATCCAACTCATGCGGGTTAAAACCCAGGTGTCTGTTCAGGTTGTCGGTATCGGCACCGTGGCCTTGAAACATGCCGCATTCCAAAAGGATTTTTTTTCCGGAGGCGGTTTCAATCAGATGTTTAGATCCGGTAACGGTTTGGGCGGCCCCGTGAAAGGTAATCTTCATTAATAAAAATTAAGGCAAATATAGGGATTGCCGAAAAGCACATTCAGCAAGTACGGAAAAAACGGGTGGAAAAAAAACCTACTTTTGCCCCGAAAAACTGCGAGTTTGGATTCTTCTCCACATAGCGAAAAAAATATACCCGGACGTTTCCGTGATTATCTGACGCTGACCAAATTCAGGCTCGCGGCGTTGGTCATCATTTCTGCCGTATTGGGTTATTTGATCGGGGCGGAGGGAAGTCCGGATGCCATTTCCCTCATTGCCGTTACGCTGGGCGGTTCATTAATCACGGCCTCTGCCAACGGATTGAATCAGGTATTTGAGCGCAGTTCCGACCGATTGATGGATCGTACCAAAGACCGCCCTTTGGCCGCCGGGCGCATGGAAGTTTCCGAAGGTCTTGCCGTTTCCTTGGTAACGGGTATTTTCGGTACACTGATTCTTTGGTTCGGTACAAATCCCACAGCCACCTTATTGAGTATCGGTGCTTTGTTGCTGTATGCTTTGGTGTACACTCCCCTTAAAAAGCACACGCCGATTGCCGTTTTTGTGGGTGCCATTCCTGGGGCGCTTCCCCCGCTTTTAGGATGGGTAGCCGCTGCTGGTCATCTGGGCTACGAAGCCTGGATTCTCTTTTTCGTGCAGTTTATGTGGCAGTTTCCCCATTTTTGGGCCATTGCCTGGCGCATGCACGAAGATTATCAAAAAGCCGGTTTTTGGCTTTTACCCTTGCGGAGCGGACACAGCAAGGAAAATGCAGCCATCATCTTTTTTTACACGGCCATGCTTATTCCTGTATCGGCCATTCCGTATGCTTTCGGATTCATCAGCCTCACTACCCTGATTGTTATGGAGGTAATTACGCTTTTCTTTTTGTATACGGCTTTTCGGCTGTTTAAAACCTGTTCCATGGAAGATGCAAAGAGGCTCATGTTTGCCTCGTTTTTTTACCTTCCGCTGGTTCAGTTGTTTCATTATCTAAATTTCTGATTAAATGACATCCGATGTAAAGAAAAAATCAGCTGCTGAAAGTATCGAGGAGATAAAGGACAGAGAAAGGAATTCGAAATTTTTACTTGGTTTGGGTATTGCCTCCATGGTGATGGTTTTTGCAGCTCTTACCAGCGCATTCATTGTGCGTGAAGGTCAAAAAAAATGGTTTGATTTTGAGCTGCCTCAAATTTTCTGGTACTCCACCGCCGTGCTTCTGATAAGCAGTATTACGGTAAATGCAGCGCGGTTTGCGGCATCTAAAGGAAAAATTATCCGCGCGGGATTTTGGCTTCTTTTAACCCTTGCTTTGGGTACCGCTTTTTGCCTGATGCAGGTGGAAGGCTGGAAGCAATTGGCCGATCAGGGCATTCGGTTTGTGGATCCGGAAAATATTTCAGGTTCATTTTTCATCGTGATCACGGGAACCCACCTGGCCCACTTGATTGCGGGACTGATCAGTCTTTTTTACACCGCCGTGAAAGCATTACGTGGAAGATACTCCATGCACAACTACGTGGGAATCAAGCTCACTGCCATTTTTTGGCATTTTCTTGATGCGCTGTGGCTATATCTTTTTGTTTTTTTAGTGGTAAAAAGTTGATAAAAACAGGCGGAAAAATTAAACAATCCCTTTTCTATTTTAGAAAATCTGATTTTATTTGCAATCAAAATTTAACGGACTTAACAGAAGTATGGCACATACAGCAACCGTAGAATCCGGAAAAAACATGTGGGGCGGAGGAACGGCTCCCTTCAATGTGAGCTATGGCAAAATGATGATGTGGTTTTTCCTCATCTCCGATGCCTTCACCTTTTCTTCACTACTTATTTCCTACGGGGTGATGAGAAACAAAGCAGAAAACGGCTTTTGGCCTGCTCCGGATGAGGTGTTTAACCATTTTCCTTTTTATGAGGGACACATCAAATTGGCGTTCGTTTCCTTGATGACGTTTATCCTCATTATGTCTTCAGTAACCATGGTGTTGGCCGTTGAGGCGGGGCATCGTTTCGATAAAAAGGCTGTAGTTAAATGGATGATTTGGACCATCATCGGAGGTTTCGCCTTCCTCGGTTCTCAAGCTTGGGAGTGGTATCACTTCATTACGGGTACGGATGCCGGCCGCGCCACGGGTATTTTTCTGGCTGATGGTTCGGAATATATCATTCACGGGGCAAATTTGCATTACAACGAATACGGAGCCCAGCTCTTTGCCAATTTCTTCTTTTTCATCACCGGATTCCACGGAAGTCACGTATTCAGCGGAGTATTGCTCAATATTATCGTGCTGATTATGGTTCTGCGCGGGGTAATGGAGAAACGGGGCCATTATGAAATGGTCGAGAAAGTTGGTTTATACTGGCACTTCGTAGATTTGGTGTGGGTGTTTGTATTTACATTCTTCTACCTCATCTAGAACACAACGATTTTACTTCAAACGAAAACACTAAATAACAAAGCAGTATGGCGGGATTTCAAATGGACCATTACCACATGCACACCTATGTGCCGGGTCAGGAAATAGAGAAACCTAAAACCAAATGGATCTGGAAAGTTTTTTGGATTCTGTTGGCCGTAACTACCGTGGAGGTAGGTTTTGCTTTTTTGAATGATTTGGGCGGAGGTGAAAAGAGGTTCCTTTCCCCCACGGGCGAAAAATGGTTTTTTATTACACTTACGTTGGTGAAGGCTTACTACATCGTGTTTTCCTTTATGCACCTCGGTGATGAGAAATTCGCTTTCAAGCTTACGGTTTCTCTCACTACCACATTCCTCGTTTATTTTATTGCTCTGATGATGTTTGAAGGGTACGCGCTGCGCGATATTCAAATGGCCCGCCCGGATTTCTTCAAGAGGGTATATCATGAGGCCGGTCATGGAACTGACTCCCATGGAGATCATGGAGCTTCCCATGGCAGTGAAGGACACGAAGCGGGACATTAATTTCTGAATTTCTAAACTTGAAGCCCTCTTAAGTTGTTTTAAGAGGGCTTTTTTTATCATGCAGACGGTTAAACCGACAAAAAAAATCAATCAGGCACTTATCCTTTTAGTGCTCTTTGTGGCTCCGGCAGCCGTTTTTTATTTTTTGATTTATGCCGGTGTGCATAAAGTAAACCGGCTTAAGTTTTACGGGCCGAAAACCATTGAATTGAAAACGGTGCGTGGAGCGGAAATTGCCGATACCACCTACCATAAAATTCCGCCCTTTTCTGTAAAAAGGCTCACCGTTAACGGCATGCCCGAATTCCATAGCGACAGTCTGGAAGGCAAAATTTACCTGGCTCATTTCTTGGATAGGAGTCTAATGCAAGATATTCCCAAAGAGATCGTATACGCCTGTTCCGAAATCCTGCCGGCTTTTCCTGATTTATATTGGGTAACCTTTTGGGAAAAAGCGGAGGACTATTCGCCCGTTATTACCCCGCCATCCTCCCGCACCGAAAAATTTGAAGGGATGGATGAACGTTGGATCGAGCTCGCAGCATTTGACAGCATCGTGCAAAAAATCAAATGGGATGGTTACTTCAAGGCAGACCCCGCCGAAACGGAACAAATAGACCCTGCTTCGGTTGCTTTGATTGATAGAGAGGGGAGAATCAGGTCCTATTTCAACCCGGTAAAGCAGACAGACATCAGCAATATTAAAAAGGAAATACTTTTGCTGTATAAAGAGTATGAACTGGCTTACAAAACTCACCGTTTTATCCGTTTTAACTGATGCGTAATCCGGTCGTTCTAATATTGTCTTTTTCGGTTTTGTCTTTTTATGCATGTGGCGAAAAAAAGACGGATGCAACTTTAAACGATACTGCACCCACGGCCAAGACATTGCCCTATTTAGGGGAACCTGAAATTACCTACCGCACGGAAAACGGAATAACCATAGCCGATACTCTTCCGCATCAAATACCGCCGTTTTCCTTTACCGATCAGGACGGAAAGCCGTTTACCGATCAGGACGTGTCTGGAAAAATCTATGTTGCCGATTTTATTTTTACCAGCTGTCCGTCTATTTGTCCTGTAATGACGGGCAATATGCTTAAGGTGCAGGAAGCATTTAAGAACGATGAACGGGTAATGATTGTATCCCACACCATTGATCCCGAATACGACACACCGTCCGTTCTAAAGAGTTATGCTCAGGAAAAAGGGGCCGATACCCGAATTTGGAAATTTTTGACCGGAGACCGGGAAACTATCTACTCACTCTGTGAAAATGAATACATGGCTTTTGCCAAAAAAGATTCGGATGCACCGGGGGGATATGTTCATAGCGGTTTTTTTGTACTCATTGACAAGAATAGGCACATCCGTGGTGCGTATGATGGCACCGAAGAAGGAAAAACGGAAGAATTGATTAAAGACATACAAATTTTACTCAACGAAAAATAAACCATCCATTATGTTGAATCCGGTGATACAAAAAAACGATAAGAAAGCGGGAGCACTTATCATCGTCCTTTCAGTTATTGTGTTTGCGGCAGTTGCCGTGCTCTCAAGGTTGAAATTAGAGGTAGAATTGGGCTTTAACGTGCATATTTTCGCCACCATCAATGCACTGATCAACTCCATCGTATCGGCATTGCTTTTGGCCGCTTTGGTGGCCGTGAAAATGAAAAAATACCTCACGCATAAAAAACTCATGCTCGCAGCCATGGTTCTTTCTGCGTTGTTTTTGGTTTCGTATATCGCTCACCACCTGCTTTCAGATCCTACATCTTATGGGGGTGAAGGCATGCTGAAAACGGTGTACTACCTACTGCTTATTACCCATATTTTTTTAGCTGCGGTCATTCTTCCGTTCATATTGTATACTGTTTATCGCGGGCTTACCGGAGAATTTGCAAGACATAAAAAAATGGGAAAAATTACCTGGCCGGTCTGGTTTTATGTTTCGGTAAGCGGAGTATTGGTTTACCTGATGATTTCCCCGTTCTACGGTTAATTTACTAGCTTTGAGGTATGAAAATGAGCGCAACAAAATGGGTATTGACGGCTCTTGTTTTTATGAGCGTCTTCCAGGATACTTTTTCGCAATGTGTGATGTGTCGCTCGGCCATTGAGGGAGACAAAGATGCGGCGGAAGGGTTCAACAGCGGAATCATTTACCTCATGATTATTCCGTATGTTTTTTTAGCGGGCACGTTGTATTATGTCATAAAGCAGCGTAAACGGCGCAAAGCAGAAGGGAACGAGTAAGCGTAGAATCAATCTTCTAAAAAATCCTTCAGCATTTCCGCCTTCACGGGTTTATTCGGCATTTTTTTATTCATTTTTTCGGCAAGGCCTTGCAGCAGCTCCGGATTTTTCCGGATGGCGTAAAATGCCAAATCCAATAAAAGGCGTATACCGATCAGCAGCAGGGCACCTATTGCATGTGCTCCGGGAATGAACATAAAGAATCCCATCGAAATGGTGGCAAACTGCTGAATAAGTATTCTTACATAAGGCTGAAAAAAGAGATTTTGCGTGGTAACCGAATGAAAGCGGCCGGGTAGAAAGAAGTGACGCAAGGCTTTCGAAATCTGAAAAAACGAAATCATGAGTACGGCGAATACCATATCTTTTTGGGTGAGCAGGTAAGCGAAATTCTGCAAAACCCGGAATCCGCTTTTTATGGCAGGATCAATGCCTTCAAAAAGGTTAAAAACCAAGGCCGATTGGACGGTCACAAAAAGGAAATAATGAACAAAGAAAAACAACAGAATGCCTGGCCGGCTAAATTCCGTAGTTTGTTTATCGGCCTCATTGAGTTGTCTATGGCCAAAACGAATGACAAAAAAAAGTTTAATCAGATGAATCAGGCCGATGATGATGGTTTCGAAAAAGTAAGCGAAAATAACCCCGAGCGGACTCCAGCCCAGAAGGAATATACCCAGCATCATTCCCAGAGCGGTGAGCCAGTACAGGTGATTTCCCCAAGAGGGGAAAAAGTACTTCCAAAAAGAGAATGAGCGCAGATTCATGGATAAAATAAAACGGAATTATCGGGTAAGGTAGAAACTAAATTTAAGATGAAGAAAGCCGTTACCTTTGTTCCGGGAATTTTTATTCCCTGTGCATTATCAGGAAGAAATAAAAGTGAACTAATTTTATTCGTTAAGAAATGACCTTAAATAAAACATTCAATCCCTGGCATGATCTGAATCCGGAGACGGATTCGGAAAAAACAGTAAAGTGCCTGATCGAAATTCCCAAAGGCAGTAAAGTAAAATACGAATTGGATAAAGAATCGGGATTGCTGAAAATGGACCGTGTGTTATATTCATCGGTTATGTATCCGGCCAATTACGGATTTATTCCGCAGACGTTGGACGGTGACGGCGATCCGTTGGATATTTTGGTAATCTGTTCCGAGAAAGTGGAGCCACTCTGCCTGATGCGCGCCCAAATCATCGGATATATGCATATGATTGATTCGGGTGAAACAGATCGTAAAATCATCGCCGTGGCAGCTGATGACATTGCCTGGAATTTCATTACCGATATCAGTCAATTACCTCCGCATACCACCAAAGAAATTCAACGTTTTTTTGAGGATTATAAAATTCTGGAAAGCAAAAATGTGCTGATAGAAGAGTTTGGAAACGTGGCATCTGCCCTGGAAGTAATCGCTGCCTGTAGGGAGAACTACCGCCATCGATTCAATGGGAATCAGTAACCTGTAAATTCGGGTAAAACCTATTCTTGAAATTTGAAAAGGGATTATTTCTTTTTGGCAGCCGGTTGACTTTTGGCCACGGCCAGTTTTGATGCTCCGTATGAAATCAGTTGATATATTCCGTATCCTATGGCTAATGCCAATCCGGGGTAAATGGCCATGTGGTATCGGGCAAAGTCGATCCAGATGAAATGCGCCATACCATACACCATCACCAGGAAAGAAAACAAAAGGACAATTTTCCCGCTGATGATTTTATCTTTTAAAAACTGCCTAACTCCGATCCATGCCATGGAAACCAATCCCACCAGCATAAAAAAGCCGTCTAATATATTTCCTTTAAAGGGAAGAAGTGTGCCCAAGGTGCCGTAGTATTTTTCGGGATTTTCCACCACAAAATTGCGTCGGGTAATCAGCGACATGGCCTTCTCCGGTTTTTTGAAGGTGACTTCTGAAAGTATTTGACGGGCCTGTCGGTTTTTGGCCATTTGGGAATTGGCCCGGCGGCGGAAAAATTCATCCACGGATAGCTGGACAACTTTTACTTTTTTCACCGTATCTCCTTTCACCTGCGGATTGAGTTGAACAAAAATCAAGGGTCCGAGAGAGGCAATCAGCAAACCGCTGATGAAAAGGGAAAGTAGTCCTTTCCCGAAGGCGGACTTCAGTCCCGTTTCTCCTTTTTTGCGGCCCATAAGCAAAGCCAATCCGGCGAGCGGAAATACGAAAAGGCATACATAACCGAACATGGCGGCATTCAATTTAGAGGCAACGGCCAAGCCGAACATCACGCCCGTGGCCGATGCGGAAACCAAAATTTTCCACCAGGCTTCCCGTTTAAAAATGAGTTGCATGTTCAGGGCCAAAAAGAGCACAGCCAACACCCAAAAAAATATGGATGGAGAATCGAGCCCGGCCGCTACGTTCACAGAAAAATACAATTTATTAGCCAGCAGGTAAACGGAGGCGATGAAGCCACTCCAGAAATTGAGAAAAATCCAACCCGTGAGAAAGACCAACGCAATGGCCAATCCATTCAGGACGGCATTGGGTTTTCGTGCCAGATAGATGAGTTCCTCCGGAACACGGGAATAAAAAATATTGGTATCCTCTTTCAGTTCGGCTCGGCCGCGTTCATAATAACCGTTCGGGTCTACGGGTCCTTTCGCTCCGGCATAAATACTGGCTCCCATAAGAAACTTACCCATATTGGGTGCCTTCCATCCGAAAGTCCATAAGGCAAAATCATACCATTGACGCTGATATGCCGTAAGCGAAGCGGTATCAATTCCCTGCTCTACGGCGTAAGTAGTAAACCACGTGTCCATGACTACATCTGAGCGCATATGATGTTTAAAGTACATCTGATAAGCGGCTATGGACACGCCAGTCCAGTTGCGTTCATCGTTGGATACTTCCGGCTTAACCTCTGATGAAGCTCTGTATAACGAAAGCCAGAGGGCCGTAATCGTGACCACGGTGAATAAAGCCGGGCGGATGTATTTCATGTATCTATTCATGTCATGTAAATGAGGTGACTAAGGTAATCAACCCGACCGATACCGGCTATTTTGGCATTAATTTGATCCAAATCCGGCGCCATGCATTATTCAAGTCAGGACTAAAATTTAACAGATAAACGGGAACACAAAAACCCAAAACGAGTACAAGGAAAGAATAGGCAAGTTGTAAGAAATGATTCGGAAATGAAAAAAGAATGCTGAGCCCCAATAATCCTAAAACAAGCAAAAGAAGTTGCCCACTTTGCCAGGTAAAGGGCTGCATATCCAGTTTAATCCAGAGGACCAGAAAGCGCACGGCATTGTAACCCACCACGGAAATGAGGGTGGCCAGAGCAGCACCGTTAATGCCCATGATGGGAATGAAAACCAGGTTGGTGATGATGGTAAGTATTGCCAAAAGGGGCATGGTGAGCATATTCCATAAGTAATATTTGGAATTGACGAGAATTACACCGTTAATGCCCAGAAACATGTCAAATAGGCGCGTAATGCCTAAAATAAAAAACACCCATTTTCCTTCGGCAAAGGACAAGGCCGATGTTTTATTTTCCGGAATGAGCGAAAAAATGAAGTCAATATTGAACCAGATACTTAGAAAAATAGGGGTGCCGATTAAAAAGAGCTGCATAGACGATTTTCTATACATACTGCGTAAGGCCTCCGTATTGCCTGAACTGAAATGGGCAGCCACCACCGAGAAAGAGATTGAATTTACGGAGCGGGAAGGCATGTACACCACCGAAGACATGAAGAAAGCCATGGCATAAACCGCCGCATAATCCAAACCCTTTAATCCCCCCGTCATGACGGAATCAATTTGATTTGCAATGATCGTTCCGCCTGAGCCCAAAAAGAGCAAAAACATGTATCGGAGCTGCTCACGTGTGGGTATCGTGGGAAAAAATACCCCTTCATCAGGCGACCAGCGGGTGAGAAATAGAAACCCCATGGCAAACGCTTGAGCGCCATAGCATACAACCAATAGGATTACGAGTAGATCTATATCGTACATGTTTATCCCGTATCCTGTTATAAACACCATGATCAGAAGACGAAACAGTACTTCCTTAATAAAAATGGCTCCCGTTATATTCAGCCGGATTCGGTTCATGGCTTCGAAAAAATCGAACGCGATGCTGAACAGTACAATCGGAATCAACGCCAACACATAGTGATTAAAAAGCGGAGCTTTTTCAGAGAAAAAGGACTCCAAAGGACTGCGGATGAAAAAGAAAAACGGAATGAAAAGAATGCCGGCTGCCAACGCAACAAATCCGAAGGTGGCAAAATACTGCCGCGGGAAATTTTTGTTTCCGAAAGGATAAAAGCGCACGATGGCCTGGGGAATTCCAAAACCGAAAACGGTGGCCAACAGAATGGCGGAATCCATTAAAACGCGCACAAGCCCCATTTCGCTTTTACTCATAAAAAGAGGAAGCAGAAATACCCAGTTGGCATAGCCCAAAAAAGCACCGAGGTAGGAAAGGAATGTGCCTTTAATTCCCTGTTTGACGATTACGCCCAAAATAAAACGGATTTCAAATCAAACATACAAAAATTACCATGGCGCATAAGGCGAATACCACTCCTCCGTTTTGCTTCAATATTCGTTGAAGTACCGAATATGTAGAATGCATCGTATTGAATCCGGGTAAAAGAAGAACGGTTTTCAGGCGGAGCGAAATCAAACCGACCTGTCCGCAAATGTGGTCAGCCGTTGTGTGTGGAGATGCGATTCAGTAACTCACAATACCGCGCGGCCAAGGATGAAGAGCTGTAAAGGTCAAGTCCTTCCGAATGCACGTAAAGCCGATTATTCTTCCAGTCAACAAACGCAGTTTCCAAGGCTTTCCTAATTCCTGAACTATCTGGATAATCCAGAAAATAGCCACAGGTTGTTTGTTTGAATGCTTCTTCCAAATCGCCGCCTGCCGGTCCCAAGGCAAAAATCGGCCTTCGCGCACCCAGATACTCAAAAAACTTCCCAGTGAGCGTACCCTTGCTTACACCTGTTGTATTGGCTACCAAAAGCAACAGTGCCGACCTTTTTTGCATGTCGATACTCCGCGCATGGGTAACCTGCGGAATATGTTCCACGTAATTCTCCAGGTTATGGCTTTTCAGCGAACGGAAAACGGAACCATCAACCGGTCCAACCAACTTTATTTTCAGTTTTTTTCTCCATTCATCATCCTCTGTCACCAGCATTCCCAATTCTTTCCAAAGTGACTCCGGATTGCGTGATGCGGGCATGGAGCCGAAATGAGCCAAACTGAAAAAGGAATCATAAGGAACCGATTTCGGATCAAAATAGTCGAACGTATACCCGTTGGTAATCACATCCACCCGGCGTCCTCCTTTTTCTTCCAATTCCATGGCCACATGCCGGCTTATGGTTACCACGGCATCGGCAGCAGAAAGGCATTCTTTTTCCAATTTATGTTGGAGCGCATCTGCCTGTTTTCCCGGCATCAGATCCCGGTAAAAGTCAATGCCCGTCCATGGATCCCGAAAGTCAGCCACCCATTTTATCCCGCATTTTTTTTGCAGGGCTGCTCCTATGAGATGAAGGCTGTGCGGAGGTCCAGTGGAGATGACCACCGAAATTTCGGGATGTTGCCGTAGGTATTTTTCTAAAAAACGCACGGAGGGTTTAATCCAAAACCGGCGTGCATCGGGAATGAACCAATTTCCCCGTACCCACATGATGAGTCGGGTTTTCAGCGAGGCTTTTCCTTCATGAGTGAATGCGCCTGCTTTGTTCGGATTATTTTTTTTGCCCAGCCATTTATGCGGTTCAAATATGGGCCGTCGCAGGATGGTCAACGAGGGGTCCACCTGCTTTTCCAGTTCCTTATCCAATACGGGCCATTCGGCGTCTTTGGGACAGTACACGGTCAGCTTCCACCCGTTGGCTGCAAAATAGCGGGAAAAACGGAGCCAGCGGTGCACTCCGGGTCCCCCTGCCGGAGGCCAATAATAAGTGATGAGCAAGGCCTCTTTCAACCCTTCGTTCCGTTATTTCTTGAAAAAGGGAAGTGCTTCTTTTGTGAGCAATCCCAACGCAAAAAGCAGCAAGGAAAGGCTGAAGGCCAGCGAGATATTCTCATCGGTTTGGAATCGAGGCGCAAAAACCAATTCTACCTGATGTTTTCCGGCGGGAATTTTTACCGCGCGGAACAAATAATCTGCCCGTGCCAGAGGCGTTTCTTTGCCGTCTATGTAGCAGAACCAGCCTTCGGGATACCAAATTTCCGAGAATACCAACAGGCGGTCTGCTGAAGCATTCACTTCGTAGGTTAATTTTTCGGGGTGGTATGCGGTAAGTTTAGCCGTAGAAAGGGAATCTTCGCCGGATTTTACCCCCGCCAGTGTTTGCTCAAATTGCTTGTCCACTATGGCGGCCTGTTTTGGATTTTGGGTAATCATCTGGTTCATCTCCTCATCGGCGTTGTTAACCCAAATGATTTGCCGCGGGAACCAGGCATTTCCTAATGCGTAAGGATTTCGCATGGGTGCACCTTGCGGATTGAGAATGAAATAACGGGTATTGAGCCGGTTCAACACATGGATATTCTGCAGCAGATTCTGTAACTCCTCGGCTCCGGGACCGGCTTGAATAAGGGCAATCATGCGTTCCAATTCGGGTGACAGACCTTTTTCGATTACTTCCTGGTACTTTTTCAGTTTGGCTCCGTGATAACCTCCGATAGATTTGTGGTAGTAGGAAGTGGTGGCGTCCTGGAAAGTGCTCACGGCCAAATTGGCGACCCGGTAATTGAGATCGTTGTCTCTTAAAATTTCGGCGTCAGCTATGGTCTTTTTAAACGATTCATTTTTGTTTACAAAGTTGTTTTCGTTCAGGTAGCGGCGGTTCACGGTAATCAAATCGGAGGCTGTTATAACGAAGATTCCTGCACCGAAGAGGTATTTGTGATAGCCGAATTTTCCGTAAGACCAAACCATAGCTGCGGTAAGCACCACAAACAAAAGGGACCGTAAAACATCTGCCCGGAAAATGGCAATGCGCGCCGTTTCCAGCACTCCTAGGTATTCGGCTGCCTGTTGGGGCTGGGCACCCATTTCCATAAAACGGGCCATAACATCATCGTACTCGCCATCGGCAAAAAACGTATTGAACAAACCGGGAACGGCGAACATCAGCCCGAGTAGGAGTACCATTCCGCCGGCCACTCCCAAAAACAGTTGGCCATTATGGAATCGCATGGTCTTTCCCATTAACACCGCCGGTTGATTAAAGGATTCACGGTTTTTAATCAACACGGTCAGCGAAGCAAGAGCCAAAAAGGGAACCACTAATTCAGGAATGATGAGTGCCGAGGCAACGGCTCTGAATTTGTTATACATGGGAAAATGATCCATCATAAAATCAGTGAAGGATGGAATATGACGGCCCCATGAAATTACCGTAAGGAAGAGAGATGCCGCCAAAAGTGGCCATTTCATGCGATCCTTGAAATAGAACAGAGCGAAAATGAACAACATGAAAATACCGGCTCCGGCATATACGGGTCCTCCGGTAAAAGGTTGATCACCCCAGTAGGCATTTCCCTGAAGCATTCGGCGTTCTTTGGCGCTCACCGCCTGCAAGGCATCCGCATTTTTAGAAATATCTCCCGATTCACCGCCTTTGAAATTGGGAATGAGAAATGACATGGTTTCGGATATGCCGTTGCTCCACTGGGTAATGTAGTCCCGATCCAGACCGGAGGTTTTATTGTCCGCTTCGGAAGTGAGTTCAGATTTTCCACGGATGCTGTATTTCGAATAATCGTTGGTTGTTTTCAGGTAGGACCAATTTGCTCCAAGCGCGAGGAAGGCCATCAGGCCTAATAAGGCGGACGCTTTCAAAAAACGGGGAAACTGTTTTTCGCGCACCATGCCTAAGGCTTCTCCTATCACAAAGGCCAGAGCCAGGAAAGAAAAATAATAGGTCATTTGCGGATGGCTCGCTTTCAGTTCCATGGCAAAGAGTAAGCCGAACAACCCTGCACCGGCCCAAAGATTTCTTCGGTAGGTAATGTACATGGAACCCAATACACCGGGCAGCCAGGCGATGGCATCCACCTTGGCGTTATGACCTGCCGCAATGATGACGATGAAATAGGTGGAAAAGGCAAAAGCAAGAGCTCCCGTAACGGCCAGCCAAGGCTCTGCGCGAACGGCGATCATGAGAATAAAAAAATTCAACATGAGCAAAAAAATGAGCGGCGCCGGTTTGGGCAGCACATTCAAAAGAAAAATCCGGATATGGGTAAACACATTGCCTTTGTAGGGCGTGGAGATGATGTAGGCAGGCATGCCGCTGAACATGGAATTAGTCCATAAAATCTGCTCCCCTTTTTCACGGTAGTCCTTAATTTCTTTTGCAGAACCTTCAAACTGAAGAATATCGAATTGCTTCAGCTGCTTACCCTGCAGGGCCGGAGAAACAAAAAACAAGGATACCGCCAGACAGATCAGCAGGCCTATCCCCAATTCCCAGAAGAAAAGTTTATCTATTTTCATAAACCGTTTGCTTTAATACTTAACAAAGAAAACAAAAAGCCCCGAAAGAGAAGGGGCATAAACCACAATCGGAGGGCAACTAATCGATCTCCTTGTAATCCACATAATCTCCGTCGGGCATGTTGGATTGCTCTTTTTTTGATTTGTCGCCGCGGTAAATCAAATCCGATTTCTGCCGTTCATTGATTTCCGTCACTGCCCGGAAATAAGGTATCAGTACGCGTTTAATAAATCGAATCAGGTAGTATATGATTCCAATGAATAATAAGGTTCTCAGCAATCCGAGCATAATTGCTTATCGGCTTAAATACAAATTTCGTTGGGCATAAATATCCCTGAAATATTTATCGCGCAGGTCTTTGATAAAGTAAATGGCTTCTCCCGTCGATTTCATTTCCGGCCCCAATTCTTTCTGCACATCAGGAAATTTATCGTAAGAAAATACGGGCACCTTGATGGCATAACCGTCCAATTTAGGATCATAATGAAAATCCCCGACTTCAGCGTGACCCAGCATCACTTTGGTGGCCCAATTCACGTAAGGCTGACCGTATGCCTTGGCAATGAACGGAACCGTGCGTGATGCACGTGGATTGGCCTCTATTACATACACCTTATCATGTTTGATGGCAAACTGCACGTTGATAAGTCCTTTCACTTGAAGAGCCTTGGCTATGCGTTCCGTGTATTCCTTGATTTGGGTTATCACTAAATCGCCCAGCGTAAACGATGGCAGCAGGGCGTAGCTGTCTCCGGAATGTACACCCGCGGGTTCTACATGCTCCATGATTCCGATGATCATCACATTTTCTCCGTCACAGATGGCATCTGCTTCAGCCTCGATGGTGCGCTCCAGGAAATGATCGAGCAGTACCCGGTTTCCGGGGAAATGCCGGAATAAATCGATTACGTGTGCTTCCAGTTCCTCGTTATTGATGACGATTTTCATGCGCTGGCCACCTAGAACATAAGAAGGCCTTACCAATAGGGGATATCCGAGATCTGATGCCAAATCCAAGGCTTCATCGGCGGTAGTTACCGTTCCGAATTTAGGATACGGAATTTCCAACTCTTTCAGCAATGTTGAGAATCTTCCGCGATCTTCGGCCAGGTCGAGTGAGTTAAACGAAGTGCCGATGACGGGAATGCCATATCTGTGCAGTTTCTCGGCAAGTTTAAGCGCTGTCTGTCCTCCCAATTGTACGATTACCCCTACCGGATTTTCTAATTTGATGATGTCGTAAATGTGTTCCCAGAATACCGGCTCGAAATACAGTTTGTCGGCCGTGTTGAAATCGGTGGATACGGTTTCCGGATTGCAGTTGATCATGATGGTTTCATAGCCGCATTCCTTCGCTGCGATTACGCCGTGTACACAGGAGTAATCGAATTCGATTCCCTGCCCGATGCGGTTGGGACCGCTTCCCAGAATGACTACTTTTTTCCGGTCGCTTACCCTACTCTCGTTTTCATCTTCAAACGTAGAGTAGTAATAGGGGGTGAGGGCTTCAAATTCGGCCGCGCAGGTGTCCACCAGCTTATATACCCGCTGTATGCGTTCCTCTTCGCGTTTTTTGTACACTTCACTCTCCAGGCAATTCAGCAGGTGAGCAATCTGACGGTCGCCGTAGCCTTTTTGTTTGGCCACCAGGAGAAGATCGCGCGGAATGGTATCCACCGAGTAGGTGCGGATGGTATTTTCAATCTGAAC
>CAYYRB010000004.1:0-13990 GCA_964473995.1 uncultured Candidatus Competibacteraceae bacterium | reverse complement strand
CTGAACCAGTTCATCAATCTGATAAAGAAACCACTTGTCAATTTTAGTGACCTTGTGTATGGTGGAAATCGGAATGCCCAATTTAATGGCGTCATACACATGGAAAATACGGTTCCAGCTTGCATTTTCCAAGCTGTGCAGAATTTCGTCCCGGTCGGTGAGTTCTTTGCCGTCCGCTCCCAATCCGTTGCGTCCTATTTCGAGCGACTGGCAGGCCTTTTGAAGCGCTTCCTGAAAGGAGCGGCCGATGCCCATCACTTCGCCGACGGATTTCATCTGAAAGCCCAAACGGCGATTGGTTCCCTTGAATTTATCGAAATTCCAACGGGGAATCTTAACGATCACATAATCGAGCGTAGGTTCAAAAAGAGCCGATGTTCCCGTAATCGGATTTTTCAATTCATTTAAATGATAGCCTAATGCCAGTTTGGAGGCAATTTTGGCGATGGGATATCCGGTGGCTTTGGATGCCAGGGCAGAGGAGCGGGATACACGGGGATTGATTTCGATGGCCACGATATCTTCGGTTTCCGGATCTACGGCAAACTGTACGTTGCATCCCCCGGCAAAATTTCCGATGGAACGCATCATTTTTATAGCCAGATTCCGCATTTCTTCAAAAACGGTATCGCTGAGCGTCATGGCCGGTGCTACGGTAATGCTGTCCCCGGTATGAATTCCCATCGGGTCGAAGTTTTCGATGGTACAAATGATGACTACATTGTCGTTGCTGTCACGCAGCAATTCCAACTCATATTCCTTCCAGCCCATAAGGGCCTTATCGATTAACACTTCGTGGATGGGCGAACTTTGAAGTCCGTGCGATAGTGCCGCATCAAAATCTTCGCGTTTGTAAACCACGGCACCACCCGTTCCTCCCAAAGTAAATGACGGGCGTATCACCAGCGGAAATCCGATGCGCTGGGCAATTTCTTTTCCTTCCAGAAAACTATTGGCGGTTTCGGCAGGTGCTACACCTACTCCGATTTCGCCCATCAGCCGGCGGAATTTTTCGCGGTTTTCAGTGGTCTCAATGGCATGAGTATCAACCCCGATCATACGCACACCGTATTCCTGCCAGATGCCCATTTCTTCGCACTGCATGGCCAGATTCAAGGCAGTCTGTCCGCCCATGGTGGGAAGCACCGCATCTATTTTTTGCTCTTTAAGAATCTGAAGAATGCTTTCCGGTTCCAGGGGCAGGAGATACACGTGGTCGGCGGTGACCGGATCGGTCATGATGGTAGCCGGATTACTGTTGATCAGGGAAACCACGACTCCTTCATCGCGGAGCGATCGAGCCGCCTGGGAACCTGAATAATCAAATTCGCAGGCCTGACCGATGATAATGGGCCCGCTGCCGATGATAAGAACGTGTTTGATGCTGGAGTCGCGAGGCATACGGCTTGTATTTTTCGCATGCGAAGGTAACTAATTCGCCCCAACGGCTTTCTAACAAAATGGGGCAAAATATCAACAAAACGTAATCCTTATTCCCGCTCGAATTTCAGTGTTCGGATGAAATCCTTTCCCGCTTCGGCATGGAAGGAAACATACACGCGGTAGGTACCGGTTTTACCCTTGTAAGAACCGATGATAAATTTGTTTGAGGTGGCTTCGTTTTTGTGTCGCGTTTCATATACGGCAGGGGTATTTTTTGCAAAAAAATCAGCTACCATGCGCTTTGCCTGTTCTTTGCTGTAAATTACCTCATCGTCCCCGATGGTTAATTCTACCGTGGCTGCAAAATGCCCGGAAAGCGCATTTGAATCAGAAAGTTTCAAAGCCTGAATTGCTTCGCTGCATTGAGCATGACCGAAAGAGGCGTTCAGCAGAAAAAAACCGAGAAAAATAAAAAATCTGTTCATGTCAAAAAAAAACGCGGTGTGTCGAATTTACCAATCAGCAAACAAAAAGTCTGCCAAATGTCCTGATTTTTTAAGAAAATATATCTTTATGGGATGGAAATTTTAGTCCTCTGTACGGCAAAAACAGACGATGCCGAGATAAAAACACTCTGTTCCCGCTACGAAAAAAGGGTATCCCATTATGTGCGCTTTAGGTTGGAGGAGATTCCGACCCCGAAGATTTCCGAACCCGCAAAACTGACCGAGAAAGAAGGTACACTGATTTTGGAACGAATACAGCCGTCTGATTTTTTTATCCTGTTGGACGAAAAGGGAAAAGAAATGAATTCCATACAATTTGCAGAGCAACTTCAAAAATACATGAACGCCGGCCATAAACGCCTCGTATTTGCCATAGGCGGTCCTTTCGGATTCAGTCCTGCGGTACGTAAACGGGCCGACGGCGCCCTTTCGCTGTCCAGGATGACCTTCACGCATCAGATGGTGCGGCTGTTTTTTACCGAGCAGGTTTACCGGGCATTTACCATTCTCGGAAATGAACCCTATCATCACAAGGAATAATTGAAGTTATTTTATATTTAGTAGCTTTACCCTCACAAACATATCCCATCGTGACCAGTAAATATTTCTTTGTCGCTTTTATGATGCTGATGGCAGGAAAAGCAACTTCCCAGTGCTCGGAGACACCCGAAACCAAAGTATTGCTTGTAGGCGACAGTTGGGCCTTCTTTATGAGTGTGGACCAGACGATCAATAACGTTCTAAACAAATGGGGCCATTCGGGCTACCGTTATTTCACCAACCTTACCTTGGCAGAAAACGGTGCGGAAACGGATGATTTTCTTACCGCGGAAAAACAACAGGAAATAGTAAACCAGTTAAATGCCAATCCGAGTATTGAGGTAGTTCACCTGAGTATCGGGGGCAACGACGTATTGGGCGATTGGGATGTAAGTTTTACCCAGGAACAGACCGACTCCCTAAAAGACAAGGTTTCGGAGCGTTTGTTGGCGGTTATTGATTTCATTAAAAGTGCCAAACCGGGCATCCGCATTTTATGGAGTGGATATGTATATCCCAATTTTGAAGAAGTGGTGGAAAGCTTCACTCCTTTCCAGACAAGCCACCCTTTTTACGGTACTTGGGAGGGGATGGGCTTTCCTGACTTTCTTCAGTTAAATAACCTGCTCAATGAATTTTCAGCGGAAGTAGAGGCCTATACCGATACAGATCCGCAGGTGGATTTTATTAACTGCACGGGACTTATGCAATATACATTCGGGCAAAATGCTCCCCTCGGTGTGGCTCCGGGAGGTACCTATCCTGCCATGACCGCCCCTTTGCCCGCAGGCTATCCCGAGTATCCTTCACCCCGCAATTCCATGCGCGATTATGGAATCACCAAAGATTGTTTCCACCTTTCCGCACCGGGTTTCAATGATTTGATTGATTACCATACCCGCAAGTTTTACCACAAATTGCTGATGGATGATTTTTATACGCTTGCTCCCGCAGGCAATACCTGTGGATCAATAAGTTCGGGAGGGGCCACGGCAGAGGTAATTAAGTTGGGTAAGGAGAGTGGGACCGATTTTTCGGCTGCCCTTTCTTTCAGTTTAGCAGGTATGACCGACACCTCCATTGCCAAAGCTTCCATTTTCCTGCGGAGAGAATCATTGAACGGAACAAATCCCGTGGGGGCTTCCACTCTTCAGCTGAAGATAAAAGCAGGATTTTTCGGCGCCTCGGCAGATGTTGAGGCTACGGATGTTTCCGCCGTTTCGGATACTCAGGGTGCGCCCTGTCTTTTCGGTTCCAATTCGGGCAACGGGCATTGGCTTAGGCTCGATCTGCCCGTGAGTTTTCTTCCCTATCTGCAAAGCGGCCAAAACGTGCAGTTCTTGATTTCCTCATCCTCCACCTCGGAAGGATCGATGATTTTTAGTAACGGTACCGATCCGGAATTGGCTCCCGTGTTGAATATCCGCTATGGTACCGCTCTTTCTTCAGTTCAGGAATTCACCTCTGTGAAAGCTGATGTGCGTGTTTTTCCCAATCCTACCGAGGGAATATTGAGCCTGGTTCAAAATCCAGCCGGCTCGTTTGATCGTGTCGATCTTTTGGATATCACCGGGAAATGGCTGATGTACCTGCCGATTACGGGTAATGACATAGACCTATCTTCTCTTCCCGCCGGGCTGTATGTAATGCGTTTGAGCGGAAACGGCGGAATCCTGACCAAGCGTATCATTAAAAACTAGACCGGAGAATAATCTGCTATTCGGTCTCCACCAAATCTTTTTCCACTTTCAGGTTTTCAATGATGAAATCCTGGCGCTCGGGCGTATTTTTACCCATGTAGAAAGCCAAGAGCTGTTTAATGCTAAGGTCTTTTGAAGTGAGCACCGGTTCCAGGCGGATGCTTTCCCCGATAAACCCTGAAAATTCATTGGGCGAAATTTCACCCAATCCTTTAAATCGGGTAATTTCCGGATTCGGACCCAGATCTTTTATGGCCTTTTGCCTTTCCTCATCGGAGTAGCAATACCGGGTTTCCTTTTTATTGCGTACACGGAAAAGCGGTGTCTGCAAAATATACAGGTGGCCAGCTTTCACAATTTCCGGATAAAACTGCAGAAAGAACGAAATGAGCAGCAGCCGTATGTGCATGCCGTCCACGTCGGCATCGGTAGCCAATACGATGTTGTTGTAACGAAGTCCGTCGATGCCCTCCTCAATGTTGAGTGCATTTTGAAGGAGGTTGAATTCTTCGTTTTCGTACACGATTTTTTTGGTGAGTCCGAACACATTGAGGGGCTTTCCTTTCAGACTGAATACGGCCTGCGTATTCACGTTCCGCGCCTTGGTGATGGAACCGGAAGCCGAATCACCCTCGGTGATGAACAACGTAGTGTCCAAACGGCCCTCTTTGTTGGTATTGTAATGAGTGCGGCAATCGCGCAGTTTTTTGTTGTGAATTGCCGCTTTTTTTGCGCGGTCACGGGCCAATTTCTTGATACCGGCCATTTCCTTCCGTTCCTTTTCGCTGCTCACGATTTTTTCCAGCATGGAATCGCCGTGCGCTTTATTGCGGTGCAGAAAGTTATCCAATTCGCGTTTGATGAAATCCCCGATGTAGGACCGCACCGTTTCACCGTCCGGCTCCATGTAGGTGGAGCCCAGTTTCGTTTTGGTCTGGGATTCAAAAACGGGCTCGGTAATTTTTACACTAACGGCAGCTATTAAGCCGTTTCGGATGTCTTCCGGGGCAAAATCTTTTTTGAAATACCCGTTGATCGTTTTAGCAAAAGCCTCGCGGAAGGCAGATTGATGCGTTCCACCCTGCGGGGTAAATTGCCCGTTGACAAAGCTGTAGTATTCTTCGTTGTACTGGTGGCTGTGTGAAAAGGCCACCTCGATATCTTTTCCTTTCAGGTGAATGATTGGATAAAGCACATCCCCGTCAATATTGGCATTGAGCAAATCGAGCAACCCGTTATCGGATCGGAAGCTCTCACCGTTGAAGAGGATGGTGAGCCCCGGGTTCAGATAACAGTAATTCCAGATCATCTTCTCGATGTACTCTTTTCGGTAGCGGAAATTGTGGAAAATGCCTTCATCCGGCACAAACACGATACGGGTTCCCTGTTTCGATTGTTCATCGGCTACCACCGGAGCATCTTTGGTGATGACTCCTTTTTCGAACTCGGCGATTTTCGATTTTCCTTCGCGAACGCTCTGCACGGAAAAAAAGGTGGAAAGCGCGTTTACCGCCTTGGTACCCACGCCGTTCAATCCTACCGACTTTTTAAAGGCTTCGCTGTCGTATTTGGCACCCGTATTGATTTTACTTACGCAATCCACCACTTTGCCAAGGGGAATGCCGCGCCCGTAATCCCGTATGGTGACGGTTTTTTCGTTGATTTCGATTTCAATTTTCTTTCCGTTGCCCATCACAAACTCGTCAATCGAGTTGTCCAGGATTTCTTTCAGAAGAATATAAATTCCGTCATCGGGCGAAGAACCGTCGCCCAGCTTTCCGATGTACATACCGGGCCTTAGCCGGATATGCTCATTCCATTCCAGCGTGCGTACGTTGTCGTCGGTATATTTAACTTGTTCGGCCATGCAAATGAGAAGAATTTAGGCAAAAATACGAACAAGCTTCCGTTTGGGAAAGAACAGTATCAACTTCAAAGAAGAATTGCCCGATAGGTGCACGTTTTACCACGTGAAAAAATCAAAGAAAAAAATCACGGCGGCAAATTCCCTACGCACGCCTTTGGCAGAACCCACGATACTTCCGTTTTTGCGCACATCGCCGTTGGACTCTATACGCCCCTTGATACTTCCGTTGATACGCACATCTCCGTTGGATTCCACGCGGCCCACGATAGATCCGTTTTTACGGATATCGCCGCCTGATTCGATGCGGCCCTTGATACTTCCGTTTACGCGGATATCTCCGTTAGACTCAAAGCGGCCCTTTATGCTTCCCCTGATGCGCACATCCCCGTTAGATTCTACCTGTCCGAAGATGCTTCCGTTCTCACGCAAATCCTGGGCATACACGCCGGTGGATAGGAGGGCAAACAAAAGCCAAATAAAACTGATTTTCATTGTATGTAAATTTATTCGGTAAGGTACGGTTATTCTTTTACGTTCAGATGCTTTTTGGCATGATCCGTCCATTCCTCGTCGTAAAAAATGAAAAAATTAATCCAGATGGATCGGCTGAAGCGCACGATGGGAGGCATCAGGGCTAAAAGCAAAACAGCCGTTAAGGAAAGCATCCAAACCAAATCCAGATGAAATACAAAATAAGCCAAAGCCAAAAAGGGAACGGCAATAGCCACGGTGATGGCATAGCTCACATAGGTGGCACCCAGGTAAAACCCATCTTCCACCTTGAAATCTTGTCCGCAAACGGCACAGCAATCGGGCATGGCCGCAATGTTTTTCAAGTCATACCGGTTTTTGGAAACAAACAAATCTCCCTCATTGCATCTGGGACATTTATCCTTCGCTACGCTGTATAAAAACCCTTTTCTCACGTTTTTTCTGCAAAAGTAAAAACCCCGATTCTCTTTTTAAGTAACTGCGGTTACCGGGATATGGATGACTTGAAATCGGCTGAAAACTTTTCCCAGGCGGTATTCTTATAGTGATTCCCTCCTATGTAAGTCAATATCTTTTCCAATTCAAGCGGTTGTTGAAATCCGGGGATGGGTTGGATGATGTCAAAATTCTCATCTAAAAATACCAGCGTGGGATAGCTCATTTTACCGCCCATAAGCTGAGCGGGTAGTTCATGATAGCCGCGGGCTCCTTCCGCAACGTATTTGAAGGTGGTGCCTTTGAACACGATATCCTTTTTTCCCTCCCCGTCCAATTTTACGGGATAATAGGTTTCATTCAGCCATTTGATTACGGCCGCATCGGTCATGGTTTGCATATCCATCCGTTTGCACCAGCCGCACCAGTCGGTATATACGTCCACCATAATTTTCCGGGGTTCTTTTTCCATTTTCAATGCAGCCTGCTCCCAGGAAAGCCAATTGACTTGTTGTCCATGGGCTAAGCAAACGGGCAGCGTCAGAAAAATCAACAATACCGTTTTTTTCATCTTACTTTTTTTTCGTTTTTTTAGGTGGTAAAGCCTTGTTTTTCTCGGCCAGAATGGTGAGGTGGCAGAGGTGAAAAAGCATACGGGCTCCCACGTTGGCATCCCATTCGTCTTTTCCGGGGGAAACTTCGTTTAAGTCAAAACCGATAATTTCTCTTCCCGAATTGACTACCTCGCGCAAAAGTGCCACGGCTTCATCAAATTCAAGCCCACCGGGTACCGGCGTTCCCGTATTCGGACAATACCGCGGATCTAATCCGTCGATATCAAAGCTGATGTACACCTTTTTGCCCAGTTGATTTACCGTATTTTTAATCAGTGATGAAAAGGATTCGCCTTCGATTTTCGCCTGGGCGATGTCTTCATAAAACAGCGTATTGATTCGTCCGCCGGACTGTTCGATCAAATCGGCTTCGGCCCCGCAAAAGTCCCGGATACCCACCTGAACGAGTTTTTCTACTCCTTTTAATTTTAAGGCATTGAACATCACGGAGGCATGAGAAAACTCAAATCCTTCATAGGCGTCGCGTAAATCGGCGTGGGCATCAATCTGCAGAATGGAAAAGGAACCGTGTTTTTCCTCCAGTGCTTTCATAAATCCCAGAGGCGTGCTGTGATCACCGCCCAAAAGTCCTACCATTTTGCCTTCATTCAACCTTTGAGCCGTTTCGGTTTTTACCCATTCCACCATTTCGGCACAGCCTTGGTTTATGGCCGTACGCATCTTTTCGGTTTTGGGTCCCGTGCGGCCTGAAAAAAGTTCATCCAGGTATTTTTCGGTTTTGGCACGAAGCTTATCCGATTGTTTACGCAGCTTTTTAGACGGTTCGGGCATGAAAAATCCCCGTTTCCACCCGTCAGGATTTTGACGGTAGTATAAATCTACCTGCTTGGAGGCCTGCATGACGGCATCCGGCCCGCCCGCCGTACCGGAACCATACGAAACGGTAACTTCCCAAGGCACGGGAATTACCACGAGGTCACTTTCCTCTTCGCTGAAAGGCAGACCGAATAAATTGGAATCTGCCGATGCGAAATTATTTGGATCAAATTCCGCTATTTTTTTATTTTTTGATTTCATGCCTGCCTAAACTTCACAAAACAAAGATAGGCATAGCCATGCCAAGGTTGTGCAACAGGGCCGATTTATTAAGATATTTGTTCCATGAGGGTGGGCATCCGCATGTTGTTCTGGGCAGTTTTGATTCCGGCGGGAAGCTTGTCGGGGCAGTATACGCTTTCGCTTACGGTGGATGGAATTTCTGTAAAAAATCTGCCCCAAAAGGAGCGATTTACCGAAAAGACTACGTTTACCACTCCCGGTGTCAGGCATACCTACCTTAAAACTGTCTTGGATAAGTGGGTAGAATGGGGTTATTTTCAGGCTGAAGCGGACTCCCTGGGAGGAGATTCCCTTCATATGAATGCCCTTATACGGAGGGGACCGAAGTTTAAAAACATACACATCCGACCGGGAAATGTGGAGCTTTCTTTTTTACCGCCGGGATGGTTGAAAGGATCGGCCTCCCCGGGCCTATTGCCCAAAAGCAAAAATGTGCTGCAAAAAATAACGGAGGCCTACGAAAATAATGGATATCCCTTTGCCGCGGTGAGCATAGACAGCCTGATTATTTCGCCCGAAAAAACAGATCTGGTGCTGCAATGCAAGAAAGGTCCACTGGTAAGAATCGACAGCCTTTGCCTGAAAGGTAACGCCCTGATGAAAAAGAGTTTTCTGCATGCCTATTTGGGCATTAAACCCGGGGGCGTTTATCAGGAAAAGGCGCTGAGACGGATAGACCAACGGCTGAAAGAACTTCCCTTTGTGCGTGTGGAACAGGCGCATCGTGTGGTATTTACCGATACGGGAAACGCACATGTACTGCTTTTCGCCAAAAAAATCAATGCCAGCCGGTTCAGCGGGCTTATCGGTTTTATGCCGGGTAGTGCGAAAGGGCGCCTGTTGGTTACGGGCGAAGCCGATCTGGGCTTATGGAATGCACTCGGATACGGGGAGCAACTTACCCTGCGTTGGCGGCGTATTCAGGCGGGAACCCAGAGTCTGCAGGCGTTTGTACGCTATCCGTACATTTTGGGAACACCCTTGGCCGTAAATGGAAACTTCGACTTTTTCCGCAGGGACAGCCTGTTTCAAAACATACAATTCGGGTTTGGGGTGCAATACCTTTTTGTGGGTACCAATTATGCCGAGATTTTTTACCGGCGCGATATTTCGCAGCTCATTCAGGCCGATTCCTACATTCAGTCGGGACAGTTGCCCGAATCGGTGGACTATACGGGGAACCGGGCCGGATTGAAACTGAATTTTGAACGTTACGATTACCGGCTGAATCCTACCCGGGGATTTCTGATTCAGGCGTCACTCTGGGGCGGGAATAAGAACATGCGCCGCAGGGCTGGAATTCCCGAGAACGTGTACGACAACATCCGGCTGAAAACCATTACGGCCGGACTGGAATTAAAGGCAGACATGTTTTTTCGGCTTCACCGCCGGGTAACTTTAAAGCCCGGTTTGCTGGCTGCACACAGCATCAATCCGTATCGTTTTTTCAACGAATTATATCGAATCGGGGGAATAAATACGTTGCGCGGATTTGATGAAGAGTCCCTCTATATGTCGTCCTATGCGCTTGGCAATGTGGAGCTTCGTTTTCTCATCGAAGAAAATTCGTTCGTGTATGCGTTTTTAAACGGAGGTTGGATGGAAAGTAAAACGATGCAGCGCTATGTACGCGATTTACCTTACGGCTTTGGTACGGGGATTTCTTTTTTCACCAAGGCGGGATTCATCAACGTGGCTTACGCATTAGGAAGTTCACAGGGTCAGCCCATCCGTTTCAGGAACGGTAAAATTCATATCGGCTTTACGGGCGTTTTTTAAACGCGTAGAAATGGACCGACTGTTTTCATAATTCCCATTCGGGGTGATTAAAAAAGAGAGCCGTTTTTTAGGTAAATGCTTCCGGTGTAACCGGGTACGGATTTTCTTCCGTAGAAAACTGCTCAAATACTGAGCATATCAAGTAGCCTGTTCTTAAAAGTGCGTGATTGATAAGTAAAATTCATCCGAAGATCTTTCTAAGCATTACCGGTAGGGCAATTCGGCGAAGGGACAAAAAGAAAAATATGTGCATACCGCGACGAAGCTACCAAAAAATCACCTCGGCAACCACTCCAATTTTTCGCGTATTCTTCTGGGGTTGAGTTCCTGCATGTTCAAACGGAACCTTATCTGCTGATGCCATTTGGAACCCGTTAAGGCCAGGTAGTCGCGGATATCTTTAGAATGATAAAGGGGTATGAACACCTCAAGTACGTCGTTGATGATGGCTATCATAACACCTCCCGAATAACTGAATTTTACTTCTTTGATCAACTCGCCCGTGTTGACCACTTTGGTTACCTGCCTGTACATACCCAGATCCAGATAGGGTTTTATGGGTATTGGTCCGGGCAGGGAGGCTTTCAGGTTCAGGGCCACCATCCATCGGTCTGTCTGTCCCAGTGGAGTAAGTACCTTGAAACCTCCGTCGTATTCAAAAAACTGCCGTGAGGAAAGTCCTCTCGTTTCCGCTCTGCCCAGGTAATAATTGTCAAACTTGTAATCCCAAAATCCGGGATGCCCGGATAGCCGGTATCGATAGTCGAGCACGGTAGTGGGTTTGCCTAAAAAGGTGCCCGCAAAAAAACGGATATCCAATCCTTTTGCGGCGGACAGGTAGTTGATTTTTTGCCGATATTCTACCGATAATTTTATGGCCGATCCCGGGGTTATGCCGGGCTTATCGTACCGCGTCAAATCGCCGATGTATTCGGCCCAAACCATGAAACGGTATGGGTTTTCCAGGCGCGTGTCAAACATGGAGAATGCGGCCTCCGTTACATGAAAAGCGAGGGATTTTTCGCCGTAGGCCGAACGATCCAGATCGGTAGCCTCCAATACGTTGAAAATACTGCGGGCATACAGCTGCATTTTCTGTTCGCTTCGCGGATTTTTGGGTCGGAAATTGAGCATGACTTTAGGCATGATCCGGTTCCAATCGCGTGCTTCCGAATCGAAAAAATACCCGAAACGCACATAGGCCAATTTATAGGAAAAGCTTTCCACCAGGCGGGAGCATGGTGTGGGAATATTTCCGCTGAGAATGCCTACGCCCGCAAATCCGATGGGATTTAACGCTACCATGGGAGCAAACAGATATTCAAACTTTTTGCGGACCGGGGTTTTGTTATGGATGGCAAAGCCCGCCATACTTTTGTTATAATTATTCCAGAGGGTTACCGGCAAGTAGAACACCTGATGCCGGTTGTTCATTTCCGGAGGACCCATGATAAAATTAAACCGAAGTTTTTCTAAGGAAGGAATAATCTCGCCGGTGCGGTACAGGTTGTTTTTGCGGTTAATTTCAGGCATCACCGAGTTTCGGTCTATGCATACGGTTTCTTCTTTTCGAACGGGAATAAAAACAGGCTGTTCGCCCAAAAAGCCATCCACCCACACCTGTGCAGATGAATCACTTTCCCGCATGAATACACTCAGCGGAAATGGAGCTGCCACCGTGCCCCGGTTGCGCACGAAAACGGCCGTTTCCGATTTTCCCGTTTCGGGATTGACTGCCTTGGAAACCTTGACCACCTGATAATCCAGGTATCCTTTTTTGGTAAGGAGATCGGTGAAGAACCAAGTGAGGTTTTTTCCGCTCCGGGTTTCCAGGTAAAGTTGCAGGTCATTACCCTGATAGGCGTTATGTTTATTATCCCGCCAAAAATCCTGCAAGTAAACCGCGAAGGAATCCACACCGAGATAGGCTTCCAGGTATTGAAACAACAGTGCGTTGTGCCCTTTCACGGATATCCCGTAATTGTTGTCTGAATAGTAGGAAGCCTCTAAACCGGGCGGATGGTCGTTTCCTCGGCGCACTTTGTAGAGGTAAGGAATGTGATCTAAATCGGCCCGCCGTAAAAACCGCATGCCCAGCACAGGAAGCACGGGAATGGGCAATCCGTTGAAATTCGGTTTTTGGTCGCGCAGGTAAGCGCGGTGCATATACGCCGCAAGTCCGCCGGTGAGCCAGGGTTCCTGCGTACCATCGGAACCAGCGCGCAGAGATGTCCACGAATGGGCAGTCAATTTGGCGATGATATCCTCCAGATCGAGGCGGGAACGCTTGTATCCAAGCACTGCCACACCGGGATAAGCCCGGTCTGCGGCGGCGTACAGGAGCCCGTCGGTGAGGGTGAACGAATCGTAGGGGTAATCACCGAAGCGTGCCGAATAGTACCATAAGGCTTTTTTGGCATAGTCGGTGGCGGGCTCCCAAAGTTTTCGGTATTCAGGATGGTAAACGCAGAGGATGGAGATGTTCTTTCCCGAGGGAAGACGCAGGGTATCGGTATTTACCCAATGAGCCGATTTGGCAAACCAGGCAAAGTCGGACACTGAGGCGAGTTCAAAATGCCAATCGCGTCTTTCCGTGGAAGCGGATGCAATCTGATCGGGTATTTTCTTCAATGATCTCAGCGAGTCGGCCAATTTCTTCCGACTTGTTATAACCTCTTGCGCGGATGCATTCAGTGAAGGACTTCCCGCAGCCACCACATAATCCGACGGCAGGTTGATGTTCACGCGATAATCTGCCGGCGGAAAAGAGCATCTGCCTTGATCGGTGTACGGTTTAAAATCAATTCGATTTCCTTCAGGATAAAGAAGCCGTGGATACCCATATACCGCCGAGATACTGCCTGGTCCGGTTCCGAGAACACCTGCTTTCTCCGATGGGAGAACGAGGCGGAAAGGGCTGGCGAGTGTGAGGAATTCGTTGTCTTTTTCCGATGGAGGAATCACCACATAAATGAGTTCTTTCCCATTACCGGCGTAGCCCCAGACGGCGGGAGTGCCATTTACCGTGAATTCAAAGCGATCCATTTTTCCCCCATAGCGTCCGTTTTGCATGCGCAACAGTTCATTGCGCTTATCCAGATTGGTTTTGGCAAGCGCTGTATTGGAGGAAGAAAACGCATTGGCCGCCGCATGAATCCAAAGGGTATCCGCAACGGCAAATAATTTTTGAATAAAACCGATACGCACTTGCCCATTCAATATGGACTTGTTTTCCTCCAACCGGATATCCAGGGTATAACGGACCGTACTCGTTTGCGCTTTTACTTGTATAAAAGCAAAAGCAATACATAAAAAAGACAGACAGGATAAAAACAGCCGCTTCACGTTCTGAGTAATAAGTATGTAAACACCTAAAGTTGCTTTCTGTTTAACCACAATGTTTTACACACTTAACTAAAAGATGTATAGGGACTTGTTAGTCACAAATTCACCAAAATAGGCTCATACGTTTAACAAGACTTTCCCCCTTTATGCTATGGCATTATGGCATCAACTCTCCCAGTTTCTGTTCCAGCAGCGGACCGCGCAAATCGGTAGCGATGATTTTTCCCTCTTTATCCAGCAGAAATGATT
>CAYYRB010000003.1:60571-64397 GCA_964473995.1 uncultured Candidatus Competibacteraceae bacterium | reverse complement strand
ATTTCGAAAATTTTCATCCCAATAAGACCGAATGCATGAGTAGAAACACCTCCCGTCCTATCTTTGTGGCACCGTGCATGCCCGTTTATCCATATACTTCCTTTTTTTTCTGATGTTTCATCAGGTAAAGGCACAGCGTGTGCTCATTACCGGGGTTGTATCAGACCGCTCGGGAACACCCGTAGCCTTTGCGAATATTATAGAGACCAATTCCGGAGAAGGGGCCGCCGCTGACGCGATGGGGCGTTTTAAACTCAACCTGAACCCGGGCACCTTTTCCATAACCGCTTCAGCCGTGGGAATTGAAAAAACTACGGTTTCATTTTCGGCCCGGCGCGATACGTTTATCATTATTTCCTGTATGGAAAACAAGGAACTCAATACGGTTACCATTGTATCAGACAGGCAGGGAAATGCGGTAGAACGAATCCAGGTAAGCTCGGTAACTCTTGATGCGGAAGACGTGAAACGCATGCCCACGATTTTCGGCGAAGCCGATCTGGTGCGCACGTTGACATTTCTGCCCGGTGTGAGTAACGGCAATGAAGGGAATATGGGATTTTATGTGCGCGGCGGCAGTGCAGACCAAAATTTGATTCTGATGGACGGTGTCCCGTTGTATAACGCCTCCCATATTTTGGGGTTCTTTTCGCTCTTCAATCCGGAGACCATGAAATCCGTTCAGCTGATCAAAGGGGGCTTTCCTGCCCGTTTTTCCGGACGGTTGGCTTCCGTTACGGAAATTCAGATGAAACAAGGTGACACCCAAAAATATTCACTGGAAGGCGGAATCGGACTGCTTACGGCAAAAGCCACCGTTCAGGGACCGATAAAAAAAGGGACCACCTCTTTTCTGGCTGCGGGCCGAAGTGCTTACATCAATTTGCTGGCCAAGCCGGTTTTAAGCATTCTGAATAATAACAAAGGCAAAAACTCAATTGAAGAAAGCATCACACCGGGTTTTGCCTTTTCCGACGTAAACTTGAATCTGCTGCACATTTTTAATGCAAAAACCCGCATCTGGAGCACCAATTATTGGGGAAGAGACCGCATTGACAGCCGGGTGGAAAATCCGTCGGAGAAGAAAACAGGGAATTATATTTTTGACATGAACTGGCAGAGTAGGATTGCTTCGCTGCATCTTGAGCACCGTTTTCGGGAAAATCTCATTCTCTATGCATCCTGCTCCTATTCCGATTTTGATTACCGGACACAACAATCCAACATCGATGTTTTCAAAAGCGATAACAGCATTTCGGGCACCATCAATAATTATTTCAGTCGCGTAAGGGATGTAGCCGTAAAATCGCACCTACAGTGGAGGCCCGGAAAAATCAACCTTTTTCGGGTAGGCGTTCAGGCCACTTATCACGATTTTCTTTCCGATGCCAATACCTTCAAAACAACGGCAATGCCGGGAAAAGCACGTGCCGATGAAAACGCCTCACGCGTTTTTTCTGACGAGATAAATGCATTCATCGAAGACGAGCTGACGCTGGGTGCCCATGTAAAAATGGCACTGGGCCTTAACCTGGGAGCCTATTTGGTTTCTCAGAAACAATTCATCAGTCTGCAACCGAGAGCCGCCATAAATGCCACCTGGAACGAACATTGGAGTTTCAAAGCTTCGTACGCCCGCATGATGCAACCCATGCACATGCTCAGCAATTTCGGAATCGGACTGCCCACCGATCTGTGGGTTCCCGCCACCGCCCAATTCCGGCCCCAACTCTCCCACGATGTAACTGCCGGAATCTTTTCAGCTTACTCCATTTTGGGATCACCCTTCGAATTTTCCGTGGAGGGATTTTACCGGCATGCCGATCACGTGCTGGAATACAAAAACGGTGCATCCTTTACGGGAAAAAATACACCGTGGGAAAGCTTGGTGGAAAAAGGAACCGGAGAATCCTACGGGATGGAGGTTTTTGCCAGAAAAAACGGAAAGACCATCAGCGGGTGGATCGGATATACCTTGAGCTGGTCATGGAGAACATTTGAAAACATTAACGGCGGAGAACGCTTTCCCTTCCGCTATGATCGAAGACATGGGGTAAATGTGGTCATCAACGTGCAGCTGCCCAAAAACATTTCGCTCACGGCCACCTGGCTTTACGGCACGGGAAATGCCATTACCCTGCCTGTGGTGCACTACGCGGCAGCTTACCCCTATACCGATGTTCCGCTGGTTCCGCTGAGTCCCGGATCGGAAGCACAGGATGCCCAGAAAAGAAATAATTTCCGCATGCAGGCCTATCACCGCATGGATATCGGTTTGAATTTCCAAAAAGAAAAAAAATGGGGTACACGCACCTGGAGTGTCGGTATCTACAATGTATACAGTCGGCAGAATCCGTATCTATACTTTCTGAATTCCACCGAAGACAATACGATTACTTTGCGAAAACTGAGTCTCTTTCCGATAATCCCAACCGTTTCCTACCAATTTAAATTTGACCGCATTCCTCCGAAATCGGAACGAATAAAAAAAGGAAAAAAGAAATGATCCGAAGCCTAAAATATTTGATGCCTAGTGCATGTATGGGTTTACTTCTCGTGGGATGCCTGAAAGACATCAGCGGAGAGATCCCGGTTAACGAGCCCAAAATTACGCTGAACAGTTTTTTCAATCCGCGATTTCCGATCATAGTCAGTATTTCAAGCAGCGCCGGCGTTTTAGACACATTGGGTAATTTATACCTGCACCAGGCAAAAGGTGATATTTATGAAAACGGGATTTGGAAAGACTCCCTGATTTATCTTCCTCAATTTAACTTGCACACATCGGCATCCTATTTCATACCCCATGCCGAAAAAAACTACAAAATAGAAGCGCGTGCGGAGGGTTTTCCTCCGGTATCCGGTGAAAGTTTTTTACCCGATTCTGTTCCTATTCTATCCGCAGAAAAAGATACTTTTTTTTATGCAGCTTCCGGATTCAAAACCTATTGGATACGTTTTGTTTTTCAGGATCCGGCAGACGAAAATAACCTTTATCACCTCATGGTTTACAGGAACAGGTTACGGCCAAGCGGCCTATGGGAAATTGAACCCCTCGAATTCGAAAGCGAAGATCCGGTATTTTCTCTTTTTGCAAGAGAATACCCCGGGGGGGCCTTTTTTCGGGATGATCAATTTAATGGACAGACCAAGGAACTTTTAATCAATACACGAAGGAGATTAAACCCCTCACTGAATGATTCAGTAAAATTCATTTTGGAACTACGGAATTGTTCCGCACCATACGATACCTACAACCGCACCCTGCACGAATACAAGAACAACCAGGGGGACCTTTTCGCGCAGCCAGGCCCCATAATTGGCAATATATCAGGGGGATATGGGATTTTCGGAGGATATGCACCGGCTACGGATACCATCCGACTGAACTAATTTTATTAACAATCCCATACCCTTTACCGCAGATTAGTACTTTTGAAATTATGGAAATAACAGGTAAAATTTTTCAAATTCTTCCGCCTGAAACAGGGCAGGGAAAAAACGGACCTTGGAAAAAACAATTTTTCATCGTTGAAACCCTAGAGCAATACCCAAAGAAATTATGCTTTGAAGTGTGGGGTGATAAAGTGAAGGTGGATACCCTTAACGTGGGACAGGCGGTTAAGGTTGATTTTGATGTTGAATCGCGCGAATGGCAGGGAAAATGGTTTACCTCCATCAAGCCTTGGCGGGTTACCCTCGACGGGGAGTCCGGCAATAATTACCGGGATCCGGAACCGGCTCAGGACTTCAGTTCCCCGGCGGCAAATCTGGATGTATTTGACGATACTTCCGGAGGGGATGATCTTCCTTTCTGATTTCTTTT
>CAYYRB010000003.1:55795-60471 GCA_964473995.1 uncultured Candidatus Competibacteraceae bacterium | reverse complement strand
ACATTATTGTTTTATCCATTTTGCACTCCGGATGATACGTCCATCGCGCAAAAACGACAGAGTATAAAAGCCGGATGGCAAATGCTCCGAGGAAATTATGATCGTTTGGTTTCCGGCATCAACCGAACGCTTTTCGCTGAGCAATACCCTACCCGCCAAATCGTGCATAATAACCGAAACAACTCCTCCCTCAGAAAAGTCGGCTTGCACGAATAAAACGTCACCGTTTCCGGGGTTTGGATAGATGTTTATTACGCTGCTTCCAAATTCCTCCACCTGAGTAAATAAATCAAAGGCGAGCGAAAAATTGGCATAAGTAAATTGGGGTTGTTCTGCGCTCAGCGTTACCCAAACCGCATTGGTCTGATAGCCCGTTACCTCAGGATATATCAGGTAAGTTCCGTAGGGCAGATCGAAAAATCCATACACACCTTGAGCATCAGTAATATCCATGGCAATGGGTACATTATTCACATCCAGGATAAATACCCTTACACTAGGCACAGGATCACCGGGCGCTTTGTCATCTCCCCATATTATCGTTCCTCCTATTACACCGGGCCCCTGCACGTTTTGATTATCAACCAACGAGATGCAATTAGCCTGGTAATTATTGGCTGTGGCCGGAATGGCATTCTGCCAAAAAATGGAATTGCCCAAATAGGTAGGCAACACGCCTTCGGAAACCATGAGTGAGGCACATGGAACAGCCAAAACCGAAAAGGCAGAACCGGCAGGCACATTGTTGAAGCAATATCCGTTGGGGGTAATGACCGTGGAATCCACAACAGTGGCGGAGTTGGTATTCGATAACTGAACCAGATAAGCCATACCGCAACCGGCATTGGAAGCCTGTCCCGGATTTGGCCCGGCGTATTGCACACATCCGCAGATATTTTGAGTAGTTGTGGATCCTACCGTAATTGTGGTACACCCTGTAGCCGAGCAACCCGAGGTCCACGTAACGGTAACACAGGCCGTATATGTTCCTGCGGTTGGATAAGTGTAAGAGCCGCCGTTGGGGTAATTAGTAGTCACAAACCCATTTCCCATATCCCATGATACACTTTGCACGGCAGCGCCCTGGTTAGAATTTCCGGTCCAAGAAAACTGAACGGAATTTCCAGAACCTCCAAAAATCTGGGGAGAAACGGAACAAGTATCGGGAGGATTGGCACTGCCGCAAATCTGCAGAGTCATGGAATAGGTATTATTAGCAGGGGTTACCTGCAGCGGATACGTATTAACAGCCCCACAGGCAGAAACCGTAACATTGGCGCTAAATGCGGCATTGCAAGGCCCGAGAAAGGTTATCACAAATGCTCCATTAGGATTTGACTGGGCCGAAAATGTTCCGTTGGGAGTTGTCACGGTAACCGTTTGATTTCCGACAGGAGTATTTGTCTGCCCGTTTATTAAGAGTCCGTTTAAAATGTAGGGACAACCCGCATTCTGTCCTACAGTAACGGACTGGCAATCGGTGGCCGTACACCCGTTCGCATAAGCCACGGTTACGCAGACGTTGTATGTTCCCGGATTTTGGTAAGTATAGCTTCCTCCCGAGGGATAATTGTTTGTTTGATAGCCATCGCCCATATTCCACATGACCGAAACGGGCTGGGAAGAAGGATTTACCGAATCGGTAAAAGAATACTGAATAGTTTGGGGGCTTGACGAAGTCGCGTTTACCACTGCCGTCACCTGACACGTATTTCCGGGGATGGTCACTACGAAGCAAGTATCAAAAACACAAGTATTGGAATAAACCGCCTGATGGCAAACCGTGTAAGTGCCCGGAGATTGATATGTATGACTGCCCTGCGGCCAGGAATAGGAAGTACCGTCTCCCATTGTCCATAAATAGGATGTGGCGGTTTGGTTGGTATTCGAAAAACCGATACCCGAAGTGCCCACCGACCATGTATTTATCCCATAGGATGGACATTGAGGGGGAGGCGGAGTGCCGCAGATACTGAAATTTTGCTGAACGGTTTGGGTGTTTGAGGCGAAGTTTACCGTATAGGAATAAGTGAGACCGCAGGCTTGCAAAGAAACCACTGCTGAAAAGGCCTGCTGACAGGGATAAGAAAAGGAAAAATTATAGGCTCCGTTCGGGTTGGTAATCGCGGTATAACTTACTCCGTTGCTCAACAAGAGGTTTACCGCCTGACCCGTTACAGGAGATCCTGAACCCGCCTGGGTAACCTGTCCTACTACATAATAGGTACAGAGTTGGGAAAATGAAGTGAGTGCAGATACTAAAAACAGGCAAAGGATGAGTAAAGGATTTAGTATACGTTTTTTCATCAGGATACATTTTTCTTAAATCAAAAATAAAAAAATAATTGAACATGAGATTCTTACAACCAGTTTACCCAAATAGCTCTATGATGGATTGTTCATCAGTGGCAAAAAAGAGAATCACTTTATCATTCCTTGTAACGACGTTTTCAAGAGAAATTCTTTCAGAAATAAAAATAATCCGTAAGTTTAATGTCGAATTAGACTTGTTTAAAATTACCAAGAAAGCATGAAATTTTTTATTGACACGGCTGATTTAAATCAAATCAAAGAGGCTCAGGATTTAGGCGTACTGGACGGGGTAACCACCAACCCTTCCCTCATGGCAAAAGAAGGAATTACCGGGCAGGATAACATCATTGCCCATTACCTGAAAATTTGTGAGATTGTGGATGGCGATGTAAGTGCAGAGGTCATCAGCACCGATTTTGAAGGCATGATTCGCGAAGGAGAATATCTGGCAGCCCTTCACCCGCAGATCACCGTAAAAATCCCGATGACCAAAGACGGTGTTAAAGCCATCAAATACTTTTCCAAAAAAGGCATAAAAACGAACTGCACTTTGGTATTCTCCGCGGGACAGGCTCTTTTGGCCGCCAAAGCAGGAGCTACTTATGTATCCCCTTTCATTGGTCGGTTGGATGATGTTTCTTATGACGGCATGGAGTTGATTGAACAGATCGTCCATATTTATCAAACCTATGGTTTTGGAACGGAAGTGCTTGCCGCCTCCGTGCGTCATCCCGTGCATATCATTAAATGTGCCGAAGCAGGAGCTGATGTGGTTACTTGTCCGCTGAGTGCCATCATGGCCCTGCTCAATCACCCGCTCACGGATATCGGACTCAAAAAGTTTTTGGAAGATCATGCCAAGGCGGCCCAAAAGGCATGATATTTCCCTCTGTTTTAAGTCTGCGCCGAACGGTCAAAGATTAAAACCAAAATAAATAAACCATGATACTAAAACTCAACTCCCTGCATCCGAGCGATGCACAAATTGAAAAAATAACCGATGTACTCAAGGATGGAGGTATCATCATCTATCCCACCGATACGGTGTATGCGTTCGGTTGTGATGCCCACAATCCGGATGCCGTAAAACGGCTGGGAGAACTGAAAGGAATCGAACTAAACAAGGCGAATTTCTCTTTCATCTTTGCGGATGTCAGGCTAATCGGGAAGTACACCAAACCAATGGATAACCACGTATTTAAAGCCATAAACCGATTTCTGCCGGGTCCCTTTACCTTCATCTTAAATGCCAACGGGGAACCGGCTTCCATTTTCGGGTACAAAAAGAAAACCATCGGACTGCGTATTCCCGACAACCGCATTTCCCAGGCGCTCGTGAAATCGTTGGGAAATCCGCTCCTGTCCACCTCCGTGCATGATGACGATACCGTGGTGGAATATACCACTGATCCGGAATTGATTTACAACCGCTGGGGCGACCGGGTAAATCTGATGATTGACGGTGGATTCGGAAACAACGAACCCAGCACGGTCATTGACTGCACCGGTGATGATATTACCATCATTCGGGAAGGCCTGGGCATGGAATTATTGGAAGACGAAATGGCCTGATTCACATCCACGGTGAACTAAATAATTTAGCAAGCGCTGTCTGCGGATGACGCTTGTTTTGTTTAAAAAAATCCTTATAAACAAGCCCGAAAATAAGTTTCCTGCATAGACCAATCCGTGTCAGGAAGTAGCGCTTTAAGCCGCTCTATTTTTTCCAACTGCACATGTAAAAAACGCTGATGGGCAGTGGTATCCGGAAAATTGGGCCTGTGCCTGAACGCAGCCATCACCTCTGAAATTTCTTTGGCAAATTCCTTCGTTTCCTCAGTAAAAAAACACTCTTTGAATTTTTCAAAAACAAACGTGGTGGCGGAATAATTCGGATGAACCAGATCCACATCGTAAAAACGGTAATCTCTCAAAACATCAATAACAAGCTCGTACGCCGGGAAATAATGGGCGGAGGGCAACTGCCCGCAAAGCTGATGCACCGATTCCAAAAGGCGCGCCTTGCTGCGGTTGTTATTCACCGCTCCCTCCCGTATATGCCGCACAGGACTAACCGTAAATACGAAGCGGATATTGGAATTAACCTTACGGATCGCATGTATAACATCTGATAATTCGGCGGTTATTTCATCAATCCCGGCCAAATCTTTGGTAAAGGTGCCGGCGGGAAAGCGATGGCAATTCGCCACGCGGGATCCGTTTTCGGCAAGTCGGTAGTAATACGCCGAACCCAGTGTCAAAAAAAGGACGGAAGCTTTACGGATCATATCCCCTGTTTGCTTAACGGCCCGGTTTATTTTTGCTGTAGCTGCATCAGGATCTGTCGATGAAAAATCCGTATG
>CAYYRB010000003.1:41381-55695 GCA_964473995.1 uncultured Candidatus Competibacteraceae bacterium | reverse complement strand
AATGGATATAACACCTGCTTTTCTCCATAAAGAATCACAAAAACAACGAAATGAGTACCTGTATGATACCGATAAGAAAACCTAGCACGGCACCCACCACTTCAATAAAGCGAAATTCTCTTTTCAGGATATTATTCAATAAGCGCTCCAGGGTTAGTGGATCAAGCGCTTCCACTTTTTCCCGAACCATATCTTTTATATCAATTTTGGATTCGATTTTATCCGCATAATCCGAAAGGAGATCCGGGACGGCCACATGAACTTCTTCCAGCAAATCTGCCTTAATCTGGGCTTTTCTTCTTGCACCGAAAAAAATGGACGTGATCGGATATTTCCCCGGAAATGTATTCAGCAGATAATCATCAATTTTATACTCCACCAACCGGAGAATATCCTCCAGATTTTCGCCTCCGATCAACTTTTCTTTGATATCTTCCGATGACAAAAGTTGAGCCGCTACCAGCTCTCCTAATTGCTCGGCCAGGTATTTCTGCCGTTTCGGAAAAATACCCTGAATGCTAAATCCCAAAAAAGAAATCGGATTTCTGGGCCTGAAGAGCATCAATACCGCAATGTAATTGGTAAACCACCCGATCAGTCCGGCTATAATGGGCAACAGGATATACTTCATCTGATTCGACGGTATAAAACGATACTCGAGGCAAATATAGGACCTTTATGAGGGATAATTTGGCTTAGGCTCATTACAATGTGCTTTGGCTACGGTTTCCTGTTCAGGTTATTCTTCCACGCAAAGGATATGGCCTTTCTACGCAAAATGGCTGCCCAGCCCACTGCCGTAAAAAAAGTAAACAAGGCATAAGCCGCTGCGGGAACGGCTAAATTTTGATCATTCAACATATAGGCGGAAGTGGCAATGGCTATGGCCAAGCCCGTATTTTGCATTCCCACTTCCACAGAAACAGTCATCCGGTTTCTATTGCCGAGGCCGAAAAGCCCGGCCAACATATATCCTCCGAACAGACCACTCACATTCAGTAATAAAACCCAAGGTAAAACACTTGAAAAAACAGGAAAAGACAAATCCACGGCGTCCTGCTTTTTTTCCAAAAACAGAGCGGCCGTCATGGCAAAAGCCATCAGGATAGGCATGAACACATCCAACCATTTTCTGAATTTCAGAATGGTTGGCTGAAAACGGGTACCCAACCAAATTCCCAATGCGCAGGGAATAACCGTCATGCCCAGAATGTGCAGCAACGATTCGGCAAGCGGCATGGGTACTTCCCTGCCCTCACCACGGAATGCCCACAAACCAAGATAGATCCAAAACGGAATGGAAAACAAGGTCAGAAAACTGTTCACGATGGTGAACGAAATGCTCATGGCCACATTGCCGCGGAACAGGTGAATGATGAGGTTGGAAGTAGCCCCGCCGGGGCAGGCAGCCACCAGTACAAGTCCGGCCTTAAACACATCAGGCATGGGGCTTAAGTAGGCAATGATGAAGGCCAATACAGGCAATAAAACCATTTGTCCCAATAACCCTACCCACACCCCTTTGGGAAAACGGAGAATATTCCTGAAATCGGTCAAGCGGAGCGAAGTGCCAATCCCCGTCATAATCAATGCAAGAACCACCGGAAGCAGCACGGTGGAGAAAAACCGCGTTTCAAACATCCTACAAAGATAGGTTACCCGGATCGTTTTAGGGGCATTACGCAGATTGCGTTCTGGCAGCCGATGTGGTAAGCGCCCGATTAATTTTGCCGTTCTCCGTGAATACGAAGGAATCCACCTGAATCAATTTTGCCGGCATTTCCCGCTTGGATAATGTATTTTCAAGCGTATGAAGCGATGGCAGCTGCGCTTCTTTCAAGCCGATGAGCACCGGCCGTTCTCCATATATCGGATGAGGCTCTGCGGCTACCATAATCATGATTCCTTTCCAGTCGGGATGTTGGCTGATTTTTTGTTCCACCTGTTCGGGATGAATTTTAAACCCGCCGGAATTAATGACAAAATCACTGCGGCCCAACCAGCGAAATGTATTGTGATCCAAAATTTCGACGACATCACGGGTTACCAATGCTCCATCAAACAAATGGGCATTTTCCAATACCAGACAGCCAAAATCATCGATGGATATACGGGTACCTTCCGAAATAAGCTTGTAGTTGGACTCACCCACTTTTCGCAAAGCCACGTGGGAAATCGTTTCCGTCATCCCATAGGTCACATAGGCATTCACGCCAAGTTCAACCAGCCTGTTTTCCACATCCTGCGGCAAAGGAGCCCCGCCGATGATTACCGAAGAGATATTTCTAAGCATTCCGGACGAGGCTTCCCTGCTCAGGGCGTTATGCACCTGAGGCGGTGTAAACGCAGCGAAATGAATGGGATACGGAAACACTGCAGAAAGCGGATCGGCGGAAGGAATAACCGAGTGCAATTGCATACCCGAAAGAAGCGCACGCACCACCATCATCCTGCCGGCAATAAAATCGCAGGGCAGACAAAGCAAAGCCGTGTGGGCGGCATTCAATCCAAAAAAATCAACGGTAGTTTGTGCGCTGTAACGCATGGCTTTTTTGGAGACGGGGATATGCTTAGGCTCTCCCGTACTTCCCGATGTTTTACAGATTACATGATCCGAGTCGCTTAACCAGTCTTTCAAAAAAGCATCCAGTGCTTCCGTACTTTGACTGCCTTCGATCAGTATCCGTTTATTCATCATGGTTTCAAGCATCAAAAAGCAGGGACAAATCCCATTTGCCGCCCGCATCATACCGCAGGGTATCTGACTCAAGAAATAAAGGACTTTCGATGTTTTTTCGGAATAATTTTCCCGTACCCAAGCCCTGAGGCACCGGATTCTGTTTGGCATAAACCCATTGAGCGATGGCATTCAGCCCTATGTTGCTCTCCAAAGCACTCGTGGCCCACCAGCCTATTCCCAGTTGGTCGGCATAGGCTATCCAATCCTCTGCACCCTGAAATCCGCCGCAAAGGGTTGGTTTAATGATCAGGTAAGAGGGAAGAACGGTTTCCAGCATTTCCTGCATGCGATCCGCCCCGCACAAACCGATCAGCTCTTCATCGAGTGCGACGGGGATGGGGCTCTCCCGACACACATCGGCCATATCATCCCAAGACCCGGCCTTGATAGGTTGTTCCACGCTGTGAATGTGATAAGAGAACAATTGTTCTAGTTTCCGTACGGCTTCCCTTGGTTTAAATGCGCCGTTCGCATCCAAACGCAACTCCAACTCATCTGGACCATACACGGAACGTATCTGCTCCAGAATAGCTATTTCTTGGGAAAAATCGAGCGCCCCTATTTTCATTTTCAAAACCCGGAAGCCTTTTTCCAATTTGTCATTGATTTCCCGGATCATACTTTCCGGATCGCCCATCCAAATCAACCCGTTAATGAGAATCGCTTCTTTTCCCTCCGTAAAACGGGAAGGAAAAAGAATTTTATTACCGTACCCTTCCAAGTCCAGCAAAGCCGTTTCCAAAGCAAATTTTACAGATGGATAATCATCAAGATTAAGGAGCCAGTCGGGAAATTGGCTGATAGAATCAGCTACCTCGCGAAGCATGCCTTCCGCAGAAGAAAAATCAGGACTCAAACCGGGAAGGGGAGCACATTCACCTACGCCCATAAAATGACCGTCGGAAACTGTCAGAAACCATACGGGTTTTTGAGTAAGTACACCACGCGAGGTGCCTGCGGGCCGTTTAAATTCCATTACTGCATGTTCAACCCGTGCATCAAGCCGCTCAAAAGAAAGATTTCTTAAGCGATCAAAAAAATCAGATTGTTCAGAGCCATGCGAAAAAAATATGTCCGGTGCCATGCCTCAAAGATACGAATTCAACCGGCTGCGGTATCTTTGCCTCATGGAAGAAACCAAAACCAACTTACCCCTGCTCAGCCCGGAGGAAGTCCGCGTGCTCGGAGCATTGATCGAAAAAAGCAAGACCACGCCCGATTATTACCCCATGACCCTGAACGGGCTGACGGCCGCCTGCAATCAAAAAACGTCCCGAAATCCGGTGACCGATTATGATGAACCCACCGTTTTGCTAACGCTGGACGAACTGAAGAAAAAAGGGCTTGTTGCAACCGTAACGGGAGCCGGAAGCCGGGTGGTCAAATACAGACACACGCTGGCGGTAAAATATCCGTTGGATCTTGCCGAAACAACGATTGTGGGTCTGTTATTTTTAAGGGGACCGCAAACGGCAGGGGAATTAAAGACCAACGCGGGACGCCTTTACGAATTCGAAAACCTGGAAGAAGTCCAAAAGGTCTTGCATGCACTTTCCGTAGGCGAAACGCCTTATGTGATTCAATTGCCTCGCAAACCGGGACAAAAGGAAATACGCTACATGCATTGTTTTTCGGGTGAGCCCGATCCGTCTGAATTTGATGGCATGCCTGAGGAACCCGTCCGACGGACAGTAGGTGAATTAGAAAACCGGCTGCAAACCGTGGAAAACGAATTGGCCGAGTTGAAAGAAAAAGTGGAAAAAATTTTGAGGGAACTATTCTAAACGTGATATAAAACCGCACGATATCTTTCTTCACCCGCTCACCCCGAAACCCATTTATTCGGCATGAGCAGATTACTATTTTGCCAAATGAAAAATGCGTTATTTTTCGTTCTCGACAAAATTCAGAAACAAAGGTTTTTATCAACAGCATGTTTAACCTGACTTTCCCTTACATTTGATTTTCCATTTCTTGGAAATGTTGGTAAAAATCATCCACAAAAAAAGTCATCTCCCAAATAAAATCCAGGTCGGTGAAAGAATTAAATTATACACAAGCTGAAGAAAATTACCTGAAAGCCATATTTAAGATTTCGGGCAGAAACAGGCGGCGCGTAAGCACAAATGACCTGGCACATGAATTGAGAACCAAGGCTTCATCGGTAACGGATATGCTGCAAAAACTGGCTGAAAAAAAACTGATTACCTACGAAAAATATAAGGGAGTAAGCCTTACCGAAAAGGGCCGAGGGATTGCCGCGTCCGTTATCCGCAAACATCGCCTTTGGGAAGTTTTTTTGGTAGATAAGCTGCAATTTAAATGGGACGAAATTCATGATTTGGCCGAGCAATTGGAGCATATACATTCGGTAAAACTGGTGGAGCGTCTGGATGAGTTTCTGGGGTTCCCAACCCATGACCCACACGGCGATCCGATTCCGGATACCGAGGGAAATCTGCATCATCATCCGGAATTTTCACTTTCAGATTTGGATATCAACGACGAAGGAATCATTATCGGCGTTAAGGATCACTCCGCCGATTTCTTGCAATACCTGGACAGTGTGAAATTAATTTTGGGTACACGGGTAAAAATTAAAAAGCGGTTCGGATATGACAATTCCCTGATTGCTTTGGTAAACAAACAGGAAACCATGATTTCGGAACGGGTGGCCAAAAACCTTTTTGTGGTAAAAAAAGCATAACGAAACATGGGATGTTGGCAAAGGCTTTTCGGCAAACAGAATCCAGCCGCGGATCATACAAAACCGGAAAGTATCCCACTGCCCCGTCCACAGCCTGAAATTGATTTCGGACATTATTCCGATGTAAATAAAAGCGAAGAACGTTTAAAAAAATGGCACGAAGCCGCCGAACGATTTAAAGAAAACGCGTATTCATCATCCTTGACGGCTTTGCTGCACTACCTGAATAACCCGAAAGGAGATGCGGTAGAAATGCGAAACTTAGGCACCCGGCTGGAATTCACTCTTTTTCAAGGCTCGGCAGAAGTTAACGGCTTTTTTGACGGAGAATTTATCCAGGCGGAATGCCTACTAGCCACATTTGACAATCCGCCGATAGCTGCCATGAACCGACTGCTAAATGACAATTATGTTCTTCGTTACACCAAATTCGGCATCAAAGAAAATAGCCTGGGGCTATTCTTTCGCTCGCCTGCAAAAGAGAGTTCACCGGAAAAGTTATACCACGGATTTCGTGAAATGTGTCTGAAAGCAGATCAATACGACGACCTGCTCCACCATGAATTTGAAGGGGTAACCAAGCCGCCGGGAAAGAAAGAAACCATCCTGCAAATTCCTGCCGCAGAGGTAGAAGTGAAATGGGAATTCTGGAATACGTGGCTTTCCCAGACCTTGGATTTCGTAAGAAAACAGGACCGCCAAACCTATTCGGGAATCATCACGTATGCCTTGCTGAACTTCCTCTATAAAAGCGATTATCTGTTGGGGGCCCGGGGCAGTCTGCTCAATGAACTGAGCCGCATACAGTATATGTATTGGAATAAACAGGACGGACTGACCAACGTCGAAAAAAACGAAGAAATCATCAGTGAGTTAACCCGGTTGGCAAACCAGCCAAAAACATTCTTCACCGATTGTTTTTACCGGGTCCGATCCGTATTCGGACTGGTTGCCGCAACCGACATCGGCACCATTCGGGAGTATATCGCGGAGTGCTTAAAGAATACGGATTGGTACGTTCAAAACAAACAGCCCGAGATGGAAATGATTATTTATGAATACACCATCACCTACAGCCTTTTTCATTTCGGATTATTCCCGGCCCATTACCGGCTCTTTCACCTGCAGCTTATGATCCTGAATTCGGATTATTTCATCAGATTAGACGTTGATGTTCCATTCATCCAAAACGGAATCATTAACCGGGACGCCCTGATCCGGGAGATCGGGCAGATTGTTTCAGAGGAATCCAGACAATACCCCGGTATGGCTTTTCACATTCAAAACCTTAAATTTGATAGCCTTCCTGATTTTCATTATTCGTTTTTAAACGAAATCAGGGCGCTGCACTTTTCGCCGAAAGCATGAATGACATTATCGGAAGAATGCGCGACTGCGTAGTACAGATTGCCACTCCCTATGGGAATGGTACCGGTTTTTATTTAAAAAAAAATGAACTGATCATTACCAATTTTCATGTTGTTGCCGGGTCGGCAAAAGCGGTGGTTACCGGCCGTAAAATCAAAAAAACACTGCTTCCCGTTGTTTGTCACGATCCCTTGTATGACCTTGCGTTTATACAACCCGACGCCGTGTATGATGTGGAAGATATTCCGCTGGGTGAAGCAGAGTCTGTAAAAGAGGGAAACGAAGTGTTGGCCATAGGACACCCGTTCGGCCTGAAATATGCCTCCACCCGGGGTATCATCTCTAAAATAAAAAGCAATTACAACGGCATTGATTACCTGCAGATTGATGCGCCCATAAACCCGGGAAACAGCGGCGGGCCTTTGGTGGATGAAAACGGACAAATCATCGGTGTAAACACGTTTATCATCAAAGAAGGGAACTCTTTGGGATTTGCTCTTCCCGTAAATTATCTGAAATCCTGTCTAGAAGAGTTCCGGCTGAAAGAAAAAAAACAATCCGTACGCTGCACTGCTTGTTCCAACCTGATTATCATGGAAGAACTGAAAAAGGGGTTTTGTCCCGAATGCGGAAACAAAATGGAGGAGGAAATTTACCGTGGAAAGCCTTTTCTTCCATCAAAAATGGGTGAAATGATTGAGTCGGTATTGGATATTTTGGAATTCAACAAAGAATTATGCAGAACGGGAACCGATGCGTGGCAGGTTGAACGGGGCAGCGCCAAGATAAATATTTCGTACGTGGCAGCTACCCGGTTTATCGTAGCAGATGCCGTAATTGCCCAACTTCCCAAAAAAGGACTCTCCGCGCTTTACGCATACATGCTCCAAAAAAATTACGAAATGCAACGCACCGTTTTCAGCATAAACAATCGGGATATTCTGCTGAGTATGCTCATCTTTGAGGATGACTTTACCATGGAAACCGCCATACCCCAATTTCGAGAACTGTTTACCTTCGCAGACGAATACGATGACATTCTGGTAAACCAATTCGGTTGTATACCCACCTATGTGGAGGAGGAATAAAGCATGGGACGAATTATAGCGGTTGATTACGGAACAAAAAGAACGGGCCTTGCGGTAACCGATCCGCTCAAGATTATCGCCGGACCGTTGGCGGCAGTTCATACTTCCGAACTTCTCCCCTTTTTGAATGATTATTTAAAAAAGGAAAGCGTAGAATTGATTGTGGTGGGGGAGCCCGTTCCCGATGAGGGAGCCGAATCAAAAGTTGAAAAAGAGATCGTGGGATTTCTGAGAAAGTTTGCTGTAGCGCATCCGAATATCCCCATCCGGCGTGAAGATGAGCGGTTCACTACCCGTGAGGCATTGCAAACCATCAGGCAGGCCGGAGCGGGAAAAAAACTGAAAAAAGACAAAAGCCTTGCCGACACGGTAAGTGCGGTCATCATTTTACAACAATATATGGGACACCGATAGCAATAAATGACTCCTTACACCAAATAAACTATACATCATGCCTATTACGCATCCATACATAGCACGATCTTCCGGTGAAACATTGAGCGGATTTTTACAGGCCCGCGCCGATTTAATCCGTGAGAAATTGGATAACCATGGAGCCATCCTGTTCAGGGGATTTGGCATCAAGGATCCGCGCACATTTGAAAACGGGGCAAAACTGATTGACCCTGATCTAAAAAATGATTATCTCGGAACTTCCCCGCGCAACAAATTGACCGATTATGTTTTTTCTGCCAGTGAGCTTCCCTCCCACTACCCGATCATGCAACATTGCGAAATGAGTTTTCTTCCTTTTGCCCCGCGCAAATTATTCTTTTGGTGCAAGATTGCGCCGAAAAGCGGAGGTGAAACGCCAACCTGTGATTTTGCCGCCGTATATCGGGATTTGAACCCGGCCATCAGACAAGAGTTTGAAGAAAAAGGGGTGACCATGATCCGCAATTATTCAGGCCCTGATTCAAAATCAAAAAATGTAAAACAACTGAAGCCCTGGCCCGATCTGTTTCAGACCACCGATAAAAACAAAGTGGAGGCAATCTGCCGGGAATACGAATTACAACCCCATTGGCTTCCAGGCGACGGATTGAAACTTGTCAATACGCGCCCGGCGATACTTAAGCATCCGGTGAGCGGAGAAAAAATATGGTTCAATCACACACAGGTGTTTCATTCCTCGGCAGCCCGATTTGAATATGCCCACATTGCCATTCACCAAAACAATCTGCGCGGCTTTGCTCTTGCCCTCTTTCTTAAATTAAATGACTTTCGGGAAAATCGCAGGATCAAACCCGAAGACAGAGCCATGCATGTTACCTTTGGAAACGGAGATTCCATACCCGATAAGTATGTGAAACATATTCAAAGCACCATCTGGAAAAACATGAGTATCATTCCCTGGAAGTCAGGCGACATGATGGCCATCGACAACTTCCGTACGGCACACGGAAGGCTGCCCTATTTCGGTGCCCGTGAGGTAAACGTCTGTTGGTCTGCTGACCGATAAATCATGAACGAGCCGACGGAAATAGTATTTAATCAGGCAGCCGAGTGGGGGCTTTACCTTACCCTCGGATTCATTATGTTCGGCGTATCTTTGGGAATTACGAAAAATACGCTGGTAGCGGTAATCCGAAAACCCAAACCGCTCATCATCGGTCTAACCTCACAATGGCTTTTACTTCCGTTACTCACCTGGCTGCTTGTTTTGGTGATGAAACCTTCTCCCGAAATAGCCTGCGGGATGTTTTTATTGGCAGCCGTACCCGGTGGTAATGTATCGAATTACCTCACCAAACTGGCCGGAGGTAATGTATCCTTCTCCATTGTACTCACCTTTGTTTCTACCTGCCTTTCCCTTTTTTTAACGCCGCTTATTTTCGGGTTTTGGTCATCGTTGTATAGCCCGATGAACGAGTTGAGGCAAGATTTTTCACTCGATCCGGCAGAGGTGATGAAAAGCCTGCTTTTCCTTACGGTAATTCCCGTAGGTTCGGGTTGGCTGCTTACCGCCCTTAAACCTACATGGACGCACCATATTTCGAAACCGGTAAATGTTTTATCGGGCGTTTTCTTTTTTGCCTTCCTTGCGGGCGCCGTTATTCAGAACATCCCTTTATTTTCGGCCCATTTGGGAAACATATTTTTATATGTCCTCCTGATGAACGGACTCGCTTTCGTTTTCGCATTTATCTTCGCAACTGCCGGCGGATTAAAAATGGCCGAAGCGAAAACCGTTTCCATAGAAACCGGAATACAAAATGCCGGATTAGCCCTTATTTTGGTTTTGCAATTTTTCAAGCATAATGCAGAGTCAGCCATCATCTGTGCATTTTGGGGGCTCTGGCATATCTTTTCCGGGTTTATATGGTCTTGGATACTTCGTCGTTTTTCTTAATTTTTAAAACAAATAAAGAATTACCGATTGCTTTTTATAACTTTACTAAGCAATTTAATCAGCTCAGCGATGAATACACTCTGGAAAAGTCCCTCGCTTTGGTTTCTTTTGGTGGTTGTATCGGGCGGTTGCGGTGGAAATTCGCAAAAACCTCAAATTCCCAAAAACACCAAAATCATAGCCCTGAAAATTGAAAAAGGGACTTCGCTTACCTATAAGGTAAGTCAAACGGAGGTGGTTAATTATACCATGGAGATTACTTTCAGCGAACTGGAGCCCACGGTCAGTTTCGATTATTTCAAAACGAATCTGGACTATTCTAAGGGCCATGTGGAAATTTCTGAAAAGGGGAGAAAATATGCCAAAAGCCTACAAATGGATTTGGACACGGGAAGCAACAAACTGACTGAAAAAACGGCGATGATGTTGAGTCTGGAAACCTACCGGGACTTATTGGAAGCCGGAAGTGTAACCTTGGATACAGATTATGGACGGGAAGATTTTTTTGTGGATAAAAACGAGGATTTTCGATTCGAAAAAGGAACTGCGACCATTTCCGAAAAAACCATGCACTGCACAAATCGGGAACAGACGATACATTTCTGGGTATGGAAAAATCCCGAACTTCCGCTCATTTTAAAGTATTCAAGCGGAGAAACTTCGTTGGAATTAAGTTACTGGTATCTGCCGGGAGAAAAAAGCTAGGCCTTTTTCAGCATCACACGGGCTGATTTGATGTGCCGATCCAGATGTACCGCCATGAAATCAAGTGCCTGAAGAATACTCATGCGCCCCACTGCCGGGTGTTTATACAGTTTCACATGCACGAAATTCGTATCCACTTTGCCTAAAAAATCTTCGTATTCTTTTCTAAGTGATTCCCATTGTTGAAAAAACTCTTCTTTGGAAATATACATTTCGGGCTCCTGCAATACGGGCGGAGCCTTAAACTTTAGGGGAAGACTGAGTGCCAAACGAAGCACCGCCAGACGCGCGCCTCCCATAAATCCGGCCTTTCCCGCCTCCGATGCACCAGCCATCTTTTTTTTCATGTAGGTGAGACCCGCCGTTTCAGAGCCCATGATATGAGCAAAATGCTGAATCGCTCCCCACTTGCCCCGGGCCTCCGGCGTATTTACCGTTTCATCCGAATAAGAAGCCAATAATTCATGTGCCTCTTTCCGCAATGCCTCCAATCTTGAAAATCGTTTACTGACAGCTACATCCATAAAAAAACGTTAGACTGCTCAAAAATAACAAATTAACCATACACAACGAATAAATGTCCGCCTGCATCATTCCGCACCACATATTCCGCCCTTACGGGACAAATTGGTTTAATTCATGTTATATTTGCGCGTTTTGAAAGCCATCATTATCGCCGGAGGAAAAGGAACCAGAATGGGCTCCTTAACGGAAGAAATTCCCAAGCCACTCTTGGCCCCTGCCGGAAAAACGGTACTGGAATACCAGCTGGATCTCTTAAAAAAACAAGGATTCCGTGAAGTCATTATAACCCTTGGTCACTTAGGTAACAAAATCAGGGAACAAATCGGTAACGGAGACAAATTCGGTTTAAACATCCTTTATCTGGAAGAAATATCCCCGCTAGGCACGGCGGGTTGTTTGGTCCCGCTGAAAGGCTCAATCGACAGTGCCGTTTTGGTTCTTTACGGGGATGTCATTCTCCACATGGATTTTCACCGACTTTTGGACTTTCACAAAAAAAAGAAAGCCGCGGCCACACTCGTCGTACATCCGAATGATCATCCCTTTGACAGCGACTTGTTAGAGTGTGATGAAACGGGAAAAGTCACCCATTTCTATTCGAAACCCCATCCGCAGAACCGATATCTGCGTAATTTGGTAAATGCGGCGGTTTACGTTTTCGAGCCTGCCGTTTTCCAATACATAGAACAGGAGAAAAAGCAAGACTTCGGAAAAGATATTTTTCCGCACCTGATCACCCGCGAACCCGTATTTGCTTACAACACCACCGAATACATCAAAGACATGGGAACCCCAGAGCGACTGGAGGCTGTGGCCCGGGATATTCGTTCGGGAAAGGTGGAGAGGAAAAGTTATTTCTACCCGCAGAAAGCGATTTTCCTTGACCGGGACGGGGTACTGAATGAAGATACCGAATTTATCAAAAACCCGGATGAATTGCTCATTTTCCCATTCACGGCGGAAGCGGTAAAAAAGATAAATCATTCCGACTTTGCGTCCATCGTTATTACCAATCAGTCGGCAGTTGCACGGAATCTATGCACTGAATCCGAATTGCGGGATATTCATAATAAACTCGAATGGAAACTCGGAAAAGAAGGCGCTAAATTGGATGCCATATACTACTGTCCGCATCATCCTGATAAAGGTTTCCCCGAAGAAAATGCATCTTATAAAGTAGACTGCGCCTGTCGAAAACCGAAACCGGGCATGATTTTGCAGGCTTCTGAAGATTTCTGTATTTCTGCGGAAAACAGTTTTATGATCGGGGATTCCGACCGGGATCGTGAAGCCGCAAAAAGGGCCGGCGTAGTTTTTGCCGGCGTGCGCACGGGGAAGGCCTGTGCCGACCTACAAAGCGAACCTGATTACCTATTCGAAAACCTTTTGGAAGCTGTTCAATTTATTATCGATGAACCCTTAAAAGATCATTTTGAAGATCTGCTGAAACGTTCCGAACAATGTGGAAAAATCTCTAAACCCTTCGTTGTGCTTGTAGGCGGTCAGTCCCGTTCGGGAAAAACCACTTTAACCTCCTACCTCAAACAACAATTCAAAAAACAGAAACAAACCGTGCTCTCGATCCGTGCGGACGACTGGATTATGCCCGCAGCCGACCGGACGGGAAAAGAAACGGTTTTGGAGCGCTTCCGCATCCGAAAATTCGAAAAGGATATGTTTTCATTTTTCAATCACGAGGCGGTTTCCGTAAAAAAATACGATAGCAAAACCAGGCGTTTGAAAGAGGAAGTCATTTACCGCTACCACGGTGAAGATGTGGTCATTCTGGAAGGAGTACCCCTGCTATGTTCTGAGCCCCTGGGTAAATTGGCAGATGTGGCCGTATTTACCCAGATAAAGGAAGAAGAAAGAAAAAAACGTTTTTTCGATTTTTATCGCTGGAAAGGCTTAACGGTTATAGAAACAGAAATGCTCTATGCGGAGCGACTCGCAGAAGAATTTGACCTGATTTCCCTATCGGCCGAAAAGGCAGATTTGATTATAAAAAACACATAACACCTGATGGAAAAATTACAACACATCATTGAAAAAACGTGGGAAAATCGGGCGCTTTTAGAAGACAAGGAAAGTTGCCGGGCAATCCGCGAAGTGATTGAATTATTGGACGAAGGCAAAATCCGTGTGGCCCAGCCTGCCGATTCCGGGTGGGTCGTTAATGAATGGATTAAAAAAGCGGTGATTCTTTATTTTCCGATTCAGAAAATGCAAACGTTTGAGGTAGGTCCTTTTGAATTTCACGATAAAATCAAACTCAAGCGCAACTATGCCGAACTCGGGGTGAGGGTAGTTCCCCATGCCATAGCCCGTTACGGATCATTCCTTAACAGCGGAACCATTCTCATGCCCAGCTACGTGAATATCGGAGCTTATGTAGATTCAGGCACCATGGTGGATACATGGGCCACCGTAGGCTCCTGCGCACAGGTGGGAAAAAACGTACACCTGAGCGGCGGCGTAGGGCTGGGCGGTGTGCTTGAACCGGTTCAGGCGGCTCCCGTCATCATTGAAGATGGTTGTTTTATAGGCTCCCGGTGTATCGTGGTGGAAGGAGCCCATATAGAAAAAGAGGCCGTGTTGGGGGCTAACGTGGTGATTACAAAAAGCACCAAAATTATTGACGTTACGGGAAGCGAACCTAAGGAGTACAAAGGATTTGTTCCTTCGAGAAGTGTGGTCATTCCGGGTTCCTACACCAAAAAATTTCCGGCAGGTGAATTTCAGGTGCCCTGCGCACTCATCATCGGAAAACGGAAAGAGTCTACCGATCTGAAAACATCGCTAAACGAAGCCCTTCGCGACCATAATGT
>CAYYRB010000003.1:3776-41281 GCA_964473995.1 uncultured Candidatus Competibacteraceae bacterium | reverse complement strand
AAGAGTCTACCGATCTGAAAACATCGCTAAACGAAGCCCTTCGCGACCATAATGTAGCTGTATGACGGTGAAACAATACCGGTCAATATTAGTCATCCAAACTGCATTTACGGGTGATGCCATTTTGGGTACATCCGTGTTGGAAACCCTTCACCAAGCCAATCCCGATGCAAGAATAACCTATTTGGTTAGGGCGGGTCATGCCTCCTTATTCACCCATCATCCATTCCTTCACGCCGTTCCGGAATGGAAAAAAACGACAGGTAAAACCAAAGCTCTTGCCGATTTACTCATCAATATAAGACGGCAGCGCTTCGACCTTGTCATTAATCTTCAGCGCTATCTTTCCACGGGGCTGCTCACTGCTTTTTCGGGAGCCCCGGAAACGAGAGGTTTTGCCAAAAATCCGTTTTCCTTTTTATTCAGTCGGAAATATCCCCATTCCATGAATTCGGGTTTCCACGAAATTGAGCGAAATCATGCACTGATTAAGGATTTTGCACCCGAGCTGAAACTTCCGAAAATCTATCTTACCGAAGCAGAAATGGTAAAGGCGAAACCATATGAAGGATCGCTGGTTTTGGCGCCGGCATCCGTGTGGAGCACCAAACAATGGCCGGCAACCCATTGGAGTGAACTGATCCGCTTGGCGGCTGATGAATATTCCATTGTACTGATCGGCGGAAAAAACGACCAAAAACTTTGTGAAGAAATAGCGCGAAACAGCGGAAAGCAAGTGCACAATCTGTCCGGGAAACTGAGCTTTTTGGAATCAGCGGCACTGATGAAAAAAGCCGCCCTTACGGTTTCCAATGACAGCGCACCCGTTCATCTGGCGTCCTCCGTTGATGCGGCGGTTTTGGAGCTATTCTGTTCCACCGTACCGGATTTCGGCTTCACGCCCCTCTCCTCAAACTCCCAATACTTAGAAACATCCGAAAAATTATCGTGCAGGCCTTGTGGGCTGCATGGAAAAAAATCCTGTCCGCTGCAGCATTTTTCATGCGGAAATACGCTTACTCCCGAATCCGTTTTGAAAAAAATCAACGAAATGGTCGGACATTAAACGGAACACTTTAACACTTCCTTAAACACAACCTCGAAAGCGTGAAGTCCAATTATCGGGCATATCTTCTATTTTTGCAGGGAAGTATTACAATATCATGAAACTATTTCTGCATATCTGTCGGGTGTTGGTGGGTACCCTATTTATCATTTCCGGAATGATTAAAGCAAACGATCCCATGGGATTCTCTTATAAAATGGAGGAGTATTTTACGGTGTTTAAACTTACGGAAACCCGCTTGGATACCACTTACACTCAGCGCGATTTAACTCCCGAAGAAGTTACGGCCGTGATCGAAGGAAAATCAACGTTGAAACCCACCGACTATGCCGGTAACCCGATAGACCTCAGCGTTCCCGGCGTAGAAAACGAATTCATGTACGTTAACGAACCTACCGTATCCGAAAGTGCAAGCGAAAAAGAACACTGGTTCAATGATTTTTGTGATTTCATGTACGGCAAGGCTTTGGCTCTTTCGGTATTGGTTTGCGTGGTTGAAATTCTTTTCGGGGCGATGCTCCTGCTCGGAGTTTTTATTCCGTTTACTGCCGTCATGCTCTTCCTCATGATTCTATTTTTCGGCTTTCTCACCTTTTACAGTGCATGGTTCAACAAGGTAACCGATTGCGGATGTTTCGGTGATGCACTTAAACTTACCCCATGGCAGTCCTTTTGGAAAGACGTGATTTTGGGTCTGTTCATTTTACCCGTTCTCTTTTTCGGAAAGCGCATGGAGTCAGATAAATTTGATCTTCATGAGATTTGGGTTTCCGCAGTAGCTTCCATCGGAGGCCTGTTGGTTTCCGGTTTGGTTTTTCACTGGTACCTGCCCGGATTTTTCATTTTAGTTCTTGTTTTGGTAAGAATCGTGGTACACTTCAGCCTTAAGAAGCAAATGATGAAAAACGCGGTCCTCATCACCGTCCCACTCATTCTCTCCGGTTGGTTTACGGCCCACTGTTACAACCATCTGCCGATCAAAGATTATCGACCTTGGGCCATCGGTAATATCATCACCGAAAAGATGAAAGGTGAACCTGAATTTGCAAACGTGTATATGATTTACAAGAACAGCAAAACGGGCGAAGTAAAGGAATATCTCGCGATTAAAAACACGGACGGAAACCCGATTAATGATTTCTCCTGGATGACCGAGCAGTTTTTAGCCGAAAATGAATTCGTAAATCAACGGAAAGAAATCGTAAAACCTTACGTGGAGGCACCCATCCACGATTTCACTTTGGAAAGCAAGGAAACCGGAGAAGAATATGCGATGAATTTCGTAAAAAAAACGGGATTAAAATTTATGCTTGTGGCGTATGATTTGACCAAAACCAATACAGCCGTTCAACCTAAGGTAAATGCATTGGCAGCTGAAGCACAAAAAGCAGACATGGAATTTATAGGGGCAACTGCCAGCGGTGATCTGGTGGAAGATTTCCGGCATCAGCATCAAAACGGTTTCCCCTATTACGTGAACGATGCCACTTCACTGAAAACCATCATCAGATCCAACCCGGGGCTGGTACTCATCAAAGACACTATAGTATTAGACATGTGGCATTATAACGACTTCCCTTCGTTTGAGGAGATCCGCAAAAAGCACCTTGATTAATTCCCGGCGGAAAGAACGTATGAGCAACAGGTCAAAAAAAATAATCGCGGGAAACCACAAAATGTTTACCACGTTGCCCGAGGGAATGGCTCTGGCAAAAGAAATTCATCGTTCCTGCGGTCAATGGGCCGAATCGGTGGATGTCGTTCTTTTCCCCCCGGCCACGCACCTGTTTGCCGTTTCCGGAATTTTAAACCACACTCCTATTTCCACCGGTATTCAGAACTGTTCTTCTTTTCGGGAAGGCCCCTACACGGGTGAAATTTCGGCAGAAATGGCCAAATCGACAGGTGCTGATTATGTACTGATCGGACACTCGGAACGCCGTCAGATATTCGGAGAATCTGACGAAGTTCTCGTGCAAAAAATGAAACAGGCCAAACAGGCCGGGCTGAAAATAATGTATTGCTTCGGCGAAACATTGGCCCAAAGAGAAAGCGGACAGGTGGAGCAAATCATCCAATCCCAATTGGCCTTATTGCATCAATTAGACGAATTTACGGCAAATGACTTGGAATTGGCCTATGAGCCGGTTTGGGCCATCGGTACCGGACTTACCGCATCGCCCTCACAGGCGCAGGAAGTACATGCCATGGCACGGACATTCCTTTCGCTGCACTACCCTCAATTTGCTGAACAACTGCGCATTCTTTACGGCGGCAGCGTAAAAGCGGAAAATGCCAAGGATTTATTGGCAAACCCGGATATTGACGGACTTCTGGTGGGAGGAGCCTCCCTCAATGCAGACTCCTTTTCGGCCATCGTTCAATCAGCCCTGCCATGAATTACATAGAACTCAGCATTCGTTTTAAACAAGGTACAGATAACGACCTTGCCACGGATATACTTATCACGGAACTGGCCGAAATAGGATTTGAAAGCTTTTCGGAAAACGCACTCGGTTTGGAGGCTTTTATACCGGAAAAGGAATTAAATATGGATCATCTGCCCCAAGAATTACTGAAAGAATTCTGCGAATCCTGGGAAATAAAATCAATAGCCGGCCAAAACTGGAATAGCGTGTGGGAGGAAAACTATGAACCCATAGCCATTGATGATCTGGTGTACGTAAAAGCCAACTTCCACCCGGAAAAACCGAATGTAAAATACACGCTGAATATAACACCGAAAATGTCATTCGGTACTGGACATCATGCCACCACGGAACTGATGATGCGGCATATGCTGAAAACCGATTTTGGGGATAAAAAAGTGTTGGATTTGGGAACAGGCACCGGCATATTAGCCATTCTTGCCCATCAATCCGGTGCGGCTTTTCTTACGGCCACCGAAATTGAAGATTTTGCCCTTCAAAACGCCCACGAAAATTTCGCCCTGAATGGTATTTCGGATTATACCCTGCTGGATGCCCGCGAACACGAAGGTCCTTATGGGGTATTTGACATCGTCCTGGCGAACATCACACGCAACACCTTGATTCACCTGCTGCCCCTGATTTCTGAATCCTGTTTACCGAATGGCTCATTAATCATCAGCGGATTTTTTGCCGGTGATGTTGAATTTCTCACCCGTGCATTTGAAAAAGAAGGATTTGGCAGTCCCATAACACTGGAAAAGAATAATTGGGCATCCATTAAATTCAAGAAATCATGAAAAACGTATTTCTTTTTTTTACGAGCATGGTATTATTGGGTTTTTCCGCCCGGGCCCAAATCTTCAGCAAAGAAAAAGCAAAATTGTTTTCTGAACTCAAAGAATTATTTTTTGCCAACGACAGAGAAAAGGGCAAACAACTGTCCGATTTAATGGATACCGAGCTTAAAACCAACCGCATGAATGAAGAACGGGTGATTTTAATGCAGGAGTTTTTCAATGAGTTATCCAAGAAAAAATACCGCGTATATCCGTTTTATGCCGACTTTCTTTCTGCATCCATAACATCCGCCGACAAAGGTCGTCCGGATTCTGAATTTAAGACCTGGCAAAAGGCCGCTCTTTATGTGCTGAAAAAAAAACCGCAAGGCACCACTGAAGATTTTCTGGCCAATTCGGGGCGATTATTTAGGGAAAATGTGATCTATCAATCCAGTTCCTGCCAATGGAAGGTTTATGGCGGTTACCGGCTGGAATTTTCCGAAGGGAAAGAACCCGAGGCTGTATTCTCCGGTGTAAATCTGGTGGCCTATTCCAGAAATGACAGTGCGCTCATTTTTAACACGCAGGGAAGTTGGATCATGACCGAGAACAGATGGGAGGGAAAAAACGGACAGGTATATTGGGATCGGGCGGGAATGCCAAAAGACTGGGTATTTGCCGAGTTGAATAAGTATTCAATTGCTCTTAAAACGGCTGAATACAAAGCAGACTCGGTAGAATTTATGCACACGCGCTACCTGAAAGATCCGATTTTAGGTTTTCTGGAAGAAAAAGTGTTGAACAATATAACACCGGAAAATGCATCCTACCCCAGATTTTCAGGGTATGACAAACGCATAAAATTAGATCAGTTATCCGAAGAAGCCAGCTACCTGGGTGGTTTTCAATTTTTCGGAAATAAATTCATCGGCTCGGGCGATGCATCCAATCCGGCCCTGATTATGTTTAATCGCAATAATTTTCCCTTTATCAAAATTGCTTCACTGAATTATAATTTTAAAGAAAATACCATTTCGTCGGACGATGCGGAAGTGACTATCTACCTCATCCGAAATGACACGATTGATTCACTTTACCAACCGGGATTAAATTTCAAATTCATCACCGACAAGCGTGAACTAACGTTGCTCCGACTTGGACAGGGCATGCAGAAAAGTCTTTACCTGAATACCTTTCACAAACTGGACATGGATATTGAAGCCCTGTATTGGAAAACGGGAGAAGATAAAATTGATTTTTCCACCACCAAGGGAGCCTCTGAGGGAAGAGCCAATTTTTATTCGGCCAATTACTTTCGGGACATGCTGTACGAACGATTGGACGGCGTTGGGGATATAAGCCCGCTGTACATGCTGAAGCAGTTTTACACAAAAAATGCCCCCAGAAGAACATTTACGGGAGAAGAGACCGCCAAATACCTGCGTGATGATCCGTCCCAGGTACGGCAGTTTATCATGCTTATGTCCATTTATGGACTTATTTCGTATAACGTAAACAAAGATGAGTATGTGGTAAAAGATCGGTTTTTCCACTTGGTGAATGCACGATCACGCCTTTCGGATTACGATATAATAGAATTTAATTCCACCATTAAGGAAAAAAACGCCACACTGAGCCTATTGGATTATAATTTGAAAATGCGCGGAGTAGGTATGATCCAACTGAGCGATTCACAACAGGTGGTGTTATATCCCAAAGAGCAAGAATTGGTCATGAGAAAAAATATGGACTTTGCCTTTGACGGACTCGTTTCTGCGGGAAAGTTCAGCTTCTTTGGAAAAAAGTACGATTTCAATTATGAAAATTTCCGAATGAATCTGCCATCCGTAGATTCAATACGCCTCGTGGTAAAACGCTTCACCCCCGACAAGAACGGCGAATATTCCGATGTGAAAGTTCCCACTGCCATTCATGATGTGCGGGGTATATTGGAAATTGATGCCCCTTTCAACAAATCGGGCATAAAATCAATCGGCCGATTTCCGGTTTTCCAAAGCACCCAAAATGCCTACACCTACTACGAAAATCGTTCCATTTGCGGAGGTGTTTACAAAAGAGATTTATTCCATTTCCAGATCGATCCTTTCGAAATTGACTCATTGGACGAATTTCCTACCGAAAATCTGCTGTTGGACGGCACCTTCACCAGCGGAAACATATTTCCTGACTTCAAAGAAAAACTGCGGGTCATGCCTGACTACAGTCTGGGTATCCGTTCATCTACCCCTCAAACCGGATATCCTGCTTATGGAGGGCCCGCCAAGTATTTCAACACGATAACCATGTCTCATGAGGGCTTACGAGGTAATGGACGCTTGGAATATTTATCATCAAAAACCGAATCAGAGGATTTTCGCTTTTATCCCGACAGTCTGAATGCACCGGCTAAAAAATTCACGGTGGATAAAACGATAGTAAAAAATGGAACTCCCGATGTGAAGGCCGATTCCGTAGCAGTGCATTGGGAACCCGGTAACGGAACCTACGAAGTAAAGAATCTGGGAAGCGGCTTCAGTATGTATGGATCTCAAGCCTTACTTAACGGAAAAATGACCGTAACGGAAAACGGACTCAAGGCGGGAGGTAAAATTGACTTGGGAAATGCCGAGCTGCGCGCGGAAAAATTTAATTTAAAACCCGAAAACATTCTTTCAGACAGTACCGATTTTATGTTGAAAGAAATAAATACCGAGACCGGGGAACAAGGCATTTCGCTGAAGACGGCCAACATGAACGCGGATGTAGATTTTAAATTGAAAAAAGGAAAATTCGAAGCCAACGACGAAAATGCTTTTGTTGACTTCCCGATCAACCAATATAGAACATTCAGCGAAAAATTGGATTGGGATATGCAGAGCAACAATATGGAACTGCGCTCCAAAGTAGAAAATGAAAAGAACGGATTTAAATTATTGTCGATGCACCCCGAACAGGGAAATTTGGAATTTTATTCGCCCTATACCCTTTTCAAAACGGGCGAAAAAGTGCTTTATGCCGAAAAAGTGAACCACATAGACGTGGCAGACAGCCGGGTATTGATACCCGAAGGCAAGGTGGTGGTTAGAGCAGGTGCGGTGATGGATACGTTAAGAAATACACAGCTCCTGATGCCTTCAGAAAAAACGAATCATACCCTTAAAAAAGCTACGGTGCACATCGGAGGCAAATTCAAGATTGGGGGAGAGGGAATTTACGAATACAAAGATAACACGGGCAGAGTGCAAGACATTCGCATGCACACATTGGAGGTTACCGATACTAAAGAACTAAAAGCAAAAGGGTTAATTACCGTTTCCGACAGCCTAAAATTTATGCCTCATGTATTTTATAAAGGAGATTTCAGCTTATTTTCCCAAAATCCGGAACCCTTCGTAAAAGGATACATCAGTTTGGAACATGATTGCCCCCTGCTCACCAAAAAATGGATGGAAACGGAAGGTTTCATCGGAAGCGGAGACATTCTTCTGCCCGTTCCTCAGGAGGCAAGGGACGAAAGCAAAAACATCATGTTCAACGGTTTTGCCTTCGCATCCGATTCCAGCGGAATTTATCCCGTGCTCATATCCGGGAAAAAAACGTATGCAGATATCGAAGTGGTAAGCGCATCAGGCTATCTTATGTATGATTCCAAAACGGGGGAATACAAAGTGGGAAACAAAGACAGGCTGACCGATGATGAGGCAGAGGGCAACCTCATGGTTTTCAATCCCGGCGATTGCTCGGCTTACGGGGAAGGCAAACTGGAAATAGGAGGAAAATTAGGACAGGTAAATACCGTATCCGCGGGAAGAATCAATTACCTGCCAGCCGACACCACCACGGAATTAGACGTGGTATTCGGTATCGATTTCTTTTTGGACAACAGCATCTGGGATCTCATTTTTTCCAAAATAAAGGACAATCAGACGGGGACCGCCGGCTTAAATGATCCCGACATTATGATTGATTTGGGCAGACTGATTCCTGACAGCAAAGAAAGAGCCCGTTTTATGAGCAAGGCGGGTCAAACCGACAAGCTTCCGGCAGAATTGGCAAAGACGTTCCTTTTTACGGACGTGCATTTATATTGGGATAAAACCAAACGCTCTCTCTTTCATAACGGCAACGTAGGTATCCTGAGCTGGAACGGAAAAATATATAATCGCCAGGCTTTATTAAAAATGGAGATAAACCGCAAACGAAGCGGCGATGTGATTAATCTTTACATAGAATTTGACGCGAATAACTGGTACTACTTTAATTACAGGAATAACATCATGCAATTTTATTCTTCACACAATACGGAAATTAACAATAAAGTATTGGAATTAGATGCCAAGAGACGCACCGTAGAGGGCGGAAACGGTATACCCGCTTATCAATTTACGCTGGGTACCAAGCGCCGTGTAGAGCAATTTTTAGAACAGTTTTAGAACCGAAATATATGGATGTATTCATTGCATTTCTTTTTCTACTCGAGGGATATTTCCTAGGATCCATCCCCTCCGCCGTTTGGATCGGCATTTTGTTTTTCGGAAAAGATGTTCGGCAGTTCGGCAGCGGAAATGCGGGTGCTACCAACACTTTCCGGGTTTTGGGTTCGGGAGCCGGCACCGTGGTGCTTACGGCAGATATTCTGAAAGGCTTTTTGGCCGTGAAAATTCCCCTTTGGTTGCATATACATTCACCTATCGGAGCATTATCCGATACCGACTTTGGACTATTATGCGGTTGTATGGCCCTGTTGGGCCACCTCTATCCCCTGTATGCGAATTTTAAAGGAGGAAAAGGAGTGGCCACCGCATTGGGAATCATGCTGGCCGTTGCGCCCGTAAGTTCCGGATTAACCTTTCTTTTCTTTCTGCTGGTTTGGCTTAGTTCCGGATATGTATCTTTAGCCTCCGTAACTTCGGGTTTATTCTTTGCTTTTATCTATTTTTTTCTTTTTAAAACTGAATCGGGTTTGTTATCGGTCCTTGCCCTGATTATACCGCTGGTGCTCATATATACCCACAGAACAAACATCAGGAAATTACTCAAGGGATCTGAAGCAAAAACAAGCCCTTTTTTGAAAAGGAAGAAAGAATTGAAATAAAAGGTTGCAAAATTGTTTTTTTGCTTTACATTTGCCCCACAATTAACAAACAAAATTATATCAAATGAAAGGTTTAACTAAATTTTTGGCAGGCGCTTTTGCTGTGGCATTATTGGCTTCCTGCGGTGGTAAAAATGGTGCTGACAAAGCAGCAACTGAGTATCTTAATGCGCTTAAAGACAAAAACTACGCAAAAGCAAAAGAACTCGGTACTAAAAACACACAAGACATGTTGGATGCTTTGACTTCCATGAACATGGCTCCCGTTATCAACGAGGTGAAAGATGTTAAGTGTACTGAAGAAGGTGATAAGGCATCATGTACTTATTGCTGTGCTCAAGATGGCAAAAACACACTTAACCTGGTTAAAGAGGGTGAAAAGTGGTTAGTAGACGAGAAAAAAGAAGGTGGAGCTCCCTCAGATGAGCCCGTTATGGAAGAATCAGCTCCTGCTGACAGCGGCGCCGCTTCAACCGAAGCTGCTCCTGCAGAGGAAGTTAAATAATTGAATGAATCACTCAACGAGTTTAATTCAAACAAAAGCCAAGATGACTACCGTCGTCTTGGCTTTTTTCTTTTCAGGATATTTTGGCTTTAATCATTTCCGATTAGAAAATCGCGAAAAGCCCGAAAACAAAACCACCTATCAACTTTCGCCCGATGAAGTAGGAAAATTGCGAAACGGAGATATCATCATGAGGAAAGGGGAAGGATTTGTAAGCGGTGTCATCAATGATCTCTTCAACACCGGATACAACTTATCCCACTGCGGAATCGTATTGGCGGAAAATGATTCAGTGAAGGTAATTCATACGGTCAGCAGCGAGCTGTCCAAAGTGGACGGAGTACAGACTGAGCCCCTGAAAAAATTCGTACGAGAAAGTGTTCCGAATACCCTGATTGTGGTGCGCTACAAAGCAGACGAAGAAACCGGAAATCAAATCGCTTCGGCCTCTAAAGTTTATCTTACCCCCGAACGCCACAAAGCTTTCGACCACAAGTTTGACTTGGCCGATACCTCCAAATTCTACTGTACCGAGTTAATTCACTACTCGTTTATAGACGTCTTTAAAAAGGACATGTTCCCTGAGAGGCTCAGCTCGGACCATCCCAATTTCTTAGGCTTGGATGCCTTTCTGGATACTACCCGGTTTGAAATAATCATCAACCACCAGATACAAAATAAAAAAAACGTTTCCTCTAAATAAACCGCAGATGTTTCACCGATTCTCCTGAATCGCGCAATTCAGCCAACGCATCAATTCCGATTTCCAAATGCCGATCGGCAAAATTTTGGGTAACCCGACGGTCACTCTCCTCTGTTTTTACCCCTTCCGGATGCATGGGATTATCCGAAACCAGAAGTAAGGCTCCTCTGGGTATACCGTTGGCAAAACCTACGGTAAAAATCGTTGCCGTTTCCATATCAATTCCCATGGCGCGTATCTGCACCAGGTATTCCTTAAAAACATCATCATGCTCCCAAACCCTCCTGTTGGTAGTGTAAACCGTGCCTGTCCAATAATCCTGATCATACTTTTTTATGGTAGCAGAAACCGCCATCTGCAGACGAAATGAAGGCAAGGCAGGCACTTCTTCCGGCATATAATCGGAACCGGTTCCTTCTCCGCGAATGGCGGCAATAGGCAAAATCAAATCGCCCAATTTATTGTTCTCTTTCAACCCGCCGCATTTACCTAAAAACAGAACTGCCTTGGGCTGTATGGCACTCAGCAGATCCATGATGGTAGCTGCCATGGCACTGCCCATGCCAAAATTAATGATGGTTATATTTTGTGCCGATGCGCAAGGCATTGCTTTCTCCCCTTTTCCCACTACCGGTACGCCAAATTTTTCAGCAAAGCGATCCACGTAATTCTGAAAATTAGTAAGCAAAATATACTGTCCGAAATCACTTACCTGCATTCCTGTATAGCGGGGAAGCCAATTATTGACAATCTCCTCTTTCGTCTTCATATTGCTGCAATTTACGGCTAAGGTAGAATATCCGACTGTATTTGTAATTTCGGCACATGCTAATTTTATACCGAACCATTCTCCTGCTTTACGCCATCCTCTTATCCCCGTTTGCCTATACCCAAAATGTTCAGATGGTTATAGAAAAAAACCGGCTGATTTTTTCAGATTCGGAATTTCCTTCCTCAATGGTTTCTTGTGATCTGCATAAACAGCTTAACGCATCATTGAACCATGAAAAGATCAAGGAAAAATACGCCACCCGGCATATTAAACGATTACCCGTGGCACAATATGAAGGATTAAAAGACTCATTATTCCCAAACTCCGAAAATCAAGCACATGCATTTCTTTCAGGAAAAGCCTCCCCTCCCGCCCTTTTTAAACTGAACCAAACCGATGCCGGCGATGGATTTTTGCGCTTGATGATCGACTTTCCTGAGGTGTCGCTGAATGAAATCCGACTTACATTTAACCTCAAGGGAAATCCATCCATATTCGGAGGAGGCGAGCAATTTTCCCATTATCGGCTGAATGGGCATACAATTTCGTTGTCTGTGGAGGAACAGGGTATCGGACGCGGCGACCAGCCCCTTACCTTTTTTGTCAATATGGCAGCGGGCGCAGGCGGTAATGCATTCACTACCTACTATCCCATTCCGCTGCTTCTACTTTCGGATGGGTGGATTTTCCTCATGGAAAACAAAGAACCCTGTGAAGTTGACTTAAGGGAGAAAGGAAAAATAACCTTCATTTGCCGGGCCAACAATTTGAGTCTACTCATCGGGAAACATAGGGATTTTCCCTCAGCGGTAAGAGCATCTAACAGGCATCTCGACACAAATCCCACCCTCATTCCTTCAGCTGCGGGAACAATCATGGGGCTCCAAGGCGGATTTAAGCGTGTACTCCCCATTCTTGCCCAATCCGTTCAGGCAGGAAATCCGATTTCGGCACTATGGATTCAGGACTGGTGCGGTAAAAGGACTACCCGGTTCGGATCCCAGCTTTGGTGGAAATGGAATGCCGACACCCTCCTTTACCCCAAACTCAAACAAACCTCGGACTCCCTTTATAGAGAGGGAATTTCCGTCTGGGGCTACATCAATCCTTATCTGGCAGATACGGGTGAAATTTTTGACGAGTTCAGGACAAAAGAATATTTAATAAAAAACAGAAAGGGCGAACCTTATAAGCAGCACATGCCAGGCTTCCCGTTTTACACTGTAGATTTATCCAATCCAAAGGCCAGAAATCGGATGAAAGAACTGATCAAAAGGAATATGATTGATGCGGGCTTAAGGGGATGGATGGCTGATTTCGGAGAATGGCTGCCCCACGACTGCATACTTTACGACGGTTCCCCGGCGGGAGAATACCACAACCGGTTCCCGGAAGAGTGGGCCAAACTGAACCGCGAAGCCATTCAAGAAATGGGAAAAGAAAATGAGATTACCTTCTTCTGCCGCTCTGGATATACCAAATCGGCAAAATATGCCCCCATGTTTTGGATGGGCGACCAAACGGTGAACTTTGGCCGTCATGACGGGCTTCCTTCCACCTTAATGGCTTTATTGTCCTCATCTATAAGCGGCATTCCTATCAATCACAGCGATATCGGAGGTTACACATCCAACACCTTCCCGATCGTAAGATCAATACGCAAAAAGAACGTACTCAAAAAATGGATGGAAATGAACGCGTTTACGCCAGTTTTTCGCACCCACGAAGGTTTAAAAGCCGATGAAAATTTACAAGTATACGATTCGCGGGAACTGGTAACTGATTTTGCCCGCATGGGCAAGCTCCATTCTATGCTGGCATCCTATTTCAGTGAATTATTGGACGAATACAAAAAAACGGGAGCTCCGCTCATCCGTCCTTTGAATTACACCTTTCCTGAGGAAACCAAATTTCATTATAAACACCCCGATGCATTTATGTTGGGCGACAGATGGCTCATCTTTCCTGATTTACGAAAAACAAATAGGCCAAGAACGCTGAATCTGCCTCCGGGGAATTGGTATCACTGGAAATTTGGAGGAAAGCCAGTTCAGGGAAAAATCCGGGTAACCTCGGGAATTCAATTTTTTGTTTCAGAAAACTACCGGATGTCGAAACACGGAAAATCCGATGTTGAGCTCATCTGGCAATTAATGAGATCCACGGAAAAATCGCAATAGCAATAAAAAAGGCCGCCGCATCGTGCGACAGCCTTTTACCTATACAAAGATATGCTTGTTAACGTTCGGCTATGTTGACATAATCCCGACGGGTGTACCCGGTATAAATCTGACGGGGACGGCCGATCGGCTCTTTATTGTCTACCATTTCTCTCCACTGTGCAATCCATCCCGGCAGACGACCCAACGCGAACATTACGGTAAACATATCTACGGGGATACCGATGGCACGGTAAATAATACCTGAATAGAAGTCCACATTTGGATAGAGTTTACGCTCTACGAAATAATCATCAGTAAGTGCGGCCTCTTCCAGCTGCTTGGCAATATCAAGCACCGGATCGTGAATACCCAGTTTATTCAACACATCGTCGCAGGCCTTTTTAATGATTTTGGCGCGCGGATCAAAGTTTTTGTACACACGGTGTCCGAATCCCATGAGGCGGAACGGATCATTTTTATCTTTTGCTTTAGCCACCCACTTAGAAACGTCTCCGCCATCTTCCTTGATGAGATCGAGCATCTCGATAACGGCTTGGTTTGCACCGCCATGAAGCGGACCCCAAAGTGCGATACAACCTGCCGCAATTGAACCGTACAAATTGGCCTGTGAAGAACCTACGATACGCACGGTGGACGTGGAGCAGTTCTGCTCATGGTCGGCATGTAAAATCAACAATTTATCCAAAGCGCTAACCACCACGGGATCTATTTCGTAATGCTGCGAAGGCAGTGAAAACATCATCGAGAGGAAATTCTCCACATATCCCAGCGAATTTTTGGGATATTCCACCGGATGTCCTACACTGTTTTTATAAGCCCAGGCGGCGATGGTGGGGAACTTGGCTAACAAACGCGTAATCGTCAGATCCACCTTATCCTTGGGCCGGTTCGGATTAAGCGAACCCGGATAGAAAGTAGAAAGAGAACAGGTAATAGAGGCTACCACGCCCATTGGGTGCGCATAAGTAGGATATGCCTTGTAAAAACGCTTCATATCCTCGTGAATGAGGGTATGCATTTTTATTTTCTCACTGAAAGAATCCAATTCCGATTTCTTGGGAAGCTCACCGTTGATTAACAAATAAGCCACTTCCAAAAAATTAGATCGTTCGGCCAATTGCTCTATAGGAAACCCACGGTAGCGCAATATGCCATCTTCCCCATCCAAGAAGGTAATCTTACTGATGGTGGCACCGGTATTTTTGTAACCTGAATCCAGGGTGATGTAACCGGTATCCTGGCGCAATGCATTAATATCAATGGCTTTCTCATTCTCCGTTCCCGTCATCACGGGCAACTCATACTTCTTTCCTTCCAGGATGATTTCGGCTTTTTCTGACATAAAATTTACCTTAAACTTTTCTTCTTGATTTCGGGGTGGAAAAGTAGTAAATTTTCCTTTTCCAATGATGTCCGACAATTATATTTTTTTAAGCCTGAATTCACACAAATATCTTTCGGGATTAAGGAAAAGAAAATTAAGCCGTTCCCTTGGTGTTTTAAAAAAGTACCTTATATTTGCGCCCTTAATTAAAAAGCAAAAAGGAGAACGATAATGTACCTGACTGCAGAAACGAAAAAAGAAATTTTCAAAAAACACGGAGGCGCAGAGACCAATACAGGTTCGGCCGAAGGGCAAATTGCCCTGTTCACATTCAGAATTGAACATTTGTCTAACCACCTGAAACAACACAAAGGCGACTTCAACACAGAACGCTCTCTGGTTAATTTGGTAGGGAAACGCAAAAAACTGCTCAACTACCTTAAAAACAAAGATATTGAAAGATATCGCGCCATTATTAAAGAATTGAACATCCGTAAATAACGCAATCACGGAAAAGGCAATTTTAAAATTGCCTTTTTCTTTTTTAAACAAATCTTACTCTACAACATGAGTCTACAAGCAATTCAACACACATTTCAAGCCACGCCCAACCAAACCATTACGTTGGAAACCGGTAAAGTGGCCAGACAGGCAGACGGGTCTGTAATGCTTATCCAGGGCAATACCATGATTTTGGCTACTGTAGTGGCCGCAAAAGAAGCCAAAGAGGGACAGGATTTTTTTCCGCTAAGTGTGGAATACCGTGAAAAATTTGCAGCTGCAGGACGGATTCCGGGAAGCTTCCTTCGCCGTGAGGCAAGGCCTTCCGACAATGAAATTCTCATTTCTCGATTAATTGATCGGGCCCTTCGTCCGCTGTTCCCAGAAGATTACCTGTGCGAGGTGCAGATAATTGTTACGCTAGTTTCGGCAGAGGAAAACACACAGCCCGATGCGCTGGCATGTCTGGCCGCATCATCCGCGCTTATGGTTTCCGATATTCCGTTCAACGGTCCTGTATCTGAAGTTCGCGTAGGAAAAGTAAACGGGCAGCTCATCATCAACCCAACCACGGAGCAAATTAAAGAGTCTTCCATTGATATGATCATTGCCGCCGGCGAAAAAAACATCGTGATGGTGGAAGGTGAAATGAAAGAAATCTCTGAATCGGAAATGGTGGAAGCCATCGCCGCCGCCCACGAAGCTATTAAACTTCAATGCAAGGCCCAGATTGAACTGGCATCCAAAGTGTCAACCTCTCAGGTAAAGCGCGAAATCGCACCCATTCCGCAGGATGAGGAGGTTTTAGCGGCCATGCGCTCCGAAGTATATCCCAAAATTTACGAACTGATTTCCGGAACGGTAAAAGACAAAAAGGCCCGCCGGGAAGCGATAAAAGTAATTCGCGAGGAGTTTTCGGCTCGCTATTCTGAGGAAGAATTAGAAACAAAAAAGTCGTTCATCAATAAATATTTCGCTGATCTGGAATGGGAAGCTTCCCGCCGTCTCGTACTTGACGAGAGAAAACGGCTTGACGGCAGAAAAACGGATGAAATCCGCCCCATCTGGATTGAATCTGATTATCTTCCCTCTGCTCACGGATCGGCCTTGTTTACCAGAGGTGAAACCCAGTCGCTCACTACGGTTACCTTGGGAACTAAATTGGACGAACAACTTATCGACTTACCCCTTTTGCAGGATACCGAACGCTTCATGCTCCACTATAACTTCCCTCCCTTTTCCACGGGTGAAGTAAAACGGATGACCGGACTTAGCCGCCGTGAAGTTGGCCATGGAAACCTGGCTTACCGTGCCTTGAAGAACACCGTAAAAAACATGTCCGACAATCCATATACGGTGCGCATCGTTTCCGATATTTTAGAATCAAACGGATCTTCCTCCATGGCCACTGTTTGCGCAGGCTCACTTGCGCTGATGGATTCAGGGGTGAAAATTCCGGAACACGTTTCGGGAATAGCCATGGGTCTCATTACCGACAATACCGGCAAATACGCTGTGTTATCAGACATTCTTGGGGATGAAGATCACCTGGGCGATATGGATTTTAAAGTTTGCGGAACGTCTAAAGGAATCACCGCCTGCCAGATGGATATCAAAATCGACGGACTTTCTTTTGAAATCCTGACAGAGGCTCTGGAGCAGGCCCGCAAAGGGCGTCTTCACATTCTTGGCAAAATGAATGAAGCGTTACCCGCCCCTCGTGCGGATTACAAGTCTTTTGTACCACGCATCACCAAACTGATCATTCCACAGGAATTTATCGGCGCCGTGATAGGACCGGGCGGAAAAATCATTCAGGAAATTCAGAAAACGACCAATACGACCATTACCATAGAAGAAGTAGATAATAAAGGTGTGGTGGAAATCGCATCCAACGATGAAGAGGGAATGCGCGCTGCGGTTCTTAGAATCAAGGGAATCACGGCTACTCCCGAGGTAGGTGAAGTATACCAGGGTAAAGTTGTTTCCAATGTCGCTTTCGGTTCTTTCGTAGAATTCCTTCCAGGCCGTCAGGGATTACTGCACGTTTCAGAAATTGACTGGAAACGTGTAGAAAATGTGGATGAATACCTGAAACCCGGTGATATCGTAGAAATAAAACTGATCGGTATCGACGAAAAAACAGGCAAATTTAAATTGTCGCGCAAGGTACTTCTCCCCAGACCGGAAAGAGAAGTGAATAATTAAACATGAATTACATTCCCATAAAAAAAGGCTGTCCGAAAAGACAGCCTTTTTTGTTTATCAATTCCTTGAATGGTTTAAAAGTCAATAATCACACCCAACGTAGGAATAACCGTACCCGAGCGGTTCGGCAAGAAACGGGGAATATATGAACCCGGTTGGTCAGGATTTTGAATGCCGTTTCCGTTGGCATCGCGCTCTATACTAAGAAAATCCTGCCCTTTGAATTTGAAATTGTACACATTTTGTATATCTAAATACAGATTCAAACTCCATTTTTTAAAGAAAAAGGATTTATCCACGCGTATATCCAATTGATGAAACGGCTTGGAGCGCAGGGTATTCAGGCGATCTGAATCCTGTATGCCAAATCCGGTAACATCATATACTGGAATGAGCAGAGAGGTGGCTGTATCTATAGGCGTGAAAGGCTGACCGGCCAATAAACGCCAACGGGCGCCAAACTCCCAGTTCCCTTTGATTTTGTATCCCGCGGTAAGGGTGATGATGTGGCGATTATCCCAGGAAGAAGGAATGTAATTTCCGTTTCTATCGGTAAATTCGCTGATAACGAAAGTGTACGCAAGAATACCATAGAATCCTTTAAATAGTTTTTGTTGTGCCAAAACCTCAAGTCCGTAAGCCCTTCCTCGGCCGCGGCTATCCGCAGGCACATTGCCCACCACGCCGAACCCGGCCCCTTCATTCGCCAATGAAGTACTGTCGCGGAGATTAAACGGATAATTGGCATACCATTTATAAAATCCTTCCACGGTAACCCGTGTATTAGGGGTGGGAATAAATTCCAATCCGCCCACGGCATGATCGGCACGGATATACTTCAGGCCATTCTCCTTGTTGGCAAGAGCGCCTTGTGCATCCCTGAAACCGAGCAACAGGTAATTCGGCCTTTGGTAATACCTGCCAGCATTCGCATTGATGTTAAACCAATCCGTCACTTTTACGCTGGCACTGAACCGAGGCGAAAGCTGATTGATGGGATTAAGCATATTTGCATTGAAGCTGTTAAAATCTGTACGGAGACCTAGAGAGAGACTCAGCCTTTCCTTAAACAAGGATTTGCTCACCTGTCCGAATAGGCTACCGATGTATAAATCAATGGCACTGTTAAATTCTACCGTATCCACACCGCCTCCGAAAGTTTTAAACTTACTGAAGGTATAATTGGTAAACCGGGCATATTCGAATCCCGCTCCGCCTGAAAACTTCCAGGTTCCAACCCGGGCAGAGTATTCGTAGCGCAATTTATTTTCAATCTCGTTGGAATTGAAGTCCTGTATTTTATTGGCAGGATCCGAATCATCATTTCCCGCATATTTAAAGGCACGGTTATTCAACATATTCCGGCTCAAAACCACCAAATGGTTCCCTTTATCACCGAAATGGCGGTACGTGATTCCCAGCGTGTAATTCCATTGATTGTTTACCGGAAGAAAATTAAGCTGATAGCGCTGAAGTTCCGTTTCATCATCCTTCAGATTTAAGCGGAACCGATCTAAAGCACCCAGACTGATAATGGAGATTTCATTTTTTCTGTCCAATTTGATTTTCCATTTCATCTGATAATCATAAAAAGTGGGAAGAAAGGGTAAACGAAGTGCTTTGAAAAGAAACTGCAAATAAGAGGCCCTGAACGAGCCGATGAAAGTGGTCTTTTTTCCGATGGGGCCTTGTGCCGTTATTCCCGCATCCGACGAACCGAGGGCAAAACGGTATTTCCACCGGTCGCTCGCTCCGTCTACCTGATTGAATTCCAAAACCGAGCTCAGCGCATTTCCGCGATTGGAAGGAAATGCCCCTGAAAAAAAGTTCACTTCCCGAATCAGGTTCACGTTGATGATTCCGACGGGACCACCCGAGGCTCCCTGGGTTTGGAAGTGATTAATGACGGGTACTTCTATCCCATCCAAATAAAAACGATTTTCACCGGGAGAGCCACCCCGGATAATAATATCATTTCGGAAGGCCGGCGTGGAAGCTACTCCCGGAAAAGAACGCAATACATTGGAAATATCCCGGTTTCCGCCGGGGTTTCGTTCAATTTCGGCAATGCCCACCGTGCGCAGCGAAATGGGACTTTCTTCGGTCTTATTAAAAGGCGATGCCTGAATGACCACCTCCCCTACTTCCTTGGCGGCAGGCTCAATGGCTATCTGAACATAAGCCGCCTTGGCATTGGTTACCTGAACATCGCGAAAAAGCAGTGTCTTGAAACCCAGGAATGAAACGGAAAGATTGGTAAAACCCGGAGTCAGATTCTTCAGTTCAAAATTGCCGTCAACATCTGTTGTTGTACCCAGGGTGGTTCCAACCACCAAAACATTCGCAAAGGGAATGGGCTCGTTCGTCTCGGCGTTGATCACCTTTCCCTTGATGACACCGGTTTGTGCTTGAAGGGCGGCAATTTGAAAAGTCAAAAACAAGAAGAAGAGCAAGAATTTGTTAAACATGGCTTTGAATTAAAAACAGAAACTACTCCACGAAACATAAAAACGCCTGTTTAGTTTAAGTTTTTTGAAAAAAAACGCGAAAAACTTCCACTTTTTAAAATACTCAAAAGAGAATAGAAATCCGATTTGATTAAATTTGTCCAACTAATCGCCTTACATCATGAGAAAAATTCTTCTTTCTGTGTTGGTTCAGGGAACCATCTCTTTGTCTCTTTTTGCGCAAAGTGCCTGTAATATTTGGTATGTGAGCCCGAACGGAACATCAACGGAGGGAACCGTGGCTCAACCCGCTTCCTTAAAATATGCGGTTCTCAATGCCACAAACAGCCGGAAAGTAATCCGCTGCTTACAGGGAACCTATCAGGTAGATACCATTCTGCCCATTGCCGAAGGCATGATCATAGAAGGAGGTTACACACTTACCGGCGGAAAATGGATTAAAAGAACCAATGCGGTAACCGACATCACCTTGTCGGGATTTGAGAGCATTGATAATTCTACCGAACATGTGATGGGATTTAAAGCAAACGGCACCGGCAACTGGAAGCTGCTTGATTTAACCATTCGTACGGCAAATGCCACGGGAAATACGCCCGGAGGAACAGGTCGTTCCGTGTATGGCGTATGGGCCAAAAATGCCACAGGTGCGGTGATTTCCAGAGTCAAAGTTTTTGCAGGCAACGGAAGTAACGGAGCAGATGGATCCGATTTAACCGGCACGGGCGGGGGAAATCCCGGAGGAAACGGCGGTGGCGGTGGCAATTTTGGAAATGACTGCAGCAATGGAAGTGCCGGACAAGCCGGAGCCCAGGGTACAACCGGCACCGCAGCAGGATCTGCAGGATCTGCAGGAACCAGCGGAGGCTGCAATATTTTTAATTGTGATAAAAACCCGGCCAACGGAGGGAATGGAGGAAATGGCCAAAGCGGAGCGAATGGTTCAGGTTTCGCACCAGGTGATAAGCCGGCGGCTCCTACGCCTAATGCAGACTTTTACACGCCTCTGTCCGTTCCACAAAACGGCCTTTCCGGAAACGGTGGCGGCGGAGGCGGCGGCGGCGGCGGTGCCGCAAGAGGCACCTGCTGCTCATGCAGCTGCGGAAGCGGCGGTAACGCCGGTCAGGGAGGTGCAGGCGGCGCCGGAGGTGAAGGCGGATTGGGCGGAAACGGCGGCTTTGGCGGCGGAGGTTCATTCGCCGTATATTTCACGGGAACCAGCGATGCGCAAATTTTCGACAGTGAACTGAATGCCGGATCAGCCGGATTAGGCGGAAGCGGAAAAGACGGTCAGTCCGGTACTCAAGGAGGGCTTGGCCAACAGGGCTTTTCAGGCAACCGATGCGGCGTTAATTACGTGGGAGGCTTAGGCGGTAACGGAGGCAGCGGAGGCAGCGGAGGCCGTGGCCGTGATGGAGCGGACGGGTTGTCACAAGGCGTGGCTTTCGTAAACCCTGCGGTTGTTACCATTAACGGAACAAGCGTGGCGTCGGGTGTAGAATTAAGTGCCGAATTATTTGCCTCAGGCTGCACCCGTTCCGAGGTTGCTATCTCAAAACCTACAGGAACATGGACACTTCCCGCGCAAGCCCAATTCCTTAATAACAACGGCCCTTCTGGATCCACCTATACCAATGCAAGCAACAATGCCATCATTTTCTTTTCGCAAACGGGTTCTTATGAACTGAATAACGGAACCGTGATTGCACCAAACTTTATTCAAATTACCGAAGACCGTCCCGCTCCCGTGATAAACTCCATATCCCCCTCCATATGCGAAGGATATGGGGTCAACTTGGGAACATCCACAACGGGTTTGGAGTATGATTGGATTATTTACACGGGCACGGTAAATAATGCCATCTTCAGCTCTTCAGACCAAAATCCGGGAATTTCCCCTGCGATTAATACACAGGGTGCTTACTCGGTAAGACTCAGGGTAAAAGATGCCTGTTGCGGTTGGTCCAATCCGGTGTATCAGGCATTTACCGTAGGTTCTGCAGCTCCCTGCGCCGGAATTGAGGACAACTCGCTACAAACCGTAGATATATTCCCAAATCCCATGACCACTGAGTTGGTTATCCGCATGAACAGCAATCTGAACGAGCAACCCGTTTTGCGCATCATGGATGCCGCAGGCCGAATAATTGAAGCCCGCCAACTGCCTTCCGAAGCGGGAACGGTTACCCTTTCCGTTGCCCACTTAAACAATGGAATTTACTTCCTGGAAATGGCAAGCGGTACGTCCAGAATCATCCACAAACTGATTAAACAGTAAAATAAAAAGCTCAAGTCAAATAAAAAAAGCCTCCCGATTGGGGGGCTTTTTTGTTTAATAGGGTAATAAACAATGAATCAAGTGCAAATGGATTCTGCAATTTGCTTTACCGGCAGACCACCCCAATTACCGGAACTCATCAACAGCACAGCCGAGTTCTCGGGGGTATCCGACAGAAAATGGCGCAGCTTCTCCCTGTCGGTGATTATTTCCAAATCGGATCTGCCAAAACAGTTTTTCACAAATTCGGGTGACAAATCAGGCATGCGCTTTAACTGCAATACATGCGGATCAAAAAATACGGCTGCGCGCTCCGCTCCATCCAAAGTATGGAGATAACCCGGTAAAAAATCCTTATTCAGCGTACTGAAGGTATGAAGTTCAAACACGGCGGTTACTACTCTCTCGGAATACTTTTCCAAAAAAGCATGCAGCGTGGCTTTTACCTTACTGGGGGAATGTGCAAAATCTTTGTAACAAACTCCGCGCTCCCCGATGGCTAGGAGTTGCAGACGGTTGGAAGCCCCTGAGAAAGAGGAGGACGCGCGCCAGAAATCAGCCCGTGGAAGGCCAGCCAGATAAGCCACCTCACAGGCTCCGGCGAGGTTGGACAAATTGTGTTTGCCGAACACTTTTAACGGATAATGCCGGTTTTCAAACAGAACGGTGAAATGTTCATTTTCCACAACGTAATCAGGAACACGATAAGGAATTTTAGAAATATCGGAGCGTGTGTGGGACTCACAAAGGGTTCTCACTTCTTCATCGTCTGCGTTATAAACTAAAAAACCGCCCGATTCCATGGAATCAATGAACAGCGAAAATTGCTCTTTGTATTTTTCGTAAGTGGGAAAAACATTGATATGATCCCAGGCAATTCCACTGATCAAAGCAATATCTGCTCTGTATAAATGGAACTTGGGCCGCAGATCAAGTATACTGGCTGTATACTCATCCCCTTCCATCACGGCAAAGGAGGATTCTTCAGATATAGAAACCATGTTTTCAAAACCATCCAACAGCGCACCCACCATGTAATCAGAGGTGAATTTCACCTCCCTGAACGCATGAAGTATCATGGAGGTGATGGTGGTTTTGCCGTGGCTTCCCCCGATCACGATTCGGGTTTTGTTTTTCCACACCTGATAAAGATAATCTGGATACGAATACACGGAAAGCCCCAACTCCTGCGCTCTTTTAAGTTCGGGATTATCGGCTTTTGCATGCATCCCGAGAACTACCGCATCCGTGGTTGCGTTTAGTTTTTCGGGAAACCATCCAATTTGATTTGGCAGTATGCCGGCCTTTTGGAGTCGTGTTTTTGCCGGATCAAAAATCTCATCATCCGAGCCGGTAACTACATGCCCCGCATTTTTCAACGCAATGGCCAGGTTATGCATGGCTGCTCCTCCGATGGCAATAAAATGGATATTCATGACTACGAATATACCCTTGAAATTACCTCAACATTCCATCCAGGCTTTTGCTTTTTCAAGCGTTACTTGTTAATAGTCCGAGACTATTTAGCCGTTGCGGATGCTTTGATTGCCATTTTGGCCGCGGCTTCCACATTCACCACTCCTCCTGTTACGGACAAGTCGCCGAAAGCTACTTTGTCCTGTGCTCCCGGCTTCACCTGCATGGTTTTGGCATAACTGGTCGCACTTTTCAGCATAATGTCTTTAATCTGCAGCATGCTCAACTCAGGAAAATAGGATTTAAGCCAGGCCGCCACTCCGGAAACTGCGGGAGCCGCCATACTTGTTCCTTGCAGTTTACGGTATTTATTGTCAGGAACGGTATTGTAAATTTCAAATCCCGGAGCAAAAACATCCACACTCTTTTTACCATAATTGGAGAAAGAGGCTGCGAGCATGCCTTTCGTAAATCGGGTAGAAGCTCCTATCGTCAGTAAATGCGTAAAGTCCTCAGATTGGAACGAATACCGGCAAGACGGATAATTCGGTGTGACATCTACATTGGAGGCGTCATTTCCGGCGGCATGAACTAAAAGAACTCCTTTACCCTGAGCATACATCATGGCGTCATAGACCTCTTTTTGCTGGGGCGAATAGGATTTCCCGAAGGACATATTGATGATGGAAGCTCCGTTATCTGCCGCATAGCGAATGGCAAGTGCAATATCCTTATCATACTCATCCCCGTTGGGCACAGCCCTCAGCGACATGATTTTTACGGCAGAGGCCACACCGTCTCCTCCGAGATTGTTTCCACGGACAGCCGCAACAATACCCGCTACGTGGGTTCCGTGAAGCGCATCAGGTCCTTCCACATCAGAATTACCATAATTACGGTCATTCAAATCGTAAGGATTGTCGCCCACAAGGGCCCTGCCGTCAAATTCGGGATTAAGATTAAATTCCAACTGATCTTTGAAATGCTTTATACCCTCATCCATATTTTCCGCGGAAAGCTCTCCACTTTCAACTTGAATGGCAAGAGCTTGAATTTGCCTGTCATTATCATTATCCGGTTTCCATTTCAGCAAATCTTTCAATGTGTATGACTCCACTTTCATGGATTTCTTCACGATGGAAGGGAGCATGGGAAGAATCTGATCACGAAGCATGGAATATGTCTGCAGACCGGCTTCCGCATCGGCCCGTTCGGATTCCAATTTATCCTTACACGCTTGCCACAACGCGAAATCAGCCTTGTTGGCAGAAGGTATTTCGGATTCTGATTTACCGTCAAACACGGGTTTCCAACGTTTGTAAATCCGCACAAACTCCAAATTCTCATCGTTCGCGTTTTCCCCTTTTACGTTCCCCAAAAAATTCCAACCGTGCACATCGTCTATATATCCGTTTTTATCATCATCTTTCCCGTTACCGGCAATTTCATCTGAATTGATCCAAATTTGGCCTTTCAGGTCTTCGTGCTCAATGTCCACTCCGGAATCAATGATGGCTACCACCACTTCTTTGGGAGTGCGTTTGGAAACCAATTTATAGGCCTTCTCCGTTCCCATTCCCGGTTTTACGCCATTATACCAATTCAGGATAGCCTTATCCACGGTTTGGGCGCTGAGGGAAAAACTCAATCCCAGGGCAAGAAAGAAATAAGCCGCTTTAACTGAAATTCGCTTCATATACTTTTTATTAACTACAATTTTCGGGTGTAAATTAACGAAACAACCCATCAATATCCATCAACGGATCAACAATTTTAGATTAATTGCTAAATACCTTCGATTAACATCCTGATCCGCCTGAACTCATTTTTTTACGGTGAACACCCGTGGATTTTTCACCTTCTCCCTGAGCAAAGCAAATTGTGCCACTTCAGTCATGTTCCTTACATACACAAACTCCAAACCCGAGATATATTCAGGTTCCACCTCCAATACATCCTTTTGGTTTTTTTCGCTGAGCACGACATATTTAATACCGGCCCGTTTGGCAGCCAAAATTTTTTCTTTTATCCCACCCACGGGCAAAACTTCTCCGCGAAGCGTAATCTCGCCCGTCATGGCCAAATGGGCTTTTATTTTTCGTTGTGTGAAAGAAGATACCAGTGAAGTAAACAGGGTAATTCCTGCAGAGGGACCGTCCTTAGGCGTAGCACCCTCCGGCACGTGAATGTGTACGTCGGTTTGAGAAAACAAATCGCTACTCAAGCCATAATCTTCCGCCCTAGCCTTCAAATATTCCAACGCGATTACGGCAGATTCTTTCATGACATCACCCAAGTTTCCGGTAAGCGTTAGTTTTCCTTTGCCGTAAGTAACCGAAGATTCCACAAACAATATATCGCCGCCTACTGAGGTCCAGGCGAGACCTGTGACCACTCCGGCATATTCATTGCCCTGGTATTTCGATTTAGGATGAGCGGGTCCCAAAATCTGCTCCAGTTCATTCAGCTGTATGGCCTTATCTGCAGCCTCGCCCATGGCTACTGATTTTGCCCTGTTTCGGATAATCTGCGCTATTTTGCGCTCCAGATTCCGAACCCCGCTTTCCCGGGTATAATTCTCAATCAAATTTCCCAAAACGCTTTTAGAGAAGGTTACACTCTTGGCTGGCAATCCATGCTCTTTAATCTGTTTAGGAATTAAATGCCTCAATGCTATTTCTGTTTTTTCTTCGAGACTGTATCCCGTAAGTTCTATGATCTCCATGCGATCCAGAAGCGCCGGCTGAATGGAAGAAAGCGAATTAGCTGTAGCAATGAACAACACTTTGGAAAGGTCATATTCTACCTCCAAAAAATTATCATGAAACGTGCTGTTTTGCTCAGGATCCAACACCTCCAATAAGGCGGAGGAGGGATCACCGTGAAAGCCGGTTCCCAATTTATCCAACTCATCCAAAATAAATACGGGATTTGACGACTTCACTTTTTTGATGCTTTGGATCACCCGCCCGGGCATGGCCCCGATGTACGTTTTGCGATGGCCCCTGATTTCGCTTTCGTCTTTCATACCGCCGAGAGCCATGCGTACATATTTTCGGCCCAATGCCTCGGCCACCGATTTCCCCAGAGATGTCTTACCGACGCCGGGGGGCCCTACGAGACAAAGAATGGGAGAGCGCATATCGCCTTTTAACTTGAGTACTGCCAAATATTCCAAGAGCCGTTCCTTCACCTTTTTCATCCCGAAATGATCCCGGTCTAAAATGGCTTTGGCTTTCTTTAAATCAAATCGGTCTTTAGTGTACTCTTCCCAAGGCAAATCCGTCATGAGTTCCAAATAATTCATCATGACTCCGTATTCCGGGGAAGCCGGATTAGTCCGTTCCAATTTGGCCATCTCCTTTTCAAAAACCTGTGCGGCCTCTTTGGTCCATTTTTTTTCAGAAGCCTTTTTGCGAAGTTCCTCCATGTCCTTATTCGGACCGGTTCCCAATTCCTCCTGAATTTGCCTGAGCTGCTGATGTAAAAAATATTCTTTCTGCTGTTTGTCAATATCCACCCGCACTTTAGACCGGATGGTATTTTTCAGTTCCTGCATCTGCAGGTCCTGCTGGAGCACAGCCAAAACCCGGGTAGCCCGCTCTATGGGGTCTGAAATTTCCAGAATGGCCTGCTTCTCTTCCACCCCTGCATTCATGTTGCCCGAAACAAAATTGATGAGAAACGACGGACTTTCGATATTCTTTATTGCAAAAGCCGCCTCGGAGGGGATTTCGGGCGAAAGCTCGATGATCTGGAGGGCACTGTCTTTCAGGGCGGAAAATATGGCCATAAACTCCTTATCCGTTTCCGAAGGTTTAATTTCCGGTATTTCCTGAAATTTAGCCATGAGATAAGGTTCCGTTGCCGTTACCTCCGTAATCTCCATTCTCCGCTTTCCCTGAATGATAACCGTGGTAGAACCGTCGGGCATTTTCAGCATTTTGAGGATGATCGCGATGGTTCCCACCTTATTCAAATCATCCGGTGTAGGGTCTTCTACCCTACTGTCTTTTTGAGCTGTTACCCCCAAGAGTTTGTTTCCCTTGTAGGCTTCTCCGATCAGCTTTATCGACTTATCACGGCCTACTGTAATGGGAATGACGACTCCCGGAAAAAGGACGGTATTCCGGAGAGGCAAAATGGGCAAAACCTCGGGCAGCTCGGGCATGTCTTTTCCCTCCTCGTCCGTTGTGATGAGCGGAATCATTTCGGCATCGTCATTCATCATGCCCGAAAATGCCAAATTGTCAATATCCTGAAAGTAATTCATGGTGCGTTGTGCAAATTAGTACGACAAATCGTCATAAAAAAAACGAATCATGGGATGGATTAGTTTTATTTCTCCATAAACAAAGAAAATGCCATGCCGGAATACCTTTACTTTTCGAAAGGAAGAAAAAGCTGCTGCAGCCGGGAATCGATTGATTTAGTTTCTTCCACGGCACGACACTTCAATTCATCGCGTTTTTCTTCAATGAGTTTTACCCGTGTTCCATCATCGGGGTGAGTGCTCAGGAAAGTAGGCACGGAATAAGAAGAGCCGTCTGCACTCAGCCGTTTAAAGAAATTTTTGGAGGCATCTGCGGCAAAACCGGTAGAACACAGATAGCCTACCCCATAGGCATCAGCTTCCTTTTCATCCTTACGGCTGTAATTTAACGCCAACAGGGATGCCGTTAAATCGCCCACAAACCGACCATTATCGCCAAGAATGGTCTGAATAAGAATGGAGATTCCGTAGTTTTTGGTGAGTTGATCGGTGGAATGCCTACGGTCCGCATGGGCTATTTCGTGCGCCAGTACACCCGCCAATTCATCCACCGAATGAACGTATTTCATGAGTCCGGTAAACACAAAAATATACCCTCCGGGCGCACAAAACGCATTGGGAACGGCATCATCATGGATGATGTATAACTCCCAGTCAAATTCATTTTTGTAATAAACGTTTCCGCTGTTTAAAATTTCGGTTTTAATGCTGTCCAGCAATCCGTAGGCTTCAGGATGTAAATCTCTTTCCCAGACCGAATATTCAAAAGTATTCGCCAAAATCTCATCGCGGAGCTGTTTTCCAAATTCTTTATCCTGACTTACCGAAAAAACATTCAGGCTGTTATCATCAGGATTTCCCCCGCACCCTGAAAGGAACGCGAGCATACAAAATCCGGCAAAAGACACAATTCCCTTTTTCATTTCAAAGAATATATCCGCAAAAAACGGTCCACTATTTCCCTTTCCGAATACGCAGTAAGGCGGGCTTTTTCATAAGTTCTTTTCCTGTCCTCCCAAAGTGTTTTTAAAGCACCGGCCTTATCGTCATTTTTCAGCAACGGTCGTTCTTCCGAGTTACCGATGGATGCTCTCAATATCAATTGATCCAAAGACGTATGCAGAAACAAGGTTTCTCCATGCTGAATCATCCAATCCGCATTCTCTTTAAAACAAGGCGTTCCGCCTCCGCAGACAAGAAAAAAAGAAGCGTTTTCCGCAGTCACCCGTTTCAACTCCGCCTGTTCCATAGTCCGAAAAGTTTCCTCCCCGAATTCGGTAAACAATTCGGCAATTTTGGCACCGTGTTTTTCTTCAATGCGTTTATCTAAATCAAAAACAGGAAACGACAATTTGTTTTTAAGCTTGGCTCCAACGGATGATTTTCCCGAATAGGGCATTCCCCACAAGTACCAGCGAACGGGAAGAATCCCATCAAATTCCCAGTCGCTCAATCTCATCATCTTTTAATCTTCTTGACTTAAACAGATGGAAAAAAAAGGCCTTTTCTTTTTTATAGATACGTTGAAAAGAAAAGTTCGTGAGCAAGTAGGTAAACAGGGCAGGGATAAGATAGAACAAAGCGTTCAACAATATACCGGAAAAGGGCTTAAACCGAAAACCGATCATGATCAGGTATAACAAGCCGAGCAACGTAATATTGATCAAAGAAAAAGGATTCGAAAAAATTAGCCGGAGGTAAATTCGACCGTTGACCGAGTAAAAGGAACCCAATATTTTCAAAGGCCTATGCAGGCTGTCCGGATTATTTTTCACGGCAGTGAAACCGGTCAGTGTAAATTTTCCGGTGTAGGGCTTTTCCGTGGGTTGTGAATACAAAAAGTAAAGTCGGAAAATATCCATGGCAGAAAGCAATTTATGGCGCAGCTCTCCCGCCGAAAGGGTAGTCTGAATAACATACACGCGTACAGGAATCCACAATAAGATGAATTTTCGGTATCGGTAACGGATTTTATCAGGCAGCAGGATATTACGCATAGGGCAGCCGCTAAGTTAATATATAATGCTACTCCACCCAATCTGCAATGAAAATATTCGTGTCTTTGGTACCGCCGTTGTTCCTGTTTGAAGAGAACATAATTTTCTTACCATCAAAGGAAAACATGGGAAATGCATCAAAAACCGAATCATAACTGATTTGTTTCAGACCGGTTCCGTCTTCATTAATCATAAAAAGATTAAAGTTGAATCCCCTTGCACTGTGGTGGTTGGAAGAGAAAATTATTTTTTTTCCTGAGGGGTGATAAAAGGGCGCCCAGTTGGCTTTACCCAGATTCGTAACCTGCCTAAGATCCGAACCATCCACGTTGCAGGTATAAATCTCCATATTGGTGGGAGCTACCAAACCCTGAGCCAACAAATTTTTGTAGTCGTTTATCTCTTCCTCCGTTTTAGGCCGGGATGCCCGAAAGACCAACTTCGAGCCATCGGGAGAAAAGAAGGCACCTCCGTCGTACCCCAAGCCGAAGGTGATTTGGTTTACATTTTTTCCGTTTAAATCCATTGTGTACAGTTCGAGGTCACCGCTTCGGTCGCTGGTAAAAACAATCAGATCGCCCCTGGGGGACACGGTAGCCTCGGCATCATATCCTTTGCGCTTGGTAAGCGGCTTGATTACTTTCCCGCTGAGATCGGAAAGATAAATGTCATACGAATCATAAATAGGCCATACATAGCGACCCGCGCTTCGTTCAGGTACGGGAGGACAACTATCGGACACCTTGTGTGTGGAGGCATATACAATGGAGGTATTACCCGGCATGAAATAGGCACAAGTGGTTCTGCCTTTTCCGGTACTCAATAATCGCGGTTTGGTTGACTGTGGACCTGAAGCCACATCGAACATAAATATTTGATCGCAGGGTGCCTGCCATTCCGGATTGGTACTTTGAAAAACGACCGATTTATTGTCAAAACTCCAATAAGCCTCTGCATTTTCCCCTTTAAAGGTAAACTGCCTTACATTTTTAAAATGAATTTCTTTTTCATATTTCATGTCCCCCTGTTGGGCAAAAGTTGGATTAAAAAGGAAAAATGAGATCAATGTTTGTACAGGGATTAACTTATTCATCACCATGTTTTTTTTACAAATGTAGGCTTTGAAAAGGCCAATTTATTTTTACCGCTTAGGTATTTATTGGCGCTGTTGAAAATTTTTCAAAAAGCCATACATAAAGTATGCATGCATACTAATTTTTTGATTTATTTTTAATGCGAAAACTAAACGCCGTGAAGAAAGAAATAAAAAAATTGCTGGTGGCCAACCGTGGGGAAATCGCCATCCGTATTTTAAGAGCCTGCGATGAAATGGGAATTAAAACCGTGGCTGTCTACACCCATGAGGACCGCTATTCCCTGCACCGTTACAAGGCTGACGAATCCTATTGCATAGGAGAGGAAAACGAACCACTGAAGCCCTATCTGGATATTCAGGAAATTATACATCTGGCCAAGTCCAAAGGGGTGGATGCCATTCATCCGGGATATGGATTTCTCAGTGAAAATGCAGAATTTGCCAAGAAATGTCTGGCCAACGATATTATTTGGGTTGGTCCTGATCCGGAAGCCATGGAAAAACTGGGCAACAAGGTATCCGCGAAATTATTAGCCATACAGGCCGGCTTGCCCATCATTGAAAGCAACAGGGAAGCTATTATCGACAGTTCCGTGGCAAAGGCGGAAGCGGACAGAATAGGCTATCCCGTTATGATTAAAGCAGCAGGCGGAGGCGGAGGCAGAGGCATGCGTGTAGTGAGATCGGAACACGAAATCGAAGGACAATTCAATGAAGCCTCGCGGGAAGCACTGAATGCTTTCGGAAACGGGCAGGTTTTTTTGGAAAAATTTGTAGAAAACCCCAAACATATCGAGGTACAGATCTGTGCCGATAATTTTGGCAATATGGTGCATCTGTTTGAACGGGACTGCTCCGTTCAGCGGCGTTTTCAAAAAGTGGTGGAAGTGGCTCCGGCCAGAAATCTGAAACAGGAAACCAGAGAAAAATTGTACGATTATGCGCTTCGGATTTGCAGACAAGCTTCCTACAATAATTTGGGCACGGTAGAATTTTTGGTTGACGGAGAAGAAAATATCTATTTCATTGAAGTAAATACCCGTATTCAGGTGGAACACACCGTTACCGAAATGGTGACGGGAATTGATTTGGTGAAAGCCCAAATCCGTATTGCCATGGGGCATAAACTGGGGAGTGAAGAACTGGATATAGTACAGGAAAAATTATCGGTTAACGGCTCGGCAATACAGTGCCGGGTAACAACGGAAGACCCCGGGAATAATTTCATGCCCGATTACGGAACCGTGATTGCATTCCGCAGCGCGGAGGGTTTCGGTATACGGCTCGACAGCGGAAGTGTGTATCCCGGAGTGAATGTAAGCCCGTACTTTGATTCCATGCTGGTGAAAATAACCGCCCACTCACGCACGGCAGACGGCGCAGCGAGAAAAATGACCAGAGCGCTAAGGGAGTTCAGAATCCGCGGAGTGAAAACCAATATTCCCTTTCTGATTAACATCGTGAATCACGAATTCTTTAAAAAAGGAAACGTGAATGTCAATTTCATCGCACAGCAACCTGAGCTGTTTACCTTCAAAAAGACACAGGACCGAGGTACAAAAACCCTTCAATTTTTGGGTAATGTCATCGTAAACGGAAATCCCGATATCACCAAATCAGACCCCGATAAAAAATTCCTGAAGCCGATCATTCCATCCTTCGATAAATACAGCCCCTACCCTGACGGTAATAAACAGGTGTTGGATAAGCTGGGTCCGGCTGAATTCTGTAATCAACTTTCCGAAAGCAGGCAAATTCAGTACACGGATACCACCTTTCGCGATGCGCATCAATCACTTCTTGCAACGCGTGTGCGCACTTATGACATGTTGAAAGTGGCAGAAAGTTACGCCAAACGGCATGCCAACGTATTTTCCATGGAAGTGTGGGGAGGAGCAACGTTCGACGTGGCACTCCGCTTTTTAAAAGAAGATCCCTGGCAGCGTCTGGCATTGTTACGACAAGCCATGCCCAACCTGTTGCTCCAGATGCTGTTCAGGGGATCCAACGGCGTAGGATATTCCGCCTACCCAGGGAATGTACTGGAAAAATTCATCATCCGTTCCTGGGAAACGGGAATTGACGTATTCCGGGTTTTCGACTCCTTGAACCAGATGAAAAGTCTGGAACGCTCCATCGCCGTAATTCGCAAAAAGACAGGCGCCATTGCACAAGGAACTATTTGCTACACAGGCGACATACATGACCCGTCAAGACCGAAATACCATTTAGATTACTACCTGAAATTGGCCAAACAGGCAGAAGATGCGGGAGCACACATGTTAGCCGTGAAAGATATGGCAGGTTTACTCAAGCCCTATGCGGCGTATGACCTTATTTCCGCATTGAGGGAAACCGTAAAAATTCCTATACATCTGCATACGCATGATACGGCATCCATTCAGGCGGCTACCTACCTGAAGGCAGCCGAAGCGGGAGTTCATGTAATTGATGTGGCTCTCGGCGGCTTATCGGGTCTTACGTCCCAGCCCAACTTCAATGCGGTAGCAGAGATGTTCAGGCATCACGAAAGAGAAAATCCGGTCAACATTCATTCATTGAATGAATTTTCGAACTATTGGGAAAACGTGCGCGAATATTACTATCCGTTCGAATCCGGATTAAAGGCAGGTACGGCCGAAGTATACACCCATGAAATACCGGGAGGACAATACAGCAACTTAAAACCCCAGTCCATCGCGCTCGGTTTGGGTGATAAATTCGATGAAATCAAACAAACATTTACGGAGGTCAACAAACTCTTCGGAGACATCGTGAAGGTTACCCCATCATCCAAGGTGGTGGGTGATATGGCCCAGTTTCTGGTATCCAATCATTTAAAAACGGAAGACGTACTGACACGCGGGGACCAAATTTCCTTTCCGGAATCCGTGAAACAATTGTTTCGCGGTGAATTAGGCTTTCCGGATGAAGGTCTTCCCGAAGACATCCAAAAAATTATTTTAAAAGGAGAAAAACCGTTCAGCAAAAATCCGGCAGATGAAATTCCAGATATTGACATAGATGAAGATTTGTCGGAGTTCCAAAGCCGTTTCGGAGCCGAGTGCACGGAAAACGATTACCTGTCCTTTAAAATGTTTCCGAAGGTGTTTGAAGAATATAAAGAACACCGGGATTTGTATGGTGATGTTTCGCGGGTACCCACATTGAATTTTTTATTCGGCATGAAACCAGGGGAAGAGTGCGAAGTGGAGGCGGCTCCGGGAAAAACACTTCTGATTCGGTTTCTATCCGCAGGCCCTGCCGACGAGCAGGGAAAACGAATGGTATTTTTCAAGTTAAATGGCCAAACACGAAACATTGTCATTCAAGATTATAAACTGAAAAAAGAGGAAATAAAAAATACCAAAGCCGACAAATCCATAGCCGGCCATATCGGAGCCCCCTTGCAGGGAATGTTATCCAAAATTATGGTTGAAGAAGGAGACAAGTTCACTAAAAATACGCCACTGTTCGTCATTGAAGCCATGAAAATGGAAACTACCGTTACCGCACCTGCAGACGGCATCGTAAAAAAGGTCCTACTTTCAGCAAAAACGCCTGTAAGTGCAGATGATTTGGTTTTAATTGTCGATTTTTTTTAAGAATTTGTAACAAATAATTAGATTTGTGTTTCATTACCAATGAAATCTGGCATGAAACAAAGACTTCTCTTGCTTTCTTCTTTTGCTTTTTGCATGGCTTATTTGCCAGTTTTGGGGCAAATAAACGTTGTTCCTATTCCGGCGGCGCAGGCAGTGCAGGACGTCTTGGTTGGAAGCGGAATCACCACTTCTAATATCAATGCATTCACCACCAATCCAAACTCCATCGGGGTATTCAACAATGGATTACAGTCAAATCTGGGCATCAACAGGGGTATCGTACTCACCTCAGGGTTATTAGCAAACGGTAATGTCCAATTCAGCAGCCCTGCAGGATCTTTCATGGGAGGAGTTAATAACGGAGGAACTGACCCGAACCTAAATACTATCGCAACAGGTACGCAAGATCGCGCTGTTTTACAGTTTGATTTCGTGCCTGCGGGTGATACGCTGAAATTCAAATATGTTTTTGCTTCGGAAGAATATCCGGAATTTGCTCCTCCAAACTCATCAACCTTCAACGATGTATTTGCCTTTTTCCTAACAGGGCCCAATCCCGCAGGGCCTGCTTATAACACCTCCAATGTCGCTTTACTTCCTGGAACTGCCACTCCCGTAAGCATTAACAATGTGAACGCAATAACGAATACTGCCTATTATGTTGCCAACAGCAGCAATAACTTCGTTTTTGACGGTTACACCGTTGTACTTACCGCCATTGCTCCTGTCATTCCCTGCTCCACCTACACCATAAAACTGGCTATTGCCGATGTCGGTGACACAGCTTTTGATTCAGCTGTATTTCTGGAGGAGAATTCATTCGGAACGGGAGCCGTTACCATCTCTCCATCCTATAACTACAACAGTGCCATTAACGACACGCTTATTTACGAAGGATGTTCCGATGTAACCATCACTTTTTTCCGCGACGGTGTTATCGGTCAAGCCGATACAGTACCTGTACAAATCAGCGGTTCGGCAACAAACGGGGTGGATTATCAATATAATGGCGGGCCTGTTCCAACTCAAATCATCTTCGCTCCGGGCCAGGCTTCCTTCGATTTAACCCTTACGCCAATCCAAGACGGAATTAACGAACCGAATGAAAATGTCACATTTACCGTTACCAACATCAATGCCTGCGGTAATGTATACACATCAACCATTTCACTCACCATTACCAACGTAAATCCGCTCGACGTAAATGGAGGTCCTGACCGACAAATTTGTCCAAACGTGCCTCAAGTTTTTAACGGGGTAATCACGGGAGGAGTTCCCCCCTACACCAGTATTTGGACCCAAAACGGAACTCCGGTAGGATCAAATCCGCTTAACATCACACCCGGTGCAAATGCCACGTATATAGTTACGGTAACGGATGGATGTACGGGCTCTTTAGCGGCAGATACGGTTAATGTTACCATTGGTCCTCCTCAATTCACCGTAAACGAGGCCATTGACAGTTCGGCCTGTTTTGGAACCGATGATGGATCCATCATCATAGTGGTCACAGGCCAAACACCCCCGTTCTCCTATTTGTGGACGCCGGGCAACCTGACCACGCAGAATCTATCCGGTTTGGCACCCGGCACCTACACCCTGCAGGTTACAGACACTTTCGGGTGTCAGATTACTGAAACTTATCAGGTTTACGAACCGGCCAATATTCCCTTGAACTTTTCTGATCGCTTTATCTGTTCTGGAGATTCAATAAACGTAAACCCAAATGCACTTCCAAATACAAACTATACGTGGACGCCTTCGCAATATTTCTTCGGAGCCCAAAACACACCGACACTTTCGGCAAGCACCCCCGGTCCTCAGGTAGACACGCTATTCATTAATGTAGTAGCCACCACACCGGGAGCATGCGGACAAGATAATTTCCGGATTTTTGTAACCCCGCTGCCCCAGGTTCAACTTATAGATCCCGAATACGACAGTACAGCTCTTTGCCCCGGAGATACCATACCACTCAGCAATGCATTGAGCAATTCGGGCTATCCCAATGTGACGGGAACACTTTGGTCTACAGGATCGTCCTCCTCGAGCATTGACGCAACCATAACTGGTACTTATTGGCTTGAATTGACCAACAACGCAGGTTGTAAATTCCGCGACAGTTTGGAAATTTATCCCGTTGCTCCACCCAACGCCTCCATAGACACTGCATTCTATATTTGCGGATCACAGCCCGTTACCTTGTTTGGTACCAATTATGATCCAACCACGGACGATTTACTTTGGAGTACGGGGGAAACAACTGAAACCATAAGCGTTAACACGGATGGAATTTATTATTTCTACGTTTCCAACTATTGCGCAACAGATACCAATATGACTAAGGTCATTGAAATTCCCACGGTGGAGCTTACCGATCTCCCGAATATATTTACTCCCAATGGAGATAATATCAATGACACCTATTCGATTTTGGATTTGTTTACCTATTCTATCAAGTTCAACGTAAAAATATACAACCGTTGGGGTGCGAAAGTTTTCGAGACCGAAGATAAAGAGATCGATTGGAGCCCTAAAAACATTTCCGACGGAGTATATTTCATGACCATTCTATATTTAGATTGCTCAAACGAGGAGAAAAAGCTTGCTCAAACCATAACCGTTTCCTCAGGAAAGTAATCGCATGATTCTATCAATAGTAAAAAGGTTGTCTTTTTAGGCAACCTTTTTTTATTTGCAGCTCCCCAACAACGAGAAAAATACGCAAAAACCTGGTAATCAAGTAATTTATGAAACCGGTTCTGATGTTTTTAGCAGATGGGGATTTTTCTCCGCAACCAATCATG
>CAYYRB010000003.1:0-3676 GCA_964473995.1 uncultured Candidatus Competibacteraceae bacterium | reverse complement strand
GAAACCGGTTCTGATGTTTTTAGCAGATGGGGATTTTTCTCCGCAACCAATCATGAGAAATCCCCGTCAAAAGAAACACACATCAATCTGGAAGTTTGCTTTTTTCATCAATATAATAATCAACCGAATTTATTCCCCCAGAAAGTACGGCCGTACATAAGCAGAACCATTTACGTTCAATCAAAGTAAAAGTATTGCACCAGGGAACAGACATATTGTTGGAATAACATGTTTACAAAACACCTTTCCAATCCTTAAGATTGTATAGAAAATCTTTAAACTGAATTTGGCTTGGTTTTACAATGTATCATTAAGTGCCCGGGGTTTCTCTTCATGTGTTATAATGAAAGAAAAATGCCAATTCCATTGACCATTTTGCTTTATTAAATCGGAGTTAATCCAAACCGATATAAAGCAGATCATCCCCTACTTCATATTTTTGAATCAATATAGGATAAGGGGGTAAATGGATTAGATGAACATACCTAAACGCATCTTACCGAAGCAATAAAACACTCCCGTGAATTGTTTCGTCGTTGCCGTTGATGTACCGGACAAAAATTTTATACACGTAAATGTCAGAATCTCCGATTTTTCCACCCACATTCCCGTTCCAGCCTTTATACAAATCATCTGACTCGAAAACCTTCTGACCCCAGCGGGTGAAAATGCTCATTTCAAACTCTTTCACTCCTACCAAAGAGGCGAGGAAAATATCATTCAGGCCATCCCCATCAGGGGTGAAGGCAGAAGGAGCAAGGGAAGGTGGCTGCAAAACCTCAACAAGCGCTTCTCCGTAGGAAAGACATCCATTGGCATCGGTTACCTCCACCAAATAGTTGGTTGTATTTACCGCCCAGCAGAGCGGATTTGGACAATCCGTACAACTCAGGTTATAAAGCGGCAACCAAGAATATGAATAAGGGGGAACACCGCCTGAGGCAGTTACCAGAAGATTGGTGTAATCACCCAAAGAAATGAGATATTGGGTAGTGTCAACAAGTAAAGGAGTAGGCTCAGTAAGCGTTTCAGAAAAACTGTAATAACACCCATTTACATCGGTCAGGTAAAAATTGTATTCACCCGCTTGCAAATTCGTGTTATTAAGAGAGGCTGGAAGTCCGTTCATAAGAACGGTGAAGGGGGCAATTCCGGTAACGGGAGAAATTACGATGCTACCCGAATAATCCCCATTACAGAGAACATCTATTGCCGTATGGTTAATCGTAAGGTTTTCTCCAACACCTACAAAAGCCGAATGGCTGAAAGTACAACCGTTTATGTCGGTTATGGTCACATCATAATTGCCTGTCGGAAGGTCTTGAGGATCTTCCGTGGTTTGACCGTTACCCCAGAGGAAAAGAAACGAAGGATTACCTCCGCTGACGGACAGATTGATTGATCCGTTAGAGGCTCCTGGGCAAGACTCTATGACCGGAGTAGATGAAATAACAGGTGTTGAACTGATTTCATTAAGCGTAAAAGATTGAGTGAGCATGCAACCATTGGCATCGGCAAGGGTTACCGAGTGATTACCGAATGAAAATCCGGAAAATGTTTGGCCTGTTTGATTCGGATTACCATCCCAGACAAAAGAGTATGGCTGAGTACCTCCGATGGGATTTACCACGGCGGCAGAGCCGTCATTTCCTCCCGGGCAGGTAACATTAATCGTATTCAATGAGAAATCAAGCGAATCGGGTTGACCTACAATACCCGAAGATGGCCACAGACATCCATTTGCATCGGTAATGACAAACGAATACGTTCCGGCAGAAAGACCAGAGGCTGTAAAAGAAGTCTCAGTTAGATCATGAGGCCAGGAAATCGCTTCAGAACCTGTTGCCCCGGCCAAATTCACCGTCAAAAGTCCATCAGCAAACCCATAGCATGAGGCATTACTAGGCGTAGTCGTAATTGCAGGCTGAATATAATCGGTAATTATAAATGGAGCAGAGGTGTTTATGCAGCCGTTATTATCCGTCACCGTAACAGTGTGAGAGCCGCTCCCTGCCTGAGTAGTAGGCGCCTGAGCACCGGTGGACCAATTGTAGGCAGAATAAGGCAAGGTTGTGGAAAGCAGGGTAGTTGAACCCGCGCAAACTTGGCTGTTTCCTACAACAACAGGAGAAGGCAGAGGATACAAACCTACCGTTTTTGAGGTAGTCAAAGTACAACCGCCTAGAGTAACCGTAACATTGTAAGTACCTGCCGGTCCCGTCACAGACTGTTGGTTACCCGTTGTTGCTCCCGACCAAGAATACGTATTAAAGTTTTCATTTACTGCCAATGTAGCCGTGCCGCCGGGACAAATAAAATCTGGACCGGAGATTGTAGGATTATAAGGAGGAGAGGTAACTAAAACGGTAAGTGTAACCGTAGTGCTTAGACTAGGATTACCATTATCGGTCGCCGTAACCGTGATTGTTTGAGGGCCATTGGTACCCATGGTTGGGGTGTAAGAAATGTTAATCGTCGGAGTACTTCCTGTCACCGTATTTGCAACTAATCCGGGAGGGCCTGTTGCGGAAACAGTAACATTTTGGTTATTCTCAGGGCCTGAAAACTGTAAAGAACCCGTTACGGTCTGCCCCACACAAATTCCATTACCCTGTCCGTTCGGCTGCATAACACCCCCATTGATGGCATTACAGGTATCCGGTTGAAAGGTATAACCCGGAAATTGACCGTTGATGAGAACGGGAGGAGTATTCACATTATTGCAAACATTATATTTAAACGATTTAAAGTCGAGCCAGGAAACCTGGCTCACCACATTAGGTCCGTTGTAAACAGTTCCAGGTGCGTTGAATGTACCGATGCGGATGAACTGATTATTCACTCCCCAATTAGCACCTACGGTAGCCGGAGTTCCACCAAATCCATTTACACCCTGAGAGGCGGAACCTGTGGTCCATTGCATATCCTTGTAACAAAAAGCCACATTATTGCCGATACCGATGGAAGGATCATTTCCATTGGTAATGATAAGTGAAAACGTATTTCGCTTATCGCCTTGTGTATTAAAATAGCCCACATTTACCCAATTGATAAATGCCGCCGTGGGGGTAATTTTATAGCGTACCTGTCCAAGATTGTTCCTAGTATCCACATCAGCCCAATAAGGACCAAGAACTGCCTGACCCGCTGATGGCAGAACCGGCGGGGTAAATGTTCCGACCGCGTTATTAAAACTAATGTTGCCGTTATTATTAATGAAGAATCCATTGGATGTTTGACCAAAAAAACAAAATTGAAAAGGTATGTTGATAAATCCGGAACTGCAGTCATCACAAGCCTGAAGTGTAGACCAAGTGGCGTCGGGTTCTGTATAACATGCACAACTTAACGGATCAACCATGCCACCTCCGAAAGAATTGCCTGGTATGACAGAGGCAGGATTCCCAGGTAAAGAACCCGTAAGCAATCCGGCAGATTTTTGATTCTGATATTCCGGACTATCCACCACCGGAAATTGAGCGTGGACAAATTGAACAGCAAATAAAAGAAACCCGGAATAAAGGAGTTTATTCATTCGTTTTAAAACTTTGAACAAAGATATTTAAATCATTTTAACAATTGAAAAAAAACGAGGTTAATTGAAGTATTTGGGGTATGATAATAAAACAAAAAACGCCCTGCAGTGATGCTGCGGGGCGTTTTCGTAAAAAATCGG
>CAYYRB010000002.1:41907-74861 GCA_964473995.1 uncultured Candidatus Competibacteraceae bacterium | reverse complement strand
AAAACTTTTTTAGTTACCAGATCACCACGCGCTCCTCATCCGCCAGGAACATGTTCTTTCCGCCTTTTTCTTTCCAGGCGTTTTCAAATTCCTTCATGTGGGAAAGTGTCGCATTGATGCGGTAACGCGCCGGACTGTGCGGATCGGTTTCCACCTGATTACGCAAGGCCTCGTCGGTAATGTTCATGCGCCATACCTGTGCCCAGCCCAAAAAGAAACGCTGCTTCCAGTTCAATCCGTCTATCAGCGGCGGTTCGGGCTTGCCTTTCAGGGATTTTTCCAACGCATAATAGGCCAGGGTGAGTCCGCCCAAATCGGCAATGTTTTCTCCGATGGTGAGCGCACCCTTGATTTTCACGCCGGGCATGGCCTCAATGTTGTCAAAATAAGCAATGTATTTTTGGGCCAATCCCATAAAGTTGGCGCGGTCTTCCTCCGTCCACCAGTTTACCAGATTGCCCTCCGCATCAAACTGCGATCCCTGATCGTCGAATCCGTGGGTGAGCTCATGACCGATTACCGCCATGATACCTCCGTAGTTGATGGCATCGTCTGCATCAGGATTGAAGAAAGGAGGCTGTAAAATTCCCGCCGGGAAAACCACCTCGTTGAAGAGGGGATTGTAGTAGGCATTCACGGTCTGAGGCGTCATTCCCCATTCGGTCTTGTCTACGGGTTTTCCCATTTTGGCTACGTTATATTCGTGTTCCCAGATGCTCATGTTGATCACGTTCTGCACCAGGTTTTTCGCAGAAATATCCACCTTTCCGTAATCTTTCCATTTATCCGGGAAGCCGATTTTGTAGGTGAAGGCTTTTAATTTTTCCTTCGCTTTTTTCTTGGTTTCGGCACTCATCCAGGTCAGTGCGTCCATTCTTTCCCCGTAAACGGCCCGCACATTTTCAATCATGTCCTCCACCTGCTTGCGTGAAGTCTGCGGAAAGTATTTCTCGGCATAAATTTTACCGAGCGGTTCACCGATCATGCTGTTGGTGGTGCGAAGGGCACGTTCGTCGCGTTTACGTTGTTCTTTCACGCCGCGCATCACGGTGCTGAAAAAACGGAAATCCTCGTCAGCCAGAGCCTTATTCAGATAGCCCGCCTGCGAAGAAAGCAGGTTCCATTTCAGATAGAGTTTCAGCGTATTCAGATCAGTCTTGGCTACATAGTCTGCCGCTTTTTTCAGGTAGTCTGGACTTTCCACGATCACGGTGTCCGTTTTGATGCCCTGCTTTTCGGCAAAAAGGGTAAAATTGAATTGGGGTGTCAACGTTTTCAGATCGGCCATGGCCATTTTGTTGTACGTTTTCACCGGATCACGTTGCTCGATGTTGGTGAGCTGCAGTTTGGCCAGCCCCGTTTCAAAAGCCAACAGCTTTTCTCCGGCGGAAGCATCGGGCATTCCGGCTAATTCAAACATGGTGTTCACGTGTTTTACGAATTCGTTGCGGATAGTCACCATATTTTCATCCGCCTTGTCATAATAACTGCGTTCACCCAGACTCAAACCGCTTTGGTAGGCATAGAGTGCGTTCATTTTGCTGTTGCGGGCATCTGCATAAATGTAAAAGCCCATGAAGGCAGGTACGCCGAAACGCTGAAAATCGCCCGCCAGTGCGGCATACTCATCCTTATTTTTCAAGGCATCGATTTGCTGCAGATACGGTTTCAGCGGGGCAATTCCCTGACTTTCGATATTGGCCGTATCCATGTAGGACCGATAAAAATCAGCAATGAGTTGCTCGTTGCTTCCTTTTTTCCAATCGGTTTTTTTGGTGAGTTCGTCCAGTATTCCCTTAATTTTCACTTCCAGGTTTTCCTTATCCAGAATGCTGAAAGCTCCCCATTTGGATTCGGTGCCCGGAATGGGATTGTTTTTTTTCCAGTTGCCGTTGGCAAATTGGTCAAAATCGTCGCAGGGGGCCATGCTGCTGTCTATGGCACTCATGTCGAAGGCGGGCACTTTGGCATCGGCGGCCGCGCTCGTTTTCGGTTTACAGGCTGTGATGTTCATCATGGCAATAATAAAGGCCGATGAGGCACCGGCAAGAAAAATGTGTTTTTTCATATGGTTGTTTTACATTATTTTTTTAGTCCGATTTCGGCCAAACGCTCCTCCAGATATTCTCCGGCGCTGATGGGTGCATAGTGCAGCGGATTCTCTTCCGTGATGCAGCTTTTCAATGCGTCAAGCCTCATTTCGCTGCGCGGATGCAGGAAAAACGGAATGGAGTAGCGGCTGGTTCCCCAAAGTTCCCTGGGCGGATTGACCACCCGGTGGGTCGTGCTTTTCAGGCGGTTGTTGGTAAGCCGTTGCAGCATGTCGCCCACGTTTACCACCACCTGTTCGGGAAGGGCGGTAACGGCAACCCATTCCCCTTTTTTATTCAATATTTCCAAACCGTCGGCACTGGCGCCCATCAACAGGGTAATCAGATTGATGTCCTCGTGGGCACCCGCACGAACAGCGTTTACGGGCTCAGAGGTGATAGGACCGTAGTGTATGGGCCGCAGAATGCTGTTTCCGTGGTGAATCTTGGCATCGAAATAATGTTCATCCAATCCAAGATAGAGGGCAATGGCGCGCAACATGTCTCTCCCGGCCGATTCCAGTTTCCGGTAGGCTTCCATTCCTTTTTGGTTAAATTCGGGCACCTCGTCGCAATAAATATTGTCAGGATATTCCTGTTTGATGGGATCATCATCCGAAACCTCCTGACCGAAATGCCAAAATTCTTTCAGGTCGGCCACCACGCTGTCTTTTGCCTTCTCCCGGCCGAAGCTCGTGTAACCGCGTTGCCCGGCCAATTCCTTGACTTCGTATTTCTCTTTGATTTCCCGGGGTAGGGAGAAAAAGGTTTTTACGGATTCGTAAAGCGCATCACGCAACTGATCACTCAATCCGTGATTTTTAACGGCGACAAAGCCTACGTCTTCATAGGCTTTACCCAAAGCCTGAACAAAAGCGGCGCGCTGTTCGGGAGTTCCGTGCGTAAAATGGGCCAAATCAACGGCCGGAATGGTTTGGTTCATGGTCTGAAAAAATTCAAATAATCGTTCACGAAAATGTAAAAAAAAATCAAACCAACGGCCCCTCTCCTTAAGAATTTGCAAAACAACTTTGGGCATTATTTACAAAATTATGTTGGGTATCATACCTTTGTGGTAGTGGGGATTTTTGAAGATATCCGAGTACGGCTGTTTATGCGGCAAGCATTAAGGTCTAAGGGTCGACATTCCGTGGCCTGTGGCCTGGATCATGCCAAACGAATCGGAATCCTCTATCATGCGGGTTATAGCGGTTCGGAAGAGCTGATCCGAAATTTTGTTCAGGAAATTAAAACGGCCCGTAATGAGGTGCGTACCCTCGGATTCGTGCCCACCAAGCACGAGGATGAACTTCCCAAAGCCCGGTTGGGAATGGATTTTTTCGGTCTGAAGGGACTTGATTTTTCTTATCGTTCCTCAGCGGGTGAGGTTATCACCTTTACGGAAACGCCCTTTGATATGCTGATAGACCTGAACGTGACGGAGGAACCCGCCTTGCTGAGAATTTGTGCCGATTCCGCGGCCCGGTTTAAGGTAGGAGGTTCGGGAAAGGGAGCCCGCTTTCTGGATCTCGTAATCGAAAATCATCCGCCGGCCGGTAAATATTCAGAAATAAAACAAATCAGCGAATTGATTAAATACATACAACAATATGCCTACACATTTCAACGGTAAAGGAACGGGAATAGCCATCGTGACGCCATTTACACCCGAAGGCGCCATAGATTACCCCGCCATGAAAAAGCTGATAGAACACTGGATCAATGGGGGAGTGGATTACCTCGTGGTGATGGGCACTACCGGCGAAAATGTAACGCTTGAAAAGGAAGAAAAAATACAGTTATTTGATTTTTGCGCTCAAACCATTGCAGGGCGAGTTCCTCTGGTTATAGGCATCGGAGGAAATTACACGGAGGAAATCATCCGGAATTTTTCCCTCTATGATTTGTCCAAAGCTTCGGCTGTTCTTTGCGTATCGCCGTATTATAACAAACCCAACATGCGCGGGGTGTATGAACATTTTGCTCAGGTGGCAAAAAATTGTCCGGCTCCCGTTATCCTTTATAACGTGCCCGGCCGCACCGGAAGTAACATGACGGCGGAAGTTACCCTGAAATTGGCATCGGATTTTTCGAATATTTTGGGCATTAAGGAAGCCTCGGGAAATATGGAGCAGATTTCACGTATCATCAAAGAGAGGCCCCGTGAGGATTTCCGCGTTATTTCAGGCGATGATAATCTTACCTTGCCCATTTTGGCTTCCGGCGGTGATGGTGTTATATCGGTGGTGGCCAACGGATATCCGGCCAAATTCTCACGGATGGTTCGCCTGTGCCTGGAAGGTAAATTTGCGGAAGCCCGAAAAGATCATTACGATTTATTTGATTTTACCAACCTGCTTTTTGCGGACGGAAGTCCCGGCGGCATTAAAACAGCTCTTCAGGAAATGGGGTTATGCTCATCCATGCTGCGCCTGCCTCTGATGCCGCCCTCTGATTCGGTAAGCAAAGCCATACGCACATTCGTGAAACAGACTCCGGATGCATGACGTTTAAAGAAAAACTCAAAAGCAGTTTACGCCGAAAGAAATTTTGGTACATCAGTGTACCGATTTTTATTTTATTAAGTCTGTATTTTGCCAGAATTCCCATATTGCATGGAGTATATGGCTATTTTAATGTAGGAAAGGAGCCATCAAAAAAATATGATTTCGGGCTGGTATTGGGTGGTGACCCGATAGGCCGCACGGCTTTGGCGGCAAGGCTTTACCAAGAACAAAAAATCGGGAAAATAATCTGTACGGGCGGGCAAATACCCCGTCCTTTAGAGGCGCTGGGTATTTTGGTTACCGAGGCCGAAAGTGCAAGAGAGCGATTGATTACGCTCGGAGTTCCGGAGGATGCCATTGTCGTAATTAATAAAGGAACGTCCACGTTGGAGGAGGTGGAGGCCATGAATACCTTTTTTGAAGGAGAGCATGCCGGAAAAACGGTATTGCTCATTACCTCGGAAACCCATACCCGTAGGGCAAAAAACATATTTTCGGAATATGGAAAGGGGTGGGGAGAATTAGCCGTTGTGGGCAGTCTGCCTACCCAATACAACCCGGAGGAATGGTGGCGAACGGAACACGGGTTTCTGGCCGTGTACGAAGAATGGCTGAAAACCGTGTATTACTGGTTTGCCTATTAGCGACTATACCAGCTGGTATCCGACGGCTTGGGTCACATTTCCCAAAGAATGATACAGTTCGGTAAATTCAGCAAAGTTCAACTGCTGAGAGGCATCGCTTTTTGCCACGGAAGGGTCGGGGTGAGTTTCAATCAACAATCCGTCTATTCCCATGGCGGCGCAGGCGCGTGTAAGATCCGGTACCCCGTAGGCATAACCCATGGCATGACTGGGATCCAAAATAACCGGCAGATTGGTTTCTTTTTTCAGAAAGGCCACACCGCATAAATCGAGCGTAAAACGCGTTTTTGTTTCAAACGTTCTGATTCCCCGCTCGCAAAGAACGACGTTCGGATTTCCGCCCGAAAGGATAAACTCGGCTGCCTGCACAAATTCCTGCAGCGTACTTCCGAAACCGCGTTTTAACAATACCGGCTTTTGGGTTTGTCCGCAGCGCCTTAAAATACCCTGATCATACATTGCTTTGGCGCCTATCTGCACAATATCGCTGTGTTCTATTACGTCATCCACATGGGAAGCGTCCCGCACTTCGGTGATGACAGCCAATCCGTATTTTTCGCGCATTTTACCGAGAAGTCTCAATCCTTCCAGACCGAGCCCTTGAAACGAGTAGGGGGAAGTACGCGGTTTATAACAACCTGCACGCAGAATTTTAACGCCCAGTTTCACACATAATTCGGCAGCCTGCGTAATTTGTGCTTCGGATTCAACGGAACAAGGTCCGGTAATCATCACGGTGTTGCGCGTATGGCCACCTATCCGCACGCTTCCCAAAACTACTTCCCGTGTTTCTTTACGGTATTTTCTGGAAGCCAGTTGGATATCAGAACCCGTATCCGTCCACTCGGCGGCGAAGGGTACCAAACCGACCGGTAATTCTTTTAGGTTTCCGGCCGTTATCAGTATCTGTCTTCCGTTTTCCTGCAGATGGATGGACTGAAAAGTAACACCCAAATCGGCGGCCTGTTGATGTGAAATACCTTCATTGAGTAGGATGATCATGATTCTCCTTTGATTAGTGAGTTAAATGTGATATAACCGGAAAGGCGTTTATTAGCGTCGGTCACCGGCAGAAAATTCACCGGGAAAGATTGTCGTTTGATGAGACGGAGCAAATCGGTGATGCCTGCGGATTCTTGAATGGTCAGCGGATTTCGGTTGATATAATCATCCGCGGGTAAGTCATGCAGACTTTCCCTATGCTTCAAAACGGCCCGGCGTATGTCGGCATTGCTGCTGATTCCGGTTAATTCGCCCGCGGCATTTTGATAAAACACAAAGCCCTGGCCGAAACGTTCAATTTCTTCAACAGCTTTTAAAAAGGAGGCTTCTTCCTCCAAAATGACTGGTATGTGATGCTGTCCGTCCATAAAATCGCCCACGGTGAAATTTCCGGCAACCTCCCGATGCAGCAGCTCCAACAAGGCCAGACCGGGCATGGCGTTATTCACCAGGAAGGATCCCGATACCACGGAATCCACGCCCAACAGGCGCAAAATGAAAGAAACCTCTCCGTTTACCCCGCCATCCACATGAATGCGTTTACCCGGAAAAAGTCGGCCAAATTCGCGGATGCGTTGAAAATTGGCTTTATTGAATATACCCCCGCTTTTACCGGGTGTTGTAGTCATAAAAAGAACGAAAAAACAGGAATCTACGAAGGGGAGGAAAGAGGAGGGAGGTGTTTCAGAAACCAAGGCTATACCGAACCGTGTGGCCGTATTTTCCGGAAATCGGAACGGTTTGCGGGCATCTTCCAACTGTATCTGCACATATTCCACTCCCAATTCCACGGCACGATCAATGAACGGTTGCGGATCTTCGGAAATAATATGAAGATCGATGGGTGTATTGCTGATTTTCCGAATCCGGATAATGTCATCAAACACCTCAGGCCGGTTGTTGCAATCCAGGTGAAACATATCCATCCGGTAGGCATCCAGGCTGCTCACCAATTCCTCGAGCGTCCGGTCCTGACCTGAATAGAGCGATGCGGATATCTTCATGCGTTATAATCAGGTGAAAATGGGCGAAGCCACTTCGTGCGGACGTGGAATGATACTCAGAACTGGAATTTCACTGTTGTTAATGATGGCCTGTGCCTGAGAACCGATGAAGAGGTCGGAAAAATCAATCTCTTGTTGGGTCATAATCATCAACAGATCCGCATTCACATTTTTACTGAATTCTAAGATGGTATCGGCTACGGAACCCTTTTTGTTCACCAGGTCGCTGGTTACCTGTACACCATGCTCCTCGATATAGGCATGCACCTGGGTCATTTGCCGTTTCAGGTGGTTAACCACAAATTCATCCTCGGTTTCCATCACGGAAACGGTGATGATGAGTGAACCGAATGCTTTGGCAAATTCAATGGCTTTTCCTACCTTTTCCCGGGTTTCCTTGGTAAGGTCAAGCGGCAGCACGATAATTTTACACCCTTTATTGTGGTGCTTTCCTTTAATGGTAATTACAGGTGTATGGGATTGTTTCACCACGCGTAGCGCATTGGAGCCGATAAATTTCTTCTTCAATCCCTGGGAACCTGCCGTACCCATGATGATAAAGGCGGCTTTCAGTTCATCGGCCGCCTCGTTGATCTGGTCATAAATTTTTCCGATACGCACTTCAGAGGTTACGGAAATATTTCTGTCACGGCGTATTCCTTCGCCTGTTTCGTTCAGTTTGGCCAAAATTTCCCGCTGAATTTCATCATCATGTTCTTTTTTTCCGAAAAGGCCGGGAGCATCTTTTACATAAACCAAATGCAAAGAAGCATGCAACGTTTCGGCCACGTTACAGGCCTGATCTAAAGCGATTAATGATTGTTCGCTCCAATCAAGCGGTACGATGATGATGGATTTGTCAGTCATGTTATTTGGGTTTGCTAAATTTGGACGCAAAATTAATAAAACGGGATGGCTTTTCAAACCCCTTTTTTTCCACCTTCCGAGCTTATCATTACTCCCCGGGGAGCAATCTATCATTTAAATTTAACCCCGGATGAACTCGGCGACACCGTTTTCTTGGTGGGCGATCCGAATCGTACCGAAAAAGTAGCCCGGCATTTTGACTCTGTAGAATTGAGCAGAGAGCACCGGGAATTTAAAAGCATTACGGGAACGATTTCTGGAAACCGTGTCACCGTTTTGAGTACAGGAATCGGAACGGATAACATAGACATCGTGCTCAATGAATTGGATGCCTTGGTCAATATTGACTTTGAAACGAGATGCGAAAAACCCGAAAAAAAATCCCTGCGGTTGATTCGCCTGGGTACGTCCGGCTCACTTTCGGAAGATATCCCTGCCGGCTCTGTCGTGGTTTCAGCTTTTGGCTTGGGTACTGACGGACTTTTGAATTATTACCGTTGTCCCTTTACCGCCGAAGAAATGGAATTGGCCCGCACCTTTTCCTCCGTTTCAGGCTATCCGGAAGCTTGGGCGGCGCCCTACGCCGTGAAGGCTGATCAGGATTTGTTTCATGCCGTATCCAAGAATGCGTACTCCGGAATTACGGTTACCGCATGCGGTTTTTATGGTCCGCAGGGAAGGATTCTGAGAGCCAGACCTCAGGTGGGGGATTTGTTGTCAAGGTATCAGGATGTAACTTTTCAAAATATGGGTGTCACCAACTTCGAAATGGAAACATCCGCCATTTATGGAATGAGCCGTATTTTGGGACATCAGGCCGTTTCTGTTTCGGTTATCGTGGCCAACCGGGTGCGTAAGGAATTCAGTGCCGATCCCGATGCCGATGTGGAAAAAATGATCCGACAAGTGCTCCAACATGTTTTTGGGGCATAGTATTTGTTTTCTTTTCTTCGTAGCGTAAATGAACGAGTCTCTTCCAAACACCGATGCTTTTCCTGTCATGGAGCATTTTTACACCGTTCAGGGTGAAGGAGCCAATGCAGGTAAAGCGGCTTATTTTATCCGGCTGGGCGGCTGTGACATTGGCTGCGTTTGGTGCGATGTAAAAGAATCTTGGGACGCCTCGGCACATCCTCTTCTTTCGATAGACGAGATTATTCGTCTCATTAAAAATTCACCCGCTGAATCTGTGGTTATAACGGGCGGTGAACCGCTGATGTATAACCTTGAATTGCTCACCGACGCAATCAGAAAAAAAGGGCTGCGCGTATGGCTTGAAACTTCAGGTGCATATCCCGTAACCGGAGAGTGGGACTGGATCGTCTTTTCTCCAAAAAAATTTAAAGCACCTTATGCCGATATTTTTCAGAAGGCCCACGAATTGAAAATCATCGTTTATAACAAATCGGATTTTGAATGGGCTGAAAAGTATGCCGCGCTGGTGAATCCTTCCTGCCTTCTTTTTCTGCAACCCGAATGGAGCAGGGAAAAAGAAATGAGCCCGCGCATCGTGGAATATGTAAAACAGCATCCGCGTTGGCAGATATCCCTGCAGACGCATAAATACCTTCAAATTCCCTAACCCCTTTTTGAAATGATAATTTCCCGATATTTTCTGCTTCCTGTTTTTCTTTTAATTTTTTTAATCACTTCCTGCCATGCGCAGCCTGGTAAGTTGACCACTACGGATAAAAAGGCTGCCGACTGGTTTCAGCAGGGACTCACCGATTATCTCAAAAAGGACTATGCATCAGCGGAGAAGTGGGTAATGAAAGCCACTGAGCGGGATGCTATTTTTAAGGAAGCGTTTATGCTCTTGGGGGATATCCGGGCCGACAAGAAAGACCCTGACGGAGCGATAGCCGCTTATTTGCAGGCCTATCGGATAGACGCACGCTTCGGGGCGAAAGCGTTGAGCTACTGCGGCAGTATTGAAATGGAAAGAATCCGGTTTTCTGAGGCGCTCAAGTATTTCACGGATTATCTCACTACGTTGAGTGATCCAAAAGAAATGTCTGCCATTCGTGAAGTCATCCGCAGATGCGAAATTGGGGCAGACATCATGAATAACCCCAAACCTTTTCAACCCGTGAATTTGGGATCGGGAGTCAATACGCCCAATGCAGAATATGGTCCAACCATTTCCACGGACGGACAAACGCTCATTTTCACCCGCCTGGAACCGACCGCGAAGCGTTCTTGTCCCACACCGGACGGCCGCTTGGAAGATTTTTATTCATCCACGATGGATAAAGGAATTTGGACTCGGGCTGAAAACATGGGTTATCCATTAAACTCAGATTGCAACGAGGGGGCGCAAAGTATTTCGCCCGACGGGAATTATCTTTTTTTTGCTGCCGTGGGCAGACCCGACGGCTTTAGTGAGAAAAGCGACATTTACTATTCCCTGAAATCCGGGAAAGGATGGAGCCAGCCTCAAAATTTGGGAGCTCCGGTAAATACCAAATTTTGGGAAAGTCAGCCGTTCATTGCCTCCGACGGCCGAACCCTATATTATGTAAGCAACATGCCCGGCGGAAAAGGCGGAGCCGACATCTGGAGATCGGAATTGCAGCCCGACGGAAAATGGGGAAGACCCCAAAACCTGGGTGACAAAATCAATACACCGGGCGATGAATTTTCACCCTTTATCCATCCCGATAATCAAACCCTGTATTTTTCGTCCGATTACCATCCCGGAGTAGGCGGTTTTGATTTTTTTTATTCCAGGCGCCAGAGCGACGGAAACTTTGGAATCCCTGTCAATTTAGGCTTTCCCATTAATACGGTGGATGATGAACGCAGCCTGGTGATCAGTTCGGATGGAAAAACCGGGTATTACGCCTCCAACAAACTGGAAGGTTCGGGTGATTTTGATCTGTATCAGTTTGAACTATATCCCGAAGCCAGACCCGTTCCCGTAACCTATATGGCGGGAACAGTGCGGGATATTCAAACCAGATTGCCGTTGGAAGCAGACTTTGAGCTGATTGATTTAGAAACGGGCAAGATTGTCATCCGTTCGTTTTCTGATGCCCGCACCGGAGCTTTTTTGGTGGCCATCCCGGTGAATAAAAATTATGCCTTAAATGTGAGTAAATCGGGCTACCTTTTCTATTCTGAAAATTTCAGCCTGAAAGAAATTAAAAATCAGATTGAACCCTACAGAAAAGATGTGGATTTGATTCCGGTGAGACCCGACGAACGTATCGTGATGAAAAATATTTTTTTCGAAACGGGATCTGCCGAGCTGAAATCAGAAAGCCAGGCTGAACTGGAAAAACTCCTCGGCTTTCTGAACCAAAATTCCACCCTGAAAATTGAAATTTCAGGACATACCGATAACGTCGGATCCAAAGAATCCAATCTGAAACTTTCCGACGGACGCGCCAAAGCGGTGATGGATTATTTATTGAAAGCGGGAATTGATGGGGACAGACTTACCTCAAAAGGCTACGGCGACAGCCGTCCCATCGATGATAATAACACGCCCGAAGGCAGAGCCAATAACCGAAGAACTGAATTTAAAATTATATCCCTGTAACCATGAATAAATGGACATTCTTTACAGCCTTTGCCTGTTTTACGGCACTGTTTTCCTGCGGAGGAAATGCCAAAAAACATCCCAATGAAATTTCGGAGGAAGAATCTGCGGGGAAATTTGTGCGGGACACTACGTTCAAAATCAGTTCGGAATTTGACATACAAGGACATCGGGGAGCACGCGGCTTATTCCCTGAAAATACGTTATTCGGCATGTTGTCGGCTGCACGTATTGCCGGATTAACTACCCTGGAAATGGACGTGGTAATTTCCAAAGACAATCAGGTGGTTTTGTCTCACGAGCCTTGGATGAGCAGTGAAACCTGTTCTTTTTCCAACGGAGACCGGCTCCTCCCACCCGATGATGAAAAGTACCGTCTGTATGATATGCCATATGAGCAGATTATGTTATTTGACTGCGGCAAACGGTGGAATAAAAATTTTCCGAAGCAGAGGCCCAAAGCCCAGTTTAAACCACTCCTGAGTGATGTTTTTCGTGAGGTGGAAAACTTGATTATTAATGAAAAACTCCCCCTGATCCGATATAACATCGAAATTAAAAGTAGGCCCGAATGGGATAACTTTATGACTCCCGAACCGGATAAATTTGCACGGCTCGTGTATGAGGTTATTTCCCGCAATGGATTGAAAGATCGGGTTACCATTCAATCCTTTGATGCGCGTTCACTGAAAGCGATGCGACGTTTGGATGAAACCATTGCTTTGGCCTACCTGGTGGAAGGGGAGAAGGATTTCAGAAAAAAGTTGGCCGAACTTGATTTTACGCCACAGATATACAGCCCGCAATACTCCTTGGTTGGCAAAGAGGAGGTGAAAGCACTTCATGAGTTGGGTATGAAAGTGATTCCTTGGACGGTGAACGATTCCGTACAAATCATGAAAACCATAGAAACGGGAGTGGATGGTATTATTTCGGACGATCCCCAGTCAGTGGTGAAAACAGCACAGTTATATCGTTGACATTATTGAATTCCTTCCACCTGAAATTCTGTCCATTCTCGGAAACTTTCCACGATTTCTTTTGCCATTTTTTCGTGCTTCTTCATATCGGAAGGCTTCCCGCCGATGACTAACCGGTAAAAACGCGTGCTTCCTTCGCAGATGTAAATTTCATGAAGGAGTTCCTCTCCTTGGCGATTCAGTGATACTTCACCGTATGAGCATTTAAAATAAGACACTTGTTTTTCTTTGGGAAGAGAAACTTTTCCATGCGTGCCCGTAGCCAGTATTTCTTCCGCCTCCAGATAATATATTTCATCCGTGGTGAAATTTACTCCCATATTCTGAGAGGCATTTTTTTCATCACACAGGCCATAAAAGAAAAGCGGAAAATCTTTTTTTCCCTGCAACTGGATATCCGCGCCTTTTTTAAGATTATCGGCATCCATCATAGATTTAGGCACATCAACCAGAAATTTATTTCCTGCGCGCGCCGTTTTCATTTCCACATCTTTAATGCAGGATGTAAAAAATAAACAAACGAAAAAAAGGATCGCTAAATGATAACTTCTTTGCATCGGTGCAAAAATAGGGAAGAGGGGCACGCCTCAAGGGGAATTAGGATAAAATTAACTTTACGCGAAATTAAGTTTGCGGAAAAAATCAATCCTTCTTTTCGGGCTCCTCATGGTCTGTTCGCCAATAGGCATCTTCGTTATCAAAGGGCTCATCCGGTTGATTTTGCCAGGAATACTCCGGCGGCGGAGGCATATTGCGGCGATAAAGCCATGCCAACAATCCTCCTGCAATCGCACCCGTAAGGTGCACTTCCCACGAGATATCCCTTGTATATTCCCATGGAAACAAACCCCATAAAAAACTTCCGTAGAGGAAAAGGGTAATTAAAGCAAGACCTTTCAGTGTGTTGTTACTGCTCAACATTCCGGTTACCAAGGAAAAAACAGCCAATCCGTATACAAGTCCACTTGCCCCTATGTGGTAACTTTCCCTGGCAAAAAACCAGGCCCAGGTTCCCGAAGCAAACCAAATGAAGAAAAAGACGACAAAATAGAATCGTCCGAATGTGTAAAAGCCGAGCCAAAGCAATACAACCAACGCGCTCAGGTTGGAAAGTAAATGGCTCCAATCGGCATGAATGAAGGGCATAAACAAAATACCGCGTAGGCCCTGTATGTTTCTGGGAAGCAGGCCATATTGCGTTAAATGGTAACCCGATAAGAATTCAAATAAAAACACCCCCGCTATGGATGCCACGATCACACCCATGAGCCAAAATGAGCGAAATACAGAATACGATGAACCTGAAGGCTGCATGGTTGTTATTTATCAAAAAGCATTCCCTTGCACACAACATGCCAAATTTGCAGCAAATGAAACCAAAATTAACATTCGGACTTTTGGCATTGGTTTTGTGTGGTATCGCATTCATTTTTATAATTCCTATGGCAAAAAAGCATTCACTCAGAGTAGGGGATAAAGCCCCTGATTTTACCCTCTCCGACAATAAAGGTGGTTCCACGTCTTTATCTGATTTTAAAGGCAATAAAAATGTGGTTTTGTTTTTCTACCCGAAAAATGAAACCAGAGGCTGTACGGCTGAAGCCTGCCGATTCAGAGACGAGTATGAGGCCTTTTTAAGTTTGGATACGGAAGTGTTGGGAATCAGCAGCGACAGTGTCTCTTCGCATCAACGTTTCGCCGGAAAGCACGGATTTTCATTTCCGTTGTTGAGTGATGCCGGGGGCAAGGTCAGGGAATCCTACGGGGTAGAAAAAACCTGGTTATTAATTCCAGGTAGGGTTACTTTTGTGATTGATAAACAAGGAACTATACGTCATATATTCAACAGTCAGTTTAACCCAGAGAAGCATATTGACGAAGCGTTAAGCGTGATTAAATCTCTGTAAAAAGGAGCATTTAATCATTCATTTTTTTGCTTAGGCTGACCATTTTCACTGCGGTTACTGCAGCCTCAGTCCCTTTGTTGCCGTGTTTTCCTCCCGCACGGTCCATTGCCTGTTCCTGGTTATCAGTAGTGAGTACCCCGAATACCACAGGTACGCCATAATCCAGGTTTACCTGCATGATGCCCTGCGCTGCGGCGGAGCAGATAAAATCAAAATGTCGGGTTTCGCCCTGAACCACACAACCCAGACAAATAACCGCATCCACATCCGTACTGTCTGCAAAAAAGCGGGCACCCAGGGGAAGCTCAAATGTGCCGGGAACATATTCCGTCAAAATGTCCTCTTCCTTGGCTCCCAACTGTTTCAATGTTTCAATAGCTCCTGATTTCAAGGCTTCGGTCACCTCCGTGTTCCACTCAGAGACCACAATACCGAATGACATTCCTTTGGCATCTGTGTTTCGGTCGCTAAAAACCGATAAGTTTTTGTGACTGCTGGACATAGTAAATAAAAAAAAAGCCGCAGGATTTTCCGCGGCTTGGTTATTAAAAAATCGTTTTATTCGCCAAGTTTGGCTTTAATTCGGGTAATGTATTTCATCGCCTCCTGGCCTTCGCGGCTCATGGGAAATTCATTTTCAATTTTTTCGAAACAGGCTAAGGCCTTTTTTAAATCGTTCAAATCGTCTTCGTAGGTCATTCCCGCCTTTTTCAGGTAAATGGGCGAAGTAAAATTATTGGGGTTTTTGTTGGCCGCCTTTTCATAATTGCTCACGGCTTTTTCCGCATTGCCTGTTTCACGGTAAGCATCACCGAGGGCGCCAAAGGCAACCGAACTGACCAAAATATCATCCGAAGAAAAATTTTCAAGTTGCTCGATGGCCTGCTCGTACTGACCGGTTCTCAGGTAGCAGATGCCGGCATAGTAGCGGGCCAGGTTCCCGGCTTTGGTGCTACCGTACTCATCAATGATGCTGAGAAATCCGGAAAATTCTTCATTACCGTTGAGCGCCGCTTCGAAATTTTCCTCTGCGAAGTTCTGCTCCGCAAAAAACATCGCCGCATAGGCCGCATCTTCCTTGGGCTGGAGAATAAACTTTTTGTAACCCAGATATCCCAAAGGGATTAATATGACCACAGCCAAGGCGATTCCTACTTTTTTGGAATTCTCCTTAATCCAGTTTTCCAGATTGGCTGCTGATTTTTGGGGTTCCAACACGCTTTCTATCGGATCTTTGCCAGAATGATTCATGCTTATATAGCTAAATTTAAGGTGCAAAAATAACTTTTTTTGCAATCCATGTATGTGGTGGCAGAACAAAATAGGGTCAGATTTAGAATATGAGTCCAAGCTTCTTTTCTTTATCGCTACTTTTGTAATCGAAGATGTACCTCAAAACAATTACGCTCACCGGCTTTAAAAATTACTCGGGGATTGATTTTCGGTTTACTCCGGGAATCAATTTTCTCTATGGTCCCAACGGATCGGGAAAAACCAATCTGCTTGACGCCATTCACTACCTGAGTACCTGCAAGAGCTTTTTGGTCAATACGGACATTCAAAATATTCAGGCGGGTCAATCTTTTTTCTTCATAGAAGGTGAATTGGAATCCGAATTCGATAAATCGGATCGGTTGCAGTGCGCAGTTAAAAAAGGAGAGGGTAAGGTTTTTCGGAAAAACAAAAAGGAATACGAAAAACTATCCGATCATTTCGGTTTCTTTCCGTCTGTGGTCATTTCCCCTTCCGATCACGACTTGTTGCACGGAGGCAGCGCAGAAAAGCGCAAGTTTATGGATTCGCTCATCTCCGTATACGACAAAAAATACTTGGATGATCTCATACGGTACGGTAAAGTTCTTGAACAGCGAAACGCTGCTTTGAAAAGCATTCGGGAAACCGGTATCGTTCATGCCGACCTCTTGGATATCTATGATGAGCAGATGGAAGAGTTGTCAGTTTACATTCATGCCCGAAGGGTGGACATGGCCGAAAAGATGATTCCTTGTTTTATGGAGATGTATGCCGCATTATCCGGCACGGATGAGTTTCCGGAAATGCGCCTCAAGGCCGATTTGGCAGGCGGGATATCTTACAGGCAATTGTTGAAGGAAAACAGAAACCGTGATCTGGCGCTTACATTTACTTCTGCCGGACCTCATAAGGATGACCTTGAATTTTATCTCGGGGGAAGACCTGCCAAAAACGCAGCATCCCAAGGTCAGCAAAAAACATTTCTTACGGCGCTCAAATTGGCCCGTTTTATATTCATCAGGGAAATAACGGGGAAATCACCCGTGCTTCTTTTGGATGATGTATTCGATAAGTTAGATCGTTCCCGGGTCACCAATCTGATTTCCATTATTTCAAAGCCGCCTTTCCGTCAGGTTTTTATCACCGATACCGAAAAAGAACGAATCGGGTCGGTGATCGGTGAACTGAAAAGTGAAGTCGGATTGTTTGAAATCACGGCAAATAAAACACCCTATGAAGAGACCGTTTAACGAAACCGATATTAAAAAAGCCCTTGAGTACATGATTGACTCCTACGGGCTCACCGATAAATTAAGGGAAACCCGCATCAAAGAGGCGTACAAGGCTTGTATGGGTCCTTATATTTTGAAAAACACAAAATCCATCCGATTCGCCAATCACAAACTTACGGTTAACGTGGAATCATCCGTTATACGGAATGAAATGAACATGGTTAAAACGGCCGTCATTCAAAAAATAAACCAGGAACTGCGCGAAAATCTTATTAAAGAGCTTGACGTTTTTTGATTCAATTCGGGTTCGTCGTGGTTCCGTATTTTCATAGTCAAAATATTTTACGCTATTTTGCGTTTTCAAACTAAATCATACCGGTCGTTCCGTATTCCTGATTTCATGATAAATCGCTCCCTAGTCAACACCCTTTTCCTTTCTTTTTTGTCGGTTTGCCTGAGTGTAGCCACGGCTGTAGCACAGGATAAAAAGCTGAATATTGAGGGACAGGTAGGCCTGGAAGTGGGCAGTCCCAGCGGAGCGAAGGTGACGATAGAGAAATCCGGAAGGAGCGCAGGATCCGTGCCGGTTGCTTCAAACGGGCAATTTGAGCTGGATTTGGATTTTGATTCGGATTATACCTTGATTATCAGTCAACCGGGATTCATTCAAGTAAAAGTACGTTTCATTACCAATGCATCAGCTGAGGCCAAAAGAGATGGACTCATGCCGTTCAGCCTTCCCGTATTTTTAACACAGACTTACGCCGGAGGTCCTGATGGCAGTAAGATCTCAGCTACGGTGAAGTTCGATGAGATGCTGTATGATTTTGCGGTGGATAAACAGGAATTCAAAACCCTCACTGCACAGAAAAAGGAGGCGTTGGCTCAGAAAGAAAAAATTGTGGCGGCCAACAAAGCCAATGCAGACGCCGAATTAAAAGCTAAACAGGAAGCCATCGCTAAGCGATATGCCGAAGAGGAAGCGGCCAGAAAACTGGCGAATGCGGAAGAAGAACGTCTCAGAAAAGAGAAAGAGCTGAATGACAAATACAACGAAGCCATCGGGAAAGCAGATAAAGCTTATGCCCAAAGTGAATGGGAATATGCAAAGCAATTTTTTCAGGAAGCGGCAACTTTGAAGCCCGCCGAAGCGTATCCCAAAACAAAACTGACCGAACTGGAAAATAGGCTTGCCAACGAGAAAAAATATGCGGCTGCCATTGAAAGGGGAGATAAAGCACTGATCGCCAAAGACTACGTTGGGGCCAAGGCGGCATTCAATGAGGCATTAGTCGTAAAAGCAAACGATACCTATGCCAAAGGAAAATTGAAGGAAGCGGAGGATGCCATAGCTGAAGTTGCCCGCCTGAAGGAGTTGGATGCCAAGTATACGGCCCAGATTGCTGCCGCGGATAAACTTTTCCTGGCCAAAAAATGGGCAGAGGCTAAGTCATCCTATACCGAAGCCTCCAAGCTCAAACCCGATGAAAAATACCCGAAAGACCGTATTGCCGAATCAGAAAAATTATTTGCCGAGGAAGAAGCCAAAAAGGCCGCCGAAAAAGAACTGAATGACAAATATATTTCTGCTATTGCAAAGGGTGATAAATCATTTGTCGAAAAGCGCTGGACTGATGCAAAGGATGCTTACACCGAAGCTTTAGGGTTGAAGCCTGCGGAACTGGCTCCCAAAAATAAAATCAAAGAAATTGAGGCCATTGAAAAAGCGGAAGCCGATAAAGCGGCCAAAGAAAAAGAGACCAACGAAAAGTATGCGGCTGCCGTGGCAAAGGGAGATGTTGCTTTTTCAGCCGGAAATTTAACCGAAGCAAAAACAGCGTACACGGAAGCTTCTTTGCTTAAATCTACCGAAGTGTATCCGAAAAATAAGATAAAAGAAATAGATGCACTGATAGCCGCTGATAATAAGCGTAAAGAAGAAGAAAAAGCATTGACAGACAAGTATAATGCTGCCATAAGCAAAGGCGACAAAGCGCTCCTGTCAAAGATTTATTTAGAAGCAAAAACTGCCTATACGGAAGCGGCGAATTTGAAACCCCAGGAAAATTATCCTAAACAAAAGCTCGAAGAGGTAGGCAAATTGTTGGCCGATGAGGAAGCCGCCAAAGCTGCCGAGCTGGCATTGAATGAGCAATACAATGCAAAAATTAAAAAAGCGGATGCCGAGTTTGGTTCGAAGAACTACGAACAGGCTAAAACACTCTACAATGAAGCATTGGCCATAAAACCCAAGGAAGTATATCCCGCGGGAAAAATCAAAGAGATTGAGGCTGCACAAAAAGCGGAGGCTGACCGGCTGGCTAAGGAAGCTGAAGTACAGGCAAAATACCAGGAGGCCTTAACGAAAGGCGATGCCGCCTTTGCCCAGTCGGACTGGACAGCAGCCAAAACGGCTTACACAGATGCGGGAAAATTAAAACCTTTGGAGAATTATCCCAAAGATAAATTGGTTGAAGTAGATCAAAAATTGAAGGCTGAGGCCGACCGCCAAGCGGCTCAGGCTGCCTTGGAAAAAAAGTATACCGATGCGCTGGCATTAGGAGAGAAACAGCTCTTGGCCAAAAAATATCCAGAAGCAAAAGCAGCATTCAGTGATGCTTCTTCTTTAAAGCCTGATGAAACGCTGCCGAAACAAAAGATGGCCCAGATAGATCAACTGATTGCCGAGTTGGATGCGGCCGCCAAGAAAAAAGCGGAGGAGGAGGCTAAATTGGCGGCGGAAGAAGCCGCAAGGAAAAAAGCAGAAGAGGAAGCTAAAAAGGCTGCAGAAGAGGCAGCCCGTAAAAAGGCACAGGAAGAAGCAGATGCCTTGGCGCGAAAAAAAGCAGAGGAAGAAGCGGCTGCAAAAAAGTTGGCTGAAGAGGAGGCTGCGAAAAAAGCGGCAGAGGCCGAAGCAAAGCGAAAAGCAGATGAAGAGGCGGCCCGCATTGCTGCTGAAGAAGCCGCCAAGAAAAAGGCCCTTGAACTTGAGGCCGCCAAGAAATTAGCGGAAGAAGAAGCTGCCAAAAAAGCAGCCGATGCGGAAGCAAAACGAAAAGCTCAGGAAGATGCCGATGCCTTGGCGCGTAAGAAAGCCGAAGAGGAAGCCGCCGCGAAAAAATTAGCCGAGGAGGAAGCTGCCAAAAAAGCGGCAGAGGCCGAAGCAAAACGGAAAGCAGATGAAGACGCTGCCCGCATTGCCGCTGACGAAGCTGCCAAGAAAAAAGCCCAGGAATTGGAAGCTGCCAGAAAATTTGCCGAAGAGGAAGCCGCTAGAAAAGCGGCAGAAGCCGAAGCGAAACGAAAAGCGCAGGAAGAAGCCGCCAAGCTGGCCGAAGCGGAATTAAATGCCAAGAAAGCTGCAGAGGCAGAGGCTGCGCGTAAAAAATCGGAGGAAGATGCGGCTAGGCTGGCCTTGGAGGAGCAGGCAAGACAAAAAGCGCTGGCAGATAAAGAAGCTGAGGATAAACGGAGAGCGCAGGAAGAAGCCGCCAAGCTGGCTGCTGAAGATGCGGAAAAGCAACGCCGCATTATGGAAGAAATGGCCAAAAAACAGGCCGAGGCCGCAGAAAGACAGAAAGCATACGAGCAGGAGCAGGCAAGGCAGATGGCTGAACGGAAAAGGCAGTTGGAAGAATCTCTCCGCCTGAAAGAGGAGGAGGAAAAACTCAGAAAAAAAGTGCTTGCCGATGCGGTTTTAAAACGGGAGGAAGGCCCTTTTGTCGTGATTTACAAATACTCGTTCTCTACCGATCAAATTTATGGATACATCAACATGGGTGATAATACGGGCATTCGGGAAATTTCCCTTTCCGATTATAACATGCTGATGGAAAAGTACCGACCCTATATCCGGAATATTTTTAGTTGGGAGTAATACATCAAATCATTTACTTCTCAGACTTGAATTCAGTTTCGGGTATGTTCCGAAGCCATTCACGCGTGTCTTTAAAAAATTGATTTTTTAGCGATTTATCGACCGTATTCAGGGAAAGCAGGGTGTCCGAATCGGAATCCAAATATCCAGGAACAAGCACGTACTCTGTCTTGGGCGAAATCTGTTTATGCACATAAACAGGCAGAAAATTCAAACGGTCAAGATATGTTTTTCCGTTTTTCCTGGTGATCGTAACCTCAGCCATGATACCCCCGTTTTTGTAACGATCACGCTGATTGGAGATGTAATTTCCTAGTGAAAAGAAGGTCCAGACACTGTCTCGGTTTCCTGCATACACCTTCTTCACGGGCTGCACCACATGCGGATGACCTCCAATAATCAAATCAGCACCGTGCAAGGCTGAAAATTCCGCTATGCGTAACTGCTCTGAACTTTCTACTCTTTGGTATTCGGCTCCCCAGTGGAAGGTGCAAATGATGAAGTCTGTGCTCTTCTGTTTTGCTTTTTCCAAATCTTTTCGGATTACAGCGGTATCAATTAAGTTAACCACTGTGCCAGCAGGAATCGGCAGTCCATTGGTACCATAGCTGTAATTTAAAAAGCACAGGCGGATGCCGTTCACAGTTTTGATATAAGGATACTGCTTTTCGCGTTCTTCCGGATTTCGGTAGCTTCCCAAATGATCAAGTCCTAACGAATCCAATACATCCAGAGTTCTTATTACTCCTTTCAATCCTTTATCGCAGCTGTGATTATTGGCGGTCTGCAATACATCAAATCCCGCATTCTTCAATGCCAGAGCCAATGCATCGGGACTACTGAATGTAGGGTAGCCGGTATATGGCGCACCGGCAAGCGTCACCTCCAAATTAGTCATGGCCCAATCCGCCTGTTGAATGTAGGATTGAACAAGCCGGTAATTGGATCCGTAGTCATAGGTGCCGTCCGATTTTCGGGCAGCCGTTATCTGTGGTTCATGTCCCATAACATCTCCGGCAAAAAGGAACACGGCCGAGGAAGAATCCCGGTTAATGGTATCAATGACCCGGTTGGTTATTGGCGTCTGATGCTTTTCCCGTTCAACATTGAATAATTGAAACAGTATTCCTGAAGAACAGATGAGAATTGATCCGCCGAAAGAAAAAAGAAATGATTTCACGCGGGATTATCTTTTCAGCATACCCAAGGTAATCATATACTGAGCTACACCATAGGTAGCCATGATAAGAACGCCGGCGTGGGGCAGGGGAGAAACGAATTTATTCAAGGCAATGCAGGAATCTGAAACCATAAACAACAAAGCCCCAAGAAAGACCATCCAAAAACCGGAATCAGAAACAGCTTTTTTCCTAAGCAAAGACGCCAATCCCATCAAGGATATTACCGAGGCATAAACAGCCACGGGAATGAATAATGGAGCAGTTTCGGAATCATTCATGATGTAGGGATGCAAAAACCATAAAAATGTACCTACAAACAACAGAAACGGAATTCCTTTCATCAGAATTTGCATAGCTGAAATTTTCGCCTCCCTGACTCTCACGGTAAACGATACAATGTAGGCGAGGTGGCCGATTAGAAAGGAGCCCAAGCCAAAAACAAACAAATCATCCCGGCGAAACATTAAAAATACGTCCCCGGCAAGTGAAAATAGGAGTGCCAGGGAAAACAGCCACTTTTCTGCCGGGGCATTTTTTCTATTATTCAACAGGAAAAATACCAGCAACAAGGGCATAAGTAAAGGCTTGGTGAAATAAATCACCGGAAGATCCTGCATGGATTCCGCATACATTTCGAAAGCCAAAACCGAAAAATAAAACAAGGTCAGAGGTCGGAAGTAGTACATGCCGGGATTGTATTTCGATATCGAAAGTAAAAAAACAAATTAATTTCCAACCTTTTTTACCCTTGAATACCAAAAAGTTGTCCAAGAAATAAAATAGAATACAGCGAAGAGGCAAATGGACCAAAAAAGGTGGGCGTTATCCCGGAAAAAATAAATCAATCCCGCGGAAAAGACCAATCTGAGCAACTCCCATTTTCTTGCAGAAGTTCTGTTTTCAAGAATAAGACCAAACGTAAAAAGTGAAAAAAGGATCAGACAGGCCATATAAAACGCCAATAGGACAACTTCAGGATCGCCGGAGCGGATCATTTTTTTGGAAAAAAGCATGTAATACGATGAAATGCCCAGAACGGCAGAGAAATGAATGAACGTATACCATAGGGCAGATTTAGCGACAGGCACGTCATATTTGACCACTTCATGCTGAATCACGGGAGAAGGCGTTATATTTCCTGCCAAATCCGCCGGATACCAACCGGGCGGTTTTAGGAACAGCTTTATTTTATCGGACAGTTTTTCAGTTTTCCTGGCAGAATTCACCAATTCATTCCAATAATGGAAATTGGCCCAAAATGGATTGAACGATTTGAGCGGGGTAGTTATACCATAAACAACCTCCTCTTTTTCCGCGGCAAATGTGCCAAACATCCGATCCCAAATAATGAGAGAACCTGCATGGTTTTTATCGATGTATTCCGGATTTCTGCCATGATGAACCCGGTGATGGGAAGGTGTATTAAAAATAAACTCGAAGAAAGCAGGCAGTTTTTTGATGGTTTTGGTATGAATCCAAAATTGATAAAGTGTATTAAACGCTCCCACTGTAACAATCATAAGCGGACTAAAGCCTAAAAAAGCCAGAGGCAGATAAAACCACCAGCTGAAAAGACCTTGAAACCACGATTGGCGAAGGGCTACGCTAAGGTTATATTCTTCACTCTGATGGTGTACGATATGAGCGGCCCAAATCGCATTAACCTCATGACTCAGTCGGTGGAACCAATAGTAGGCAAAATCAACCCCGAAAAAAAGAATAAACCAGTAGGAAAGTGTTTCGGGTATGGTAAAAATGCGAAAATGAGCGTAAGTAAACGAATAGGCCCAAAAGACGGCCACTGCGATAAATGCGCCTAAAATCTGACTGCCAATCCCGCAGGAAAGGTTGGTAACGGCATCATTAAAACGATATAACTTTCGTCCGTAAACGATACCGGCCAACAATTCCAGACTCATCAAAATAAAAAAAGCAGGAACCGATAGCGCAATAAAGTCCATAAATTAAGGGTAGAACTGGTTTTTTTAAAAAAGAAAAGGAACCATCAACGATTCCTTTTCCTTTAGTATCCATCATTAATTTTCCACGGATTCCTCCTCCGCCTTTTTTCCTTTCGGTTTGGTGATTTTTATTTTAATTTCATCCTTAGCCTTATCAAAGGTGGCGGTAATGGTATCGCCTTCTTCCAGATTAGCGTTGATGATTTCTTCCGCCAGCGGATCTTCCAAAAATTTCTGGATGGATCTTTTCAGCGGTCTGGCTCCAAAATTGGGATCGTATCCTCTCTCGGCGATAAAGTCCTTAGCCGCTTTGTCAATCTTGAGTTTGTACCCGTTGCTTTCCAATCTTTTGATGAATCCTTCCATCTCGATATCGATAATCTGGAAGATATCCTCCTTTGATAACGGATTGAACATGATGATATCATCAATTCGGTTTAGAAACTCCGGAGCAAATGCCTTTTTCAATGCATTTTGAATAACCCCTTTGCTGAGTGAATCTGCCTGAGATTCTCGGGCACCCGTACGGAAACCTACACCTGTTCCGAATTCTTTCAGATCACGCGAACCGATGTTGGAGGTCATGATGATGACCGTGTTTTTAAAATCCACCTTCCTGCCCAGGCTGTCGGTCAACTGTCCGTCGTCCAATGCTTGCAGCAACAGGTTAAACACATCGGGATGCGCTTTTTCAATTTCATCCAGGAGAATAACGGAGTAGGGTTTGCGCCGCACTTTCTCGGTAAGCTGACCACCCTCCTCATAGCCTACATAACCCGGAGGCGCTCCGATAAGCCGTGAAACGCTGAACTTCTCCATGTATTCGCTCATGTCTATGCGTATGAGAGAGTCATCACTGTCAAACAAGTATCGGGCAATCACTTTGGCCAACTGAGTTTTCCCTACGCCCGTAGGACCCAGGAATATGAAGGAACCGATCGGTTTGTTCGGGTCTTTAAGACCCACCCTGTTCCGCTGAATGGCTTTCACTGTTTTGCGGACCGCCTCATCCTGACCGATTACCTTCGTTTTAATCATGTCGTACATGTTGGCCAGCTTACGGTTTTCCGTCTGCGACACTTTGGTAAGCGGGATACCGGTCATCATGCTCACCACTTCGGCTACATTCTCCTCCGTAACGGGTTCTTTCTGTTTGCGGCTTTCCTCTTCCCACCGGGCCTTCACCTGTTCCAGTTCTTTTTCCAGGTGCCTTTCTTTGTCGCGAAGTTTGGCTGCTTCGTCATACTGGGCGCTGCGCACGGCTGTGCTCTTTTCTTCCCGAATTTCCTCCAGACTTGTCTCCAGGTCTGAAATTTCAACCGGAACTTTAATGTTGGTAATGTGCACCCGGGCACCAACTTCGTCTAATGCATCAATGGCCTTATCCGGTAAAAAGCGATCGGTTACATACCGGGAAGTAAGCGTAACGCATGCTTTAAGTGCCTCCGCTGTGTAAGTGACGTTATGGTGGTTTTCGTATTTCTCTTTGATGTTGTTGAGAATCTGCAGCGTCTCTTCTTCCGAGGTGGGCTCAATCATCACCTTCTGAAAACGGCGATCCAGCGCTCCGTCTTTTTCAATGAATTGACGGTATTCATCCAGCGTGGTGGCACCGATGCATTGAATCTCGCCACGGGCCAGTGCCGGTTTAAACATGTTGGAAGCATCCAGCGAACCGGATGCGCCGCCTGCGCCTATGATCGTGTGAATTTCATCAATAAACAGGATTACATCGGGTGATTTTTCCAATTCATTCATCAGCGCCTTCATGCGCTCCTCAAACTGCCCGCGGTATTTTGTTCCGGCCACCAGAGAGGCCAGATCAAGTGATACTACCCGTTTTGAAAAAAGTACACGAGATACTTTTCGTTGCGAAATACGCAAAGCCAAACCTTCCGCAATGGCTGATTTACCTACACCGGGCTCCCCGATAAGAATGGGGTTGTTTTTCTTTCTTCTGCTCAGAATCTGGCTTACACGTTCAATTTCTTTTTCCCGGCCGATGATGGGATCTAATTTGCCTTCCTCTGCCATTTTAGACAAATCTCTGCCAAAATTGTCCAGGACCGGGGTTTTCGATTTCGGATCACCCGGGTTTTTTCGGGAAGAAGCGGAACTGCCAAAGGTTTCCTCCGGCTCATCGTCAGGAGACCCGGGCATTTCAGCACGGGGCAAATCACCTTCCGACTGAAGCATCTCAAATTTGTCTTTTACTGCTTTGTAATCCACGTCAAATTTTTCCAACACCTTGGCGGGTAATGAGGTGTCTTCTTTCAGAATGGCTAAAAGTAGATGTTCCGTTTCAATAACGGCACTGTTCAGTAATTTCGCCTCCAATACGGTAATTTTCAAAACCTTCTCAGCCTGTTTGATTAAAGGAATGTTACCCAACTGACCGAGATTTTTCGTTCCCGGCTTCATCATTTTTTCAATTTCCTTACGCAGCACGGAGGGTTTTACGCCCAACATCTCCAAAATTTGGAGTGCCAAACCTTCTCCCTCGCGGATAATTCCAAGCAGAAGATGTTCGGTTCCTACAAAATCATGACCAAGACGGAGCGCCTCCTCTCTGCTGTAGGTGAGCACATCTTTAACACGGGGTGAAAATCTGGATTCCATATGAATTTATAAATCAGCTAGTTTGTTATTTCTGTTGATAAGTTTTGAATTCTTGCGGGGACGTCATAAAATTAACGTCAATCCTTTAAAACGGTTGCAATTTAGGCCTTTTTTTTAAACACAATTTTGTTTATTCGATTCCTTCAAAAATTTCGTCATTAGCGGCCAAAAGTGTACTTTCGTTCGCTTTTTGAATCAATCAAATCAAAAAGTGTGCAATTCAGTAAACAAGTAAAAAATGGCAGAAGAAGAAAAGATCATTCCGATTAATATTGAGGATCAGATGAAGACGGCCTACATCGACTATTCGATGTCGGTAATTGTTTCCCGTGCATTGCCCGACGCCAGGGACGGTTTAAAGCCTGTGCACCGCCGCGTTCTTTATGGAATGATGGATTTGGGTATCACGTCCACCAAGCCCTACAAAAAATCAGCCCGTATCGTGGGAGAGGTGCTGGGTAAATACCACCCGCACGGAGATTCATCGGTATATGATACCATGGTCCGTATGGCCCAGGACTGGTCACTACGCTATCCGCTGGTGGACGGTCAGGGTAACTTCGGATCCATTGATGATGACCCTCCCGCAGCGATGCGTTACACCGAGGCCCGTTTGAGGAAACTGGCCGAGGAGATGTTGGCCGATATCGAAAAAAATACGGTTGATTTTGCCCCGAATTTTGACGATTCCCTGGAAGAACCCACCGTAATGCCTTCCGCATTCCCCAACCTGATCGTAAACGGTGCCTCCGGAATTGCGGTAGGTATGGCTACCAACATGGCTCCGCATAACATTACGGAAACCATTGACGGTATTCTGGCTTACATTGATAACCATGATATTGAGGTGCAGGATCTGATGAAGTTTATCAAAGCACCGGATTTTCCCACAGGCGGTATTATCTACGGCTACGAAGGTGTGCGTGATGCATTCCAAACGGGACGCGGACGCGTGGTTATGCGCGCTAAAGCAGGATTTGAAGAAACGGATAACAACCGGCAAGCCATCATTGTCACCGAAATACCGTATCAGGTTAATAAAGCCGAACTGATCAAGCGCACGGCTGAATTGGTGAATGAAAAGAAAATTGAAGGCATCTCCGATATCCGCGACGAATCAGACCGTAATGGATTGCGTATCGTGTATGAAATTAAACGGGATGCGATACCTAATGTAGTATTAAATAATTTATTTAAGTATACCTCGCTACAGACTTCATTTTCAGTAAATAATATTGCACTGGTAAAGGGCCGTCCGCAATTGCTGAATCTGAAGGACATGATCGTGCATTACGTAGAGCACCGTCATGAAATCGTGGTTCGCAGAACCCAATACGAACTTGAACAGGCAGAGAAGCGCGCGCACATTTTGGAAGGATTGATTATCGCCTCAGATAATATTGATGAGGTGATTAAAATCATCCGCGGTGCGGCGAGTCCCAACGAGGCTATTGAGCAGTTGATGGCCCGTTTCAACCTTTCCGATATTCAATCCCGCGCCATCGTCGATATGCGTCTTCGCCAACTTACCGGTCTGGAGCAGGATAAACTGCGCGCCGAGTATGAAGAGCTGATGAAAATGATCGCCTATTACAAAGAGATATTGGGCGATAAAAATCTGCGGATGAAAATCATCAAGGATGAACTCACCGTGATCCGTGAAAAATACGGCGATGAACGCAGAACCGAAATCGTGCACAGTGCGGACGATATGCGCATCGAGGACCTGATTGAGGACGAAGCGGTGGCCATCACCATTTCACACAAAGGGTACATTAAACGAACTCCTTTGGCTGAATATCGCCGGCAAAACAGAGGAGGTATGGGTTCCAGGGCAAGCGGCACGCGTGATGAGGACTTCTTGGAGCATCTTCACATTGCCACGGCACACAACTATTTATTGTTCTTTACGGAAAAAGGCCGTTGTTATTGGTTGCGTGTTTACGAAATTCCCGAGGGAGACAAAACGGCAAAAGGTCGTCCCATCCAAAACATGATCAACATTGAAAGCGATGATAAGATAAAAGCCTACATCGCCGTGAAGGACCTGAAGGATGAGGAATACTGCAAGTCGCACTTTATCATTATGTGTACGCGCAGGGGAACCATCAAAAAAACGACCCTGGAGGCATATTCCCGTCCGCGTACCAATGGTATCAACGCCATCAATGTGCGTGAAGGGGATGAGCTGATCGAGGCACGCCTTACCGACGACAACAGCGAAGTATTGATTGCCGTACGTTCGGGTCGTGCCATCCGCTTCCCGGAAAATAAAGTACGCGGCATGGGCCGTACAGCTACGGGTGTGAGGGGTATCAGCCTGGACAACGAACGCGACGAGGTAGTGGGTATGATCTGCGTGAGTGATAAGAATAATAATGTACTCGTGGTTTCCGAAAACGGCTACGGTAAGCAATCCGCTTTGGAGGATTACCGCATTACCAACCGTGGCGGTAAAGGGGTAAAAACCATGAACATTACGGATAAAACCGGTCAGCTGATCAGTATTTTGGAGGTGGTTCCTGAAGAAGATCTGATGATTATCACCAAGCGGGGGACCTTAATTCGTTTAGGTGTGGATTCATTGCGTGTGATGGGCAGAAATACCCAGGGCGTGCGGTTAATCAACCTGAAGAATACGGACAGCATAGCCGCCATAGCTAAGGTTCCCGCCGATATGAATGACGAGGAAAATCCTGAGGGTGAAACTCCGGCTGAAGGAGACAGCGCCATCGGGGGAGAATCCACAAATGATTAATGGCATTACTTTTGACGAATATTGACTATAATTAAAACACCATGAAAAAGTTTTTAATCGTATGCTCCGCATTCCTTGCGGGAATTCTAGCCCATGCTCAGGAAAGTAACGTGCTCAGTGCCTGGGAATACAAAAATGTGTATGACCTTGAAAAGAAGAACGGGAACATGGGTGTTGCCGTGGAAAATCTGATTAAGGCAAAGCAGGCTATTGATGCCGCTGCCGAGAATGAGAAAACCATGGGAAAGTCCAAAACCTGGAAAAGAAGGACAGAGGTTTATGTGACCATTCTGGTAGAACCGAACGAAGCGTTGAATTCTTTCCGCTCCACTTTGTTGGATGAGATTTACAAATCCATCATGAAGGCAAGATCGGTAGAAATCAACGAAAAAACGGGAAAACCGAAGATTTTTGAAGAGTCAGATCTGAATGCAAAGACATTATTGCTCTGCGACACGCTTTTCCGTGCAGGTGCACAGCGATTCATGGGTCAGGATTTTGATAATGCCGAAAAGTTTTTTGAAAAACGGTTCACCCTGCTGAAAGATTTTGGCAAAACGGATACAGTTTCGCTCAACAACATGTTCCTGTGTGCATACCGCGCCCAGAAAAACGACCGTGCGATTGAATTGGGAAATCAGTTGATGGCTTTGGGCTTTGCTGATGCCAATTTATACGGAACCATGGCCCGAATCTATCAGGCCAAAGGGGAAGGGGCCAAAGGGTTGGCACTTATTCAGGATGCGCGAAAAAAGTATCCGGCCAACACGGAATTTATCACTGAGGAGTTGAACTACTACCTGCAGGCCGGAGATAATCAAAATGCCGTTCGCGTGCTGGATGAAGCGATTTTGGCTTTTCAAAATGACAAAGAGATGCTCAAAGCCCTGTATTTTAACAGTGGGGTTATATTCGGGCAAATGGGAGATAAGGCAAAATCAAAAGAATATTATTTGAAGGCGTTAGAGACCGATCCCAAATATTACGGTGCATTGAACAACTTTGCAGGTTTTCTCTTGGAAGAAGCCAATGAAATCATCAAACAGGCCAATAACCTTCCTTTGAATAAAGTGAAAGAGTTTGATGAATTGAAAGCCAAAGCCAATGATAAATATAAAGAGGCGGCTTCTTATCTCGAGCGGGCGTATGAAATTCAACCTAACGCCAAAATGAAAACGACGTTGCTGGAAATTTTTACCCGCCTGCAGGACGAGGAAAAAATGGCCAAGTACAAATAACTCAATCACCATGTGAAATCCCCGGAATCGGGGATTTTTTTTTGCATGAACATGTTTCGACCCCTTTGTCTTTTTGTGGTTTTCTTTTTTGTTGGAAAACTCTGTGCTCAAAATCCGTTTCAAGATCAGCAGGCCGTAGCAAGAGCAGATAGCCTGAGCAAACAGGTAATTCCCACCTTAAGCTTCGATGAAAAATTGCGCGAAATAGCCGGGCCGAAAGGTTTTTACCTACGTGCGGCCGCGTCTATGCTGGCCGGAAAAGGCATGTGCGTAACGCCCATTGGGGGAAACCGGAAAAAGGGAATTCCATCCGTGCGTTTCACCGACGGGCCGCGGGGCATCATCCATGGCAGGCAGACTTCCTTCCCTGTACCCATTGCGCGGGCAGCCACGTGGAATATGGATTTGGAAAGACAAATAGGAGAGGCGCTCGGAACAGAAGCAAAGGGCGTGGGAGCATCACTGTTGGGAACGCCCTGTATGAATATCTTAAGGCATCCTGCCAACGGAAGGGCCCAGGAAAGTTTCGGAGAAGATCCGTTTCTCACTGGCCGAATGGCTCTTGCATTGGCACGGGGTATTCAGGGAAAGGGCGTAATGGCCTGTGCCAAGCATTTCGCCTTGAATAGCATAGAAGATACCCGCTATTATGTGAATGTAAAGGTGGATAAGCGTAGCCTTCATGAAGTCTATCTGCCGCATTTTCGCTATCTGGTGGAAAACGGAGTGGCCACGCTGATGAGTGCGTACAACAAAGTGAACGGTGTTTATTGCGGGGAAAATGCCTATCTCTTGGATACCGTATTACGCCAACAATGGGGTTTCAGGGGGTTTGTGCATTCGGATTGGGATCTGGGAACACGGAGTACGGCGGAAGCCATTCGTTCGGGCATGAATGTGGAGATGATGGTTCCCAAATTTTACTCCAAAAAGGCGGTATTGAAAGCGATTGATCAGGATAAAATGACCGAGTCCGATATTGACAAACTCATTTATCCCACGCTGTTTACCAAATTTTTATTTGCGGAGAAATTTCCGTCCATGAATAAAAAGGAAACGGTTTCAAAAGAAACGAGAGAAACACATAGGGCGTTATCACAAAAAGCGGCGGAAGAGGGGATGGTCCTGCTTCAAAACTTGGGTAATGTACTTCCGATTGTTTCCGGCACGGGAAAGCAAAAGCCGAAAATTCTGTTGACGGGTTATCTCATGAACAAGAAGAACGACGGCGATCACGGAAGCAGCTATGCCCGCGCACCCTATACCATCACCCCCAAAAAAGCATTCAAAGAAGAGGCCGGGCAACTTGGTTTTCAGGTGAGCGCCGTATCTCCCGAACGAAAAAGGAAATTGCAGAAAACATTGACCAAGGCGGATTATGCCGTTGTTATCGCCGGTTATTACCATCAGGAGGAGGGAGAATACATATCACGGAGCGGCAAACGGAAAAAGTCAACGGAAAAACCCTCCGCGGTATTCATGGGATATGGGGGCGGTGGCGACCGACATCCGTTGACGTTAAAAAAGCGGGACGAGGATTTGATCAATCGGGTGGCGGGGAATCATCCGAAAACCATCGTGCAGGTGATTTCCGGCAGTGCAGTCATCATGGAGTCCTGGAAACCCAAAGTTCCGGCCATCATATGGTCTGGATATTACGGAATGGAAGGAGCACGCGCATTGCCGAAGCTTCTTTTCGGGCAGGTAAATCCCTCAGGTAAACTTCCTTTCAGCATTCCCCAAACGGAAAATGATTTGCCTCATTTTCCCATCCATGCAGATACCGTAACGTATGGGTATTACCACGGATATACACTTATGGACAAGTTAGGCAGGGAGCCATCTTTTGCTTTTGGATTCGGCCTGGGGTATGGAAAGCCTCAAATTTCGGATATACGAACCGATAAAACAACGTACGGCCCAGAAGACACCGTTTTGATCATATGTACCGTGGACAATCCGGATTCATTTTCTTGTACGGAGGTTGTGCAGGTTTATGTGGGAAAACCTGGCAGCCTTATGGAACGTCACGATAAAGTGCTTCGGGGTTTTAAAAAAGTTTGGCTTAGTTCGGGTGCATCGGCGGAGGTAAATATTCCTGTTTCGGTAAAAGAAATTTCCGTGTATGATGCTATTTCTGAACAATGGATTTTAGAGAAGGGGAGTTATTTATTCTGGGTGGGCACATCATCAAATAGAAATGATTTACAGGATATAACCGTGGTTGTTGAATGATGATAGATGGTTAGGTTTTCAAATTCATTACTTAACATAATGTAAATTATAAGT
>CAYYRB010000002.1:2077-41807 GCA_964473995.1 uncultured Candidatus Competibacteraceae bacterium | reverse complement strand
TAAATGAAGATGTCGGGAAAACCGTCGGTTATCGGATAAAAGCCGAACAGCAGATTTCCGCAGAAACCAGACTGGAAGTGCTCACGGAAGGCATTTTAACCCGTAAACTGGCCCACGACAACAGCCTGGAAGATGTGGGACTTCTTATTTTCGATGAATTTCATGAACGCAGCATTCATGCCGATTTGTCGCTGGCTTTGTCCAGGATGATTCAGGAATACCTGCGCCCCGACCTTCGAATCCTCATCATGTCGGCTACGCTCCAATCCAATGAATTATCGGCTCTGCTGAAAGCTCCCGTGGTGCAAAGCGAAGGCCGGCAATACCCGGTGGATATCAAATACTGTGCAATCCCAAATGCCTTAATCAGTTCCGAAGGATTGGAAGAAGTTGTTTTACACGCCGCTCAGAAACACGATGGCGATATGTTGATTTTTCTTCCCGGTGAAGCCGAAATAAAACGCAACGCCGAACGACTGGCATCGCTCCTTCCCCATTTTACCATTCATCCGTTATACAGCAAATTAAACCCGAAAGAACAACAAGCCGCTATTTTACCTAACCTGGACGGAAAACGTAAAATCGTGTTAGCCACCACGATAGCTGAAACCAGTTTAACCATTGAAGGAATTAAAATTGTGGTAGATACGGGAAAAGTTAAAAGCAGCCGCTTCGATCCTGCGGTCGGTTTTTCCAGATTGGAAACTCTGCCCATTACCCAGGATTCCGCCGATCAACGGGCGGGTCGTGCGGGACGCCTCGGCCCCGGTGTCTGTTACCGATTATGGACGAGCACGGCCCATGGCCGCCTTGCCGAACGACGCACCCCGGAAATTTTGGAAGCTGAATTGTGCGCTCTTTATCTGGAGTTGGCGGTTTGGGGTTTTGGTTCTGTCTACGACCTGAATTGGATTGATCTGCCGCCAAAAAAGAATATGGATTATGCCAGGGAAATCCTAACGGGTCTGGGTGCATTGGACGATAATGGCCGTATTACGCAACACGGAAGAGAGATTCACCGTTTTCCGTGCCATCCGCGGATTGCCCACATGGTTATTATGGCTCAAAAAGAAGGCCTCGGCTCCTATGCGGTCGATATTGCCGCCCTTCTGGAGGAGAAAGATCCCATGCCTCTTGCAGGAGCAGACATCAATCTCCGTTTAGAAGCGCTGAGACGCTCAAGGCAGCAGAAAAAAAACGACAGCCGCTTTGCGTTGATTGAAAAAACGGCCACATCCTACCTAAATATGTTCAAGGCTTCTCCGAGTTTATCCCCGATAGATCCCTATCTCACGGGTAAATGCCTTTCCTATGCCTATCCGGAAAGAGTGGCTTGTATGAAACTAACCATGAACAGGCGGTTTCAATTGGCATCGGGACAATATGTACAAATGGATGAAAAAGAACATCTGGCTGCTGAAGATTGGTTAGCCGTGGCCCATCTGAACACAACATCTCACATCCCGAGGATTACATGGGCATCACCGTTGAATCAGGAAGATATTGAACACCTTGTACGAGAAAAAGACTCCCTCACTTGGGATTCCAAAAAGGGCGGGTTTCTTTCATCCCGGGATCGGTTTGTCGGCAGTATCTGGATTCAGGGAAAACCAATTCCGCTTCCCGGCGAAGAAGAACGAATACCCATTCTGCTGGATTTGGTAAAAAAGGAAGGAAAATCACTTCTTGATTGGGATGAAAAAGCCGTCCAAATGCAAAACCGGATCCTTAGTATTCGTGTATGGAACGGATATAAGGACTGGCCCGATGTGAAAACCGATCGGTTGCTGGAAAAGCCGGAAAAATGGATAACCCCTTATCTGTCCGGTATTACCAAAACGGAAGACTTTAAAAAGATCAATCTGGCTGATGTGTTTTTTCAGATGCTTACTTATGAGCAACAGGTTGAGTTAAACGAAGCAGTTCCTTCCAAAATGACCGTGCCCAGCGGATCGGTACTTACTATTCACTATTTCCCGGAAGGTTCCGCTCCCGTTTTGGCGGTGAGGCTTCAGGAAGTATTCGGCATGGCAGAAACTCCACGGATAAATCGGGGTCAGGTAGGCATTGTCCTGCATCTGTTATCGCCGGGGTACAAACCGGTGCAGATTACATCAAACCTGAGCAGTTTTTGGAATAATACCTATTATGAGGTCAGAAACGAACTGCGGCGGCGCTATCCCAAGCATGCATGGCCCGATGATCCCTGGTCGGCAAAAGCCGTAGCCAAAGGACGGCCCACAAAATAAACGGTGGCAGAAACAATGCCGGCTTTCCGCTTGTTTTGTGATTATCAATTTCTATCTTTTCAGGCCGTCGTTTGCCGGTTTTATTGGCAGCACAAATCAACATGGGTAAAAGTCCGCTTCTTGTATTTTCACCAACCGGCATACACTGTCCCGAAGCCGATGTGCATATCGATCCCTGGCGTCCGGTGGATAGAGCGATCATCACCCATGCGCACAGCGATCACGCCCGCTACGGAAGTAGGCATTATCTTGCCCACAAGGACTCAGAAGCCATTCTTAGGCAAAGGCTGGGTCAGCACATTTCGTTGCAGACTGTGGAGTATGGAGAACCTTTCTTGATGAACGGAGTCCGTTTCAGCCTGCATCCGGCGGGTCATATCATCGGATCGGCCCAAATACGGGCGGAAAAAGACGGAGAAGTCTGGGTAGCGGCCGGAGACTTCAAGCTGCAGGATGACGGATTTTCCAAACCGTTTGAGCCCGTTCCCTGTCATCATTTCATTACCGAATCCACCTTCGGACTACCCATATACCGCTGGAAGACACAGGATGTGGTCATGGAAGAAATCAAAACGTGGATTTCAGAAAACAGGGCAAAAAAAATCACTTCCGTGTTGTTGGGCTATGCGTTGGGAAAAATGCAGCGCCTGTTGGTCAATCTTCAACCGCTCGATGTTCCGATTTTTGCTCATGGAGCGGTATATCAGGTAAACGAAACCTTGAGGCAGGCCGGCTTTTCGCTTCCCAAAGTAACTCCCGTATCCGAAGTGACAGATAAGTCCCTATTCAAAGGAGCTCTTGTCCTGGCCACGGGATCCGCTTTGGGAACGCCTTGGATGAAACGCTTTGAACCTTATTCGGTGGGCAATTGCAGTGGTTGGATGGCTGTGAGGGGAAATAAAAACCGGATGTCCGCAGACCGCGGATTCGTACTTTCCGATCACGCAGACTGGGCCGAACTAAATACCGCGGTAAAGGCCACGGGAGCCGAACATATTTACGTAACCCACGGTTTTACGGCATCTTTTGGCCGTTGGCTCCGTGAACAGGGCTACGATGCCAGAGAACTGAAAACCCTTTATGGAACTGAAACAGAGGAGGCCGTATCATGAAGCCATTCGTGGAATTCTTTCTTCGTTTGGACCGCACCAACAAAACCTCGGTGAAAGTTTCGGAAATCATCCGCTATTTCTCAGAGGCCCGGGAAGAGGATAAAATATGGGCCTTGGCCTTATTTACCGGCCGGAGGCCGCCCCGAAAAATCAAAACGGCACAGCTGAAACAATGGGCCATCGAATATTCGGGAATTACCGATTGGCTTTTTGAAGAATGCTATCAGACTGTCGGCGATCTGGGAGAAACCATTTCTCTTTTGCTTCCCGAAGGGAACGGAAAAAGTGAAAAGTCGTTGGCGGAATGGTTTACCGAATTTGAGCAACTTAAACACCTGAGCGACGAGGAGAAAAAGGGATTCATTGTGCGTGCATGGGCTTCGCTTTCTCGGTTTGAATGTTTTGTGTTCAATAAATTGCTCATGGGCAGTTTTCGCATAGGTGTATCCCAGACATTGCTGGTAAAAGCGTTGGCTGAACTTTATCAGACGGAAACGGCTGTACTCACTCATCGGCTTTCCGGTCAATGGAATCCATTTCAAACCTCCTTTGAAGCAATTATAGGAGGAAGGCATGATAAAGACGAACCCTCAAAGCCCTATCCGTTTTTTCTGGCTCATCCCCTAGAACACAAAGACGGGGATTTTTATTCGCCTGAAGATTGGTTTATTGAATGGAAATGGGACGGCATTCGTGCCCAAGTCATCATTCGGCAGGGAGAAATTTACATTTGGTCGCGCGGGGAAGAGCTCATTACCGATAAGTTTCCCGAATTGGCCCCACTTGCCCAAATTCTTCCGCAGGGAACCGTATTGGACGGGGAAATATTGGCTTTTGCAAAAGAAAATCCCCTACCCTTTCAAGTGCTTCAAACCCGCATCAACAAAAAGAAGGTAAGCAAAAAAGACCTGATGAACGCCCCGGTTGTCTTTACCGCTTACGATATTTTAGAGCATGAAGGAAAAGACATCCGCTCCCTCCCTCATGATGAAAGAAGAACGCTGTTGGAAAAAATCCATTCTGCCACGTCCGATGTTGAATCCCTGCGTATTTCTCCGCTGGTTCATTTTTCCTCCTGGGATGAAGCAGCTGAAATCCATGGACAGGCAAGAGATAGGTGTGCGGAAGGATTTATGATCAAACGGAAATCGGCGCCTTACGGAACCGGGCGAAAAAAAGGAGATTGGTGGAAATGGAAGTCGGATCCGCATTCCGTGGATGCCGTGCTCATATACGCCCAAAAAGGACATGGACGCAGGGCCGACCTGTTTACGGATTACACGTTTGCTGTATGGAACGGTGATAGGCTGGTGCCCTTTGCCAAGGCTTATTCGGGACTTTCGGATGCGGAAATAAAAATAACAGACCGGTTTATCCGTCAGAATACGGTGGACAAATTCGGACCCGTACGAACGGTGAAACCGGAACTGGTGTTTGAAATCGGTTTTGAGGGAATCAATGAATCTACCCGCCATAAGTCGGGAATTGCCGTGCGATTTCCACGAATTTTACGCATCCGGACGGATAAAACGGCCGATGAAGCGGATACGATAGAAACCCTCCGCGAGTTACTCCAACAACACCGAAATCCTGTAAAGACGGCATGACACGCGGAGAACAACATATTCAGGATTGGTTTGACAAAAAGAAATACCAACCCGCCGATTTTCAAACAAAGGCCATTCGAGAGGGCGGATTGCTGAATAAAAGCGGTCTCATTGTAGCGCCTACGGGAACAGGTAAAACCTTGGCCGCACTCCTACCCTATTTGGTCTATTTTATTAATAATCAGGAAGCATTTTACGAGCAAAAAAATCTCGGCCTGAAATTGCTTTGGATTACTCCGCTCAGGGCGTTGGCAAAAGACATACAACGAAGTCTGCAGGAAACGGTTCATGAGTTGGAATTGCCTTGGAAAGTCGGCCTACGAACGGGTGACCAGGACGTTTCCGAAAAAAAAAGGCAGAAAATGCAAATGCCGGAAATCTTGATTACCACGCCCGAGAGCCTCCATTTGTTGTTGGCCCAAAAAAACAGCCAAGATTTTTTTAAAAATCTGGACCGTGTGGTGGTGGATGAATGGCACGAATTGCTCGGCAGCAAACGTGGTGTGCAAACGGAGCTTGCCCTGGCTGAATTGAAAGGCATGAGGCCGGATTTATGCATCTGGGGTATGTCGGCTTCTATTGGCAATACGGATGAAGCTTTGCAAGTCCTGACCGGTCCCTGTTTTCCGGAGAAGAAAAAAGCATTGATTCTTTCACGAATCAAAAAGCAAATTGATGTACATTCCATACTACCCGATAAGGTGGAACGGATGCCTTGGGCCGGGCATGTAGGACTTCATTTATTGGATAAAGTAATCAAATCTATTAAACACGCTAAGAGTGTCTTAATTTTTACCAATACGCGTTCTCAGACTGAAATTTGGTACAGGTCTATCGCTGAAAAATACCCGGAATGGGCCGGATTGGTGGCCCTTCATCACGGGTCATTGGATAAAGAAGTACGAACGTGGGTGGAAGAAAATATTCACGCCGGGAAACTCAAGGTGGTAATATGCACATCAAGTCTGGACTTGGGGGTGGATTTTTTACCTGTGGAAACGGTGGTTCAAGTAGGGAGCCCCAAGAGTATTTCCCGTTTTATTCAACGAGCGGGCCGCAGCGGCCACCGACCGGGAGAGGTCAGCACGATTTATTTTGTGCCAACCCATGCCCTGGAATTAGTGGAGGCGGCATCGCTTCGGGAAGGAATTTTGAGCGGACACATGGAGGAGCGCAGTCCACTCTGCAACTCATTTGATGTGCTTTTACAGTTTTTGGTTACCCTTGCCGTAGGTGACGGTTTTCGTGAGGAGGAACTTTGGGAACGGGTAAAAACTACCCATGCATACCGCTATTTACTCAGAGAAGAGTGGGAAGCCATCTTGGGTTTGATTACCACGGGAGGACCTTCGCTTGAGGCCTATGATGATTTTCGTAAGGTCGAGATTCAACATGGAATTTTTCAGGTGGTTTCACGCAGGGTGGCCATGCGTCACCGTATGAATATGGGCACCATAGTTGCGGATACGGCGGTAAAGATCCAATTTCAGAACGGGAAATATTTGGGAACGACTGAGGAACAATTCATTGCCCGACTCAATCCGGGCGACTGTTTCATTTTTGCGGGTATGTCGTTGGAGTTTATCCGGGTGAAGGAACTTACCGCAACCGTTCGTAAAGCTCCTCCGGGTAAAGGAACCATTCCCCGCTGGTCAGGCGGCAGGATGCCACTGTCATCCAATCTGGCTATGTTTATCCGGCAGCACCTCCACGGGTATAATAATGGCGCTTTGATCTCGCCAGAAATTCAACACTTGAAACCCTTGCTGGAATTGCAAAAAGACACATCGGCCCTGCCCAAGGCGGATGAATTATTGATCGAGCAGTGCGAAACATCCGAAGGATTCCACCTTTTTGTTTTTCCTTTTGAAGGCAGATTGGTGCATGAGGGTATGGCCTCCGTTCTGGCCTGGCGCATAGGGCAACAGATGCCGGTGAGTTTTTCCATTGCCATGAACGATTATGGGTTTGAACTTTTGGGCAATCGGAAAATCCCGGAATCCATTCTGCGGGAAACGTCGAAACTCTTCACTACCGAAAATTTGACCGCGCACATTCACCAAAGTCTGAATGCTTCGGAACTGGCCAAACGAAAATTTCGTGAAATTGCTTCCATTGCCGGGTTGATTTTTACCGGATTTCCAGGGCAGGGGATCAAAACCAAACATATCCAATCTTCTGCATCACTTCTGTTTGATGTCATGAGCACCTACGACCCGGGAAATTTACTGATACGGCAGGCCTATAATGAAGCCTTGGAGAGTCAGCTGGAAGAAACGCGATTGAGGGCGGCTCTCAACAGAATGTCCACACAAAAATTAATCATCCGGCAAACACCCAAACCCTCCCCTTTTGCATTTCCCATTTTAGTGGATCGTCTAAGGGAACAGGTTTCTTCGGAACGATTGGAAGATCGGATTGAATCCATGTTAAAAACATACCGGGGAATTCATGCAGATTGAAATACGGAATCATCACTTTGAGGTTTTGCCTCAGAAAGCGCTTTATTGGCTGGAAAAAGAAATGCTGATACTCGGCGATGTGCATCTGGGAAAAATTGCCCATTTCCGCCGCGAAGGAATTCCCCTGCCCCGAAAAGCTTCTGAGGAAAATTTTAAACTCCTGAACCGACTTGTGGAACAGCACCAACCCAAGGAGTTGGTTATTCTGGGTGATTTGTTTCACAGCTCGCCCAACGAAGAATGGGATGAATTCATCCGATGGAGAAAAAACCATGAACATGTTGCCTTTCACCTTATTTTAGGAAACCATGACCGGCATGTTCCAGCTTTCTTTTCACCCGAAATGCGTATTCAATTGCATGCTTCGTCTTTGGTGATGGATGAATTTCAATTCAGTCATGAACCGGAAAATGCAAACGGCCTTTTTGTTTTTTGCGGGCACATCCATCCCGTATTTGTATTAAGAGCCAATCGTCAGAGGCTTCGGCTGCCTTGCCTTTGGATTCAAAAAAACACGGCTGTTTTACCGGGATTCGGTTATTTCACAGGTGGCTGCGAGGTACAAAAAAGGGAAGCGGATGAACGGATTTTGGTATTTGCTGAGAATTCCGTCTGGGAAGTTTAGATACTCGACAAAGCCTGATCCATGTCGGCAATCAGATCGTCGGGATGTTCCAAACCTACGGAAACCCGCAGCAGATTCTGAGGTGTTTTGGTTTCTGGCCCTTCTACCGATGCACGCCTTTCAATGAGGCTTTCCACACCGCCGAGACTGGTAGCGTGTGTAAAATACTTCAGGGAGGCAACCACGTTGTCGGCCTCGGAGGCGGAACCTTTCACCAAAAAAGACAATACGGCACCGTATCCCGACATCTGTTTTTGAGCAATGGCATGTCCTTCATGGGAGGAAAGTCCGGGATAATAAACCGCTTCTACTTTCGGATGGCTGCTCAGAAATCGGGCTAATTGCATGGCATTGGATGCATGACCCCTCATTCGGTAAAATAGTGTTTTAATGCTGCGAACCAATAAATAACAATCAAAGGGAGAAGGAACGGCACCACCGAGTCGCTGCACGTTTCTTATTTTTTCCCAAAAAGGGGTTATTTCACCCGTAATCAATGCTCCGCCAAGTATATCGCTGTGACCGCTGAGAAATTTAGTGGAGCTGTGCATGACTAAATCAGCCCCCAGTTTAAGCGGATTTTGAAAAACCGGCGAAGCAAACGTATTGTCGCAAACGGTAAGAATGTTCACTGATTTTGCCAGTCCGGTAAGTGATTCGATGTCATAAATTTGAATCAACGGATTGGATGGAGTTTCAATCCACATCAGCCTTGTGTTTGGGCGGATATGTTCCCGGACATGCCCTATTTGATTCATATCCACAAACGTAAATTCCAAAATTCCTCGAAAAAGCGATTCTATCTGCCAACGAAGACCATGATACATGGTGGTAGGCAACAAAATATGACTTCCGGGTTCCAACGACTGAAACACGGCCATTCCTGCTGCATTTCCACTTGAGAAGGCGGCCGCTTCCATCCCATATTCCATGGCAGCCAACAGGTGCTCCAGCGCGTCGCGGTTCGGATTTGCGGCACGGGAATACAGGTATTTTCCCGGCTCATTTCTGGAAAATGTACTGGATAAAGTGATGGACTGAATGGCGGGATGATGGGTCTCATCCGGAAAATTTCCGGCATGTATGGCTGCTGTTTCCGGTTTCATGATTACAAAGTAAACACAAAATGACACTTGTATTTACCGGAAATTATGATTTCATTCTATTGCCTCAGCATACCATTGATTTTTGAAGGAATAAACAAGCCGTTATCATAACAGAATGGCATTTCTTTTTTACTCTTGCATTAAATTGAAGGCCATCGAATGCTCGAAATCGTATACATTGATGATTACTTATGTGCCATAAACAAGCCGCACGGCCTATTGGTGCATCGTTCCAAAATTGCGGCGGATGCCTCCGAGTTTGCCATACAATTACTTCGAAATCAATTGGGCAAACCCGTTTACCCGGGTCACCGCTTAGACCGAAAAACAGGCGGTGTGTTGGTGTTCGGCCTGGAGAAATCGATGGATTCGGCACTTCAAACGCTCTTTATGGATAAACAGATAGAAAAAACCTACCTCGCTGTAGTAAGGGGGTTTACCGATGATGAGGGACAAATTGACTACCCGCTTCGAAAAGAAAACGGAACCTTGCAGGAAGCACTTACCACCTACAAAACCATAGCTCGTGCTGAAATACCAATCAGCGACGGACGGTTCGCCACATCCCGTTATTCATTGGTGGAGGTGACTCCCCAAACGGGAAGATTTCATCAAATCAGGAAACATTTCAAGCACCTGTTTCACCCCATCATCGGGGACAGGCCGCATGGATGTAATAAGCAAAACCGACTTTTTCTTGAAAATTATGGTATGAATACCATGATGCTTCACGCTGCTTCACTGAAATTTCGGCACCCCGTTACCGGAGCCGCGCTCAGCCTTTTTGCAAAACCTCAAATCGAATTTTTACGGATGCTTGATATTCTGGAAATTAAGTCTGCTGCGGAAGATTACCTTCAAAGCATCTCCTAAAACTAACCTATTCCCATCATATAAAAAAGCAAAATCATTAGGTTTTTTAAATAGAAATATCTTCTTTTACACTCAGTTTATACATTTCTTTCCGCATCACATTATGCAGACCCCCATGCCTAATTCGGTTTCGAGAAGAAATAGAACAATTCGCATGACTGTAAACACTTCTTCTCCACTTTATGACACCATTCCGCCCCCTGCGTTTTTCCAAAGAAAAACCTGATTTTGCCACCGCACTCAATAAGCGGGTAAATGATTATTTCGTTGCCAATGGATTGAGCAGACATGCCAATCTGGAAATGAAATTGAAAACGGTTTTCATGCTGAGCCTTTATATTTTGCCCTATCTAGTCATGATGAGCGGTTGGGTAATATCAGGATGGCTCATGCTTTTCTTATGCGTTCTTATGGGTTTCGGGCTCGCGGGAATCGGCCTTTCCGTGATGCATGACGCCTGCCACGGTGCTTATTCAGCCGATCCGCGGGTGAATAAATGGCTCGGATACACACTCAATATGATGGGCGCTACTTCCTTTAACTGGAAAATTCAGCATAACGTACTGCATCACACATACACCAATGTGCACGAAGCGGATGAAGACGTAAGCCAGCGCGGATTATTCCGTTTGAATCCACATGCGGACTGGAAGCCCATACACCGTTTCCAATTTATTTATGCGTGGGTTGTTTATGGTTTGATGACTTTTGTATGGGTATTCTTTAAGGATGTAACCCGTCTTAAAAAATATGAAGCCAACGGATTAGTTAATCAGGTTAAGGCTTCCGCAAGGGAAGAGTGGACTGTTCTTATTGTGACAAAAACGCTTTACTTCCTGTATGCATTGGTATTGCCGGCCTTGCTTCTTCCCTATTCCTTCGGACAAATTTTTCTCGGCTTTTTCCTGGTTCACTATGTGGCCGGATTTATTTTAGCCATTATTTTCCAACCGGCTCACGTGGCTCCCGATTCGGCTTTTCCCCTGCCTGATGAAGACAACAACCTGGAGAATAATTTCTACATTCATCAAATGCTCACGACACAGAACTTTGCACGCAAAAACAAATTGTTTTCATGGTATGTGGGCGGATTGAATTTTCAGGTTGAACACCATTTATACCCCACGGTTTGTCATGTTCATTATGCCAAACTGGCTCCCATCGTAAAGGCCACTGCCGAAGAATACGGCATTCCCTATTTAGAGCAGGAAACCTTCTTTCAGGCCATAACATCACATGGGAAATCGTTGTATCGTTTCGGCATTGAGCCGGTTGCCAAGCCCGTGAAGGAAAAGGCTCAATTAGCCCAAGTTGCCTAGAACGCCTCATGGCGGAGGATTATCCGAATGCTGTTTCGGTCATACTGCCCGTCTGCAATGCAGAAAAAACACTCTTCACCGCGGTAAATTCCATATTTAGCCAAACCCATTTTTCTTGGGAATTAATATTGGTTGAAAATGGGTCTGATGACGGCACTTTGACTATATGCCGACAATTGGAGCTTAAGGACAAACGGGTGAAATGCCTATCACTTCCGGTTAAAGGAATCGCCAATGCATTGAATGTAGGAATCCGTCATGCTTCTTATCCCTACATTGCGCGAATGGATGCCGACGATTATTCCTTTCCGGATCGTTTGGAAAGTCAGGTTCGCTTTTTAGTCGAAAATCAGGAATACGGATTAGTTTCCGGTTTGGTGGACATCTCAACGGAGGGAATGAATAATGGCGGATACAGGGAGTATGTAAACCAGATTAACCGATGGATTTCCGAGGAGGAAATGAAAAGACACCGCTTCATAGAATCACCTTTTGCCCATCCGAGCGTTATGTTTCGCAAAAGCCTGATTGACCTGTACGGGCCGTATTCCACCGATCCGATTCCCGAAGATTATGAGTTATGGTTGCGGTGGTATAAAAACGGAGTGAACATGGCCAAACTGCCTCAAACGGTAATCCGCTGGAACGATTCTCCGGGTAGATTGTCACGAACGCATATTCATTATTCAAAAGAAGCTTTTGACCAGGTCAGGTATGATTATCTGGCCTGCTATTTAAAAGAGACATTACCAGCCGGAAAGGATATTTACGTTTGGGGCGGAGGAAAACTAGCGAAACAGAAACAACGCAGCATTCACAATCGAATTCCCTTACCCGTGAAAGGAATCATTGATGTAAAACCGAAAGAGAAACTGAAACCGGGTGAACTTCATTATTTGGAGATACCTGATCCCGAAAAAACCTTTATTATCAGCCTGGTAAGCAATCGGGGTATGTATCTTGAAATTGAGAAATTCTTGATTAGTCGGAAGTATAAACCCGGGCTAGATTTCATTTGTGCAGGATAATATTTGCATATCCGGATTTCCTTTGGTTATTTCGGGGTGCAATCTCAACTCATGACTAATAATTCCGATTCACAACTTTCAAGAACATTGGGCCCGCTTATGCTTTGGGGGCTTGGTGTAGGCTATGTGATATCAGGAAACTATTTCGGATGGAATCTGGGTTTGGCCAAAGGCGGTGCATCAGGGATGTTTTTTGCCCTCATTCCGGTCATTATTTTATACGTTTTTTTTACTTTTTGTTATACCGAAATGGCCTGTGCCATACCTAAGGCGGGCGGTGCATTTGATTATGGAACGCGTGCATTTGGGAGTACCTACGGATTGCTTTGCGGAACAGCACAACTTACCGAATTTGTATTTGCACCACCCGCTATTGCCTTGGGCCTTGGGGCATATCTGCATGGTTTCTTTCCTGAAATTCCTGCTCTTTTTATTGCCGTTGCGGCTTATGTCATATTTACGGCCATCAACCTGATCGGAGTTAAAACGGCGGCTTCGCTTGAGTTATTCGTTACCTGCATTGCCGTAGCCGGTTTGTTGATTTTTGCTTCAACCGCATTGCCATCCTTTAAACCGGAGAATGTAAATTTGGGTGAATTGCCTTTCGGCTGGGCGGGTGTTGCGGCAGCCATTCCTTTTGCCATCTGGTTTTTTCTGGCCATTGAAGGTGTGGCTAACGTAGCCGAAGAAACCGTCAATCCGCAAAAAAATATTCTGCGGGGATTCAGTGCGGCTTTAATTACCTTAGTTGTTCTTTGTCTGCTCACCTTCTTTTCGGCGGTAGGTGTAAACGGTTGGGAAACTGCCGTGTACACCCCTGGTATTGAAAAAACAGAAAGCGATTCTCCCCTGCCCTTGGTAATGGCTGCGCTGGGCGCAAATTCTTTTTGGCAAAACGCCATGCTCGTTTTCGGATTGTTCGGAATCGTGGCTTCCCTTAACGGAATTATTCTTGCTGCAGGAAGAGCACTCTTTGAAATGGCAAAAGCGGGCTTCGCTCCTTCTTTCTTATCAGGTCTTCATCCGCGCTTTAAAAGTCCGCATGGCGCATTGCTGGCGAATTTGCTTGTGGGAATAGGCGCATTGTTTACAGGAAGAACCGGAGATTTGATCACCATAGCCTGTTTCGGTGCGCTTACGCTCTATGTGTTAAGCTTGTTGGCTTACCTTAAACTCCGCATGTCATTTCCACAGTTACATCGTCCGTTTAAGGCTCCCTTTTATCCGTTTGCACCCATTACTGCCGCTTTGATTTCAGTGGGCTGTTTTATCGCCATGGCCTGGTATAATCCGTGGCATGCCGCTTTTTTTATTGCATTTTTATTTTTCTTCTCATTAATTACCATCCAATTCAGAAAACAGACTCGCCATGAAAATAACTGAAATAAGCACATTTGCGAAATCCTGCGAAGAGAAAGGCATTACCAAAGTCCGTGTGGCTGTTGCGGATATTGACGGAGTATTACGCGGAAAATATATTTCTGTTGATAAATTTATTTCCGCCGCCCAAAAAGGATTCGGGTTTTGCGATGTGGTTTTCGGATGGGATAGTGCTGACCTGGCTTACGACAACGTACAAGTGACCGGTTGGCATACCGGTTATCCCGATGCAAAAGCCAACATTGATCTGAATAGTTTTCGCGAAATTCCATGGGCCGATGACACCCCGTTTTTTTTGGCTGATTTTAATTCATCAGACAGCACGCTGAAAGATGTTTGTCCGCGCACTCTTTTGAAAAGAATAAATGAGCACGCCGAATCATTAGGCTTTACCGCCTTTTTTTCACAGGAATTTGAATGGTTTAATTTTTCGGAAACCCCGCAGACATGGGCCGAAAAAGGGTATCGCAATCCTACCCCCATCACGCCGGGAATGTTTGGTTACTCCGTGGTACGGTCTTCTCAAAATGATGATTTTTTTCAACGAATTTTTGATGATTTACATCGGTTTAATATTCCTTTGGAGGGCCTTCACACCGAAACCGGCCCCGGTGTTTTGGAAGCGGCCATTACTTACGGAAAAATCTTGGATTCGGCGGACAGAGCGGTTTTATTCAAAACTTCACTAAAAGAGATTGGCGATTTGTACGGAATCATGCCGACATTCATGGCAAAAATCAGCGAAAATTTGCCTGGATGCAGTGGACATGTGCATCAGAGTTTGTGGGATAAAAATGCGACCACCAATTTGTTTTATGATCAAGCAAAACCGGGTGGTATTAGTGAGTTAATGGGGCATTACATGGCGGGTCAGTTGCATTGTCTTCCCTACATGTTACCCATGCTTGCCCCTACCGTGAACAGTTATAAACGATTGGTGGAAGGTGCCTGGGCGCCTACCACACTCACCTGGGGGGTGGATAATCGAACAACTGCGTTACGCGCTCTTCCTGTGGATGAAAAGGCCTGCCGGTTGGAAACACGGGTGCCGGGTTCGGATGTGAATCCTTACCTCGCCATGGCAGCTTGTCTTGCTTCGGGGTTGTATGGTATCCGGCACAAACTTGAGCTGCAGCCTGCCACGGTAGGCAACGGATATACCGATTTGAGCCATGGTAAACTTCCCGGCGATTTGTGGGATGCTACCCAAAATATGAAAAACTCAGCCCTGGCCTCAGAACTGTTCGGAGCTGAATTTGTAGCCCATTTTACGGCCACCCGGGAATGGGAATGGAAGCAGTTTGCCAAAAATGTAACTGACTGGGAATTTAAACGATACTTTGAAATCATTTAAGTAATAATGGAAGCGTTTCTGCTGACTATTGATTTGGGAACCTCAGGTCCCAAGGTGGGATTATTTACCCCAAATGGACATTATGTAGCGCATGAAATTGAGCCTAATCGGGTTACGCTTTTACCGGGCGGAGGTGCGGAACAGGATCCTGAAGAATGGTTAACGTCAATCAGAACGGCGATACAGCGCCTTTTAAACAGAATGCAGGTGCAACCAGATCAAATACAGGCCATCTGTTGCACCGGACAATGGTCTGGAACGGTATGCGTTGACAAAGATGGAAAGCATATCCATCCTGCCATTATATGGATGGATTCACGGGGAGCCGGGGCCACAAAAAAAATGATGAACGGCCTTATAAAATCAAAGGGATACGGCATTTTTAAGGTATTACGTTGGTTGCGGATTACGGGAGGTGCTCCCGGATTGTCCGGAAAAGATTCTTTGGCTCACATCCTGTATTTGAAGGAGGAGCACCCTGAACTCTATGCAAAAACGCATACCTTTTTGGAGCCCGTAGATTACCTGACGGCCCGATTTACCGGAAAAGTCAGGGCTTCTTATGATTCCATCTGCCTGCATTGGGTGACGGACAACCGTAACATAAATGAAATCAAATACCATGACGGGTTGATCAAAGTTGCCGGCTTGGATAGGGAAAAATTACCTGAGTTATACCCTTCCAATTCTGTTGTAGGTCCTGTTTCAGTTGAGGCCGCAAATTATTTCGGACTCAGCACACGAACTTTGGTCGTCAGCGGCTGCGGCGATTTGCATTCTGCTGCCGTAGGTTCAGGTGCTGCCGCGGATTTTGAACCCCACTTGTATTACGGAACATCCTCGTGGTTGATCTGCCATCTCCCCTGCCGAAAAATAGACCTCGCCCACAACATGACTTCAATCCCCTCTGCCCTGCCCGGGAAATACCTGCTCGCCAATGAACAGGAAACAGCCGGAGTTTGCATTCAATATCTGAGGGATAAGGTTTTTTTCAGGGAGGATGTTTTCACGCCGGACGGCGCTCCTGCTGATTATTACCAAAAATTGAATGCTTTGGCAGCCGAAGCTCCTCCCGGATGCGAAAACTTGTTGTTTATTCCGCGCCTGTATGGTGAACGATCCCCCGTGGAGGACCACCACGCCCGAGGCGGGTTTTTCAATCTTTCCCTGAATCATGACAGAAGGCATATGATTCGCGCGGTTTTCGAAGGAATTGCCATGAATGCCGCCTGGCTGTTAACATATGTGGAGCAAAATGCCGGACGGAAATTTGATTCCATCTGCCTGATCGGTGGCGGAGCAAACAGCGATTTATGGTGTCAGATAACGGCGGATATTCTTAATCTGAAAGTCCGTAAAATGAAGCATCCCGTCATGGCCAATTCTCAAGGAGCTGCTTACCTGGCGGCCCTTGCATTAGGCAACTTAACTCAGGATGAAATAGTGAACATACGGGAGGTGGAAAAAGAATTCACACCTGATCAAAATGTACGAGCCACGTATGACCGGCTTTTTAAGGAGTTTGTTCTATTTTACCACGCAAACAAAAAAGCGTTCATGCGGTTAAATCGGGTACACTAGCTTTTATCTTCGTTTTTTATTGAGTTCGTAAGAACCCTGACGAAAAATACCGGTATACCAATAAAGAGAGGCTGACAAATATCCTGCATGGTCTATTTCTTTACCCGCATCAGGATGAAAACGGGAGAGATACAGCGCATGTCTGTAAGAAAGACCTAAATCCCAAAAATCGTGAAGTTTAAATCGTACACCTGCTTCAACAGGAATACGAATGGCATGTATACTTGGTGCCAGTACAGTTTCATAGGTAAAATCGCGATAAAGCTGTTGTGGATTTCCATCGGTCGTGGTGGCCTGGGATTGATTCCTCAGCACTCCGTCATCCCAAAGGTAATAGGTGTTTTCATCGGCATCTTTTGCATCTGTTTTGGTACGGATGTTGGCATATCCGAATCCTATGGAAATATAGGGAGCTAGTGCTTCAAAATTTCCCATAATCTGATCAAAGTGAAGGGTAGCCGAAACGTCCGCTCCTAGCTGTCTGGATTGAAAATTTAAAAATTCGGAAGGTGTGTGTTTTTCCCCGGCAAACAGGCCATAAAAGAATGTGCCGCCAACCCCGAACAGTTTGCCGAATCGCTGTTCCACCCCCGCATGCATTCCCCATCTTACCGGATTGAATTTGGAAAGATTCCGGGGTCCTTTAAGATTACCCGTATAAAACGTGCTTCCACCACCCACGTGAATGATTGGAAGACTATAGCGGAGTCCCGCCTCGGGAGATTTCATTCCATCTTCATCGAATGTTTTTTTAGGTTTATTCTGAGCGTTTGCTCCAAGAAATACCAAAGACAGAAATAAAAAAGAGGCAGATTTGGACAGGCAGCCGGGCATAGCTTTTTATATTTTAGTTCAAATTAAATTAAAAATTGGGTTTCAGCATGTATTTGCTGTAAAAATCAGTAATCAACTTAACGGCATCCTCCGCTGAGTCGGTAATGTGAAAAATATTCAAATCTTCAGGATTGATGTTTCCTTCCGTTTCGCCTACCGATTTCCTAAGCCAATCAATCAATCCCTGCCAGTAGGAAACGCCGATAAGCACAATGGGAAATTTTCCAATTTTATGGGTTTGGATGAGGGTAAGCGCCTCAAACATTTCATCCAGCGTACCGAAACCTCCCGGAAGTACCACGAAACCCTGGCTGTATTTCATGAATACCACTTTACGCACGAAGAAGTAATCAAAAGCGATTAATTTATCTTTATCGATAAACGGATTGGCGTCCTGTTCCATGGGGAGGTTGATATGTAATCCCACCGATTTTCCATTGCCCCTGCTGGCCCCTTTGTTGGCGGCTTCCATTATGCCCGGTCCTCCGCCCGAAATAATACCGAACCCTTTACCTGTCAATTGATAGGCAATTTCTTCGGCCATTTTAAAATAGGGATTGTCCGGTTTTGTACGGGCTGATCCGAAAATGGAAACGGAGGGACCGATTCGGGCCATTTTATCGAATCCGCTGACAAATTCGCCCATGATTTTAAAAATCTCCCAGCTGTCAATGGACTTGATATCATTCCAATCCTTTTCAGTAAAGGCTTCCCTTATTTTATCATCCTGAGTGTTTTCCAGAGGACTGCTCATACTATTTATTTTTTAATTCTTTACGCAGATACTCCGCTGTATATCCTTTTGCTTTGCGAATCATTTGCTCCGGAGTGCCTTCAAATACGACATGTCCGCCTTCCGCGCCGCCTTCGGGCCCCATATCGATAATGTAATCGGCACTTTTGATGATATCCATGTTATGTTCAATCACCAAAATGGTATTACCGCGGTCGGCCAATTTATTCAATACTTCCAGCAAAATACGAATATCTTCAAAGTGAAGGCCTGTTGTAGGCTCATCCAAAATATATACCGTATTTCCCGTGTCTTTTTTATTTAATTCAGAAGCCAGTTTAATCCGCTGCGCCTCACCTCCGGAGAGAGTAACGGCATTTTGGCCCAATGTTATATAGCCGAGTCCGATTTCAAAAAGGGTTCTTAATTTGCGGCTAATCTGCGGAATGGCGTCAAAAAAAGTAACCGCTTCTTCCATTTCCATGTTAAGCACGTCGCTGATGGATTTCCCCTTGTAACGAACCTCCAAAGTTTCTCTGTTATATCGTTTTCCGGAGCAAGTCTCGCAGGAAACGTACACATCGGGCAAAAAATTCATTTCTATAACACGTACACCGGCACCCTGACAGGTTTCACAGCGCCCACCTTTTACATTGAAAGAAAAACGGCCGGGCTTATACCCTCGAATTTTGGCTTCGGGTAATTCGGAAAACAGGCTTCGTATATCTGAGAAAACGCCCGTGTATGTAGCGGGGTTACTTCTTGGTGTTCGTCCTATTGGTGATTGATCAATGCTGATTATTTTATCAGCATGTTCCATTCCCTTTATACGTTTATGAGGAAGCGGCTTTCCAAGTGATTGGTAAAAATGGGCGGATAATGCAGGTTGTAGCGTTTCCCGAATCAGGGACGATTTACCGCTGCCGGAAACACCCGTAACGCATATAAACAGGCCTAAGGGAAAATTAACCGTTACATTTTTCAGGTTATGCCCCGTGGCACCTTCCAATGTCAACTGTTTACCATTGCCTTTTCGCCTTACCGCCGGAACGGTTATTTCCCTTTTCCCATTCAGAAACTCAGCCGTGAGGGATTTGGATTTAACTACTTCCCGGGGCGTTCCTTCAGACACAATTTTTCCGCCATGGACTCCCGCTCCAGGTCCTATATCCACCACATAATCGGCGGCCATGATCATGTCCTTGTCATGTTCTACGACAATGATGGAATTGCCGGCATCACGCAGCTTTTTTAATGATTCAATCAATCGGTCATTGTCTCGTTGATGAAGCCCTATGCTCGGCTCGTCCAAAATATAAAGCACTCCCGTTAAACCACTGCCTACCTGCGTAGCTAATCGAATACGTTGACTTTCGCCGCCCGATAAAGAGCCCGCAGGTCTGTCTAAAGTCAGATAGTCTAATCCGATATCTAATAAAAATCCGATTCGCTTTCTGATTTCTTTGAGTACTTCCTTGGCAATCAAGTTCTGCTTTGGAGATAACTTTTTTTCGATTTGCGAAAGCCATTCATTAAGTTGACGGATATCCATTTTGGCTAAATCGGAAATGTTTCTTTCCGCCAAACGAAAAAATAAAGCTTCTTTTTTGAGTCGGGTCCCCCCACATTCCGGGCAGGCTTTTTCTTCCATGAAACTATTGGCCCATCGAACCAATGAAGCGGATGAGTCCTCTTCGGTGCTTCGTTTGATAAAGTTGGCAATTCCCTCAAAATTCATCGTGTAGGAGTGAATTCCCGTGGAATCCTCGGTGCGGATAACCTCATCAGAACCATACAAGATGGCATTCAGTGCTTCCTCGGGAATATCTTCAATGGGCGTTGTGAGGGTAAAGCCAAACTTTTTACCCAAAGCCTCTATTTGTTTGATAATCCAGGTTCCGTCGGTTTCCTTTAAGGGAGCAAGACCGCCTTGTTTAATGGACTTTTTCGGATCAGGCACCAATTTGGAAAATTCAATGGATAAAATAGTTCCAAGGCCATTACAATGCGAACATGCCCCGTATGGCGAATTGAATGAAAATAAGTTGGGAGCCGGCTCATCATATGAAATACCTGAGGTTGGACACATCAAATGACGTGAAAAGTAGCGTGGCGTTTTTTGGTTTTCAGAAAGTGCACATAGTGTGCCCTTTCCCGCTTTCAAAGCAGCCTGAATACTTCTTTTCAGCCTGGGTTCATTTTTTTCATTTACAGAAAAAGTGTCAACTAAAATTTCAATGTCATGAATTTTATAACGATCGAGTTTAAGACCGAAAGTTATGTCGCGCAATTCTCCGTCGATACGAGCCCTTCCGAATCCTTGTTTTCGAATTTTATCCAAAAGTTCCCGATAATGACCCTTTCTTCCCCGCACTACGGGAGCCATTATTTTGATTTCTTTTCCTTGAAAATCGGATGTGATCAGGTCGAAAATTTGTTCCTCGGTAAAACGAACCATTTTTTCACCCGTCATATAGGAAAATGCTTCTCCTGCACGTGCAAAAAGGAGCCGCATAAAATCATAGATTTCGGTTACGGTGCCGACGGTTGACCGGGGATTTCTTCCTACCGTTTTCTGTTCGATGGATATAACGGGGCTTAAACCCGTGATTTTATCCACTTCGGGTCGTTCGCCTGAACCCAGAAAGCGACGGGCGTAAGCGCTGAACGTTTCCAAATATCTTCTCTGACCTTCCGCATAAATAGTATCAAAAGCAAGGGATGACTTTCCGCTTCCGCTCAAGCCGGTAAATACGACCAACGCATCACGGGGAATGGTTAAATCAATATTTTTCAGGTTATGTTCCCGCGCACCAAAAACTTGGATACTCTCCTCCTGCGAAACAGCCTTTTCTGTAGCACCTTTCATCATTATTTAAACGGAGGGAAGTATGTTTTGTTTATATAAGCGGGACTAACTTATTTTAGCTTTTGCCAAAGGAGTTTTCGTAGTCCAATAAAGTGAAATGAGCACCACCAAAAAATAGGCAGCGGCCAAAATCGTTTGAATAACATCCCAAGGCTTGGAAAAATTCACCCAAACTCCCCCTAAAAAGGCCGAAAGAAGGGGTATCGCCAAAAATACAAAGGCTACATGACGCTGCGCCAAACCGTTGTAGGCCAGACAATGTGTGGTATGATCCCGTCCGCCTACGAAGGGAGATTTCCCTTTTAGGATTCTGTTTATGGTAACGGCTGTGGTATCACTGATCGGGCCGAGAAAAAAAGTGGCAGCCCAAATGATTTGTTTGGCCTGTACCGGTTCACCGTAATAATCCAACCCGTTCCATAAAAACTTCACTCCCAACCAGGCCAGAAAAACACCCAAAAACTGACTACCTGAATCGCCCATATACATTTTGGCGGGAAACCAATTGTGATAAAGGAACCCCGTAAGGGAAGCAGCAACGCCCAAACCTACGGCAAACCAGAAAGAGTCCGTACTTTGATTGAGTATTCCCAAGAAAGCGATACCGATTAAAATTCCTAAAGAAGAAACGGAAGTGATACCGTCCATATTATCCAACATATTGACGCTGTTCATTAAACCCACTACCCATAGAATAGTGAGAAAATAATTAATGGACTGCCACGGAGAGACCTGAATGTAATTACCTGAATAAATGAAAAGAAATGCACAGGTGAATTGGACTAAAAATTTAAGAATAGGTTTCGTATTGTATGCATCGTCAGCCAACCCCATCATAAATCCGAGAGTACACACCAAAATAAAAATCAAAACTTCAAAACGTTGATAAGACTCAACGGGGAAATAAGCCAAAAAGCCCAAGGAGGCCAATATCATCATAACGTAAAATGAAATTCCACCCAACGCCGGTTTAACGGAAGTCGTCCAACGGACTGCATCATCGGGATTACGGACACCTAAGTTGGTGGAGAACTTGAGTAATATTTTGTTGATGAGGATTGTAAAAAAAACAAGAGCGCCGAAAAAAAACAGATAAAAAAGTGGCCTGTAATAAGTAAACAATTCATTCATAGGCAAAGGGACTTGAAAAGCTGGCGAATGGAGTGCCGAATTTGTCTTTTTCTGACAAGATTGGGTTATTCACATTCCATTGGATGTTTAAATCCGGATCATTCCAAAGGATACAACCTTCAGATGCTTTATGATAGTAATTCGTGCATTTATACGAAAAAATTGTATCGGGTTCGAGTACCAAAAATCCGTGCGCAAATCCCGGTGGAATCCACAACTGAATTTTATTTTGCTCAGAAAGGACGAGAGAGTAATGTTTTCCGTAAGTGGGTGAATTTAACCTGATGTCCACGGCCACATCATAAACAGCCCCTTTAATGACCCGAACCAATTTACCCTGTTCGTAAGGAGGTGCCTGAAAATGAAGTCCGCGCAATACATCTTTCTGTGAGAGGGATTCATTATCCTGAACAAAGTTCCATTCACCCAATGAATCTTTCCTGAATGATTCAAAAAAATACCCCCGGCTATCATCAAATACGGTCGGATGAATTTCAAACATACCGGAAATAGGGGTAGCTTTCTTTATCATTTACTGGATTTTCCTTTGAGAATGTTGAGAATGATAGATCCGGTTTTGTTGGTAACTTGAGTTCCCTTTTCCTCTTCATAATAACCGAAACCATAACCATATCCGTATCCATAGTTGTAACTTCCATAGCCATAACCATATCCATAACTGCGGTTTTTGGAAATGTCCACACTGTTGAGAATGCAGGAGAGATTATGAATTTTATTTTCTGTTTTGAGTCTGTTCAGGTTATTGATAAAGAATTTTCTGGAATAATCAGATCGAAAGATATAGATGGGATAATTAGCCCGCTGCAGATTAATCACAGCATCAGAAACAAGGCCTACAGGGGGGTTGTCGATCACGATGTAATCGTATTCTTTTTTCAGGGTTTCAATCAGTTCATCCATCCGTTGGTTCATGAGCAACTCTGCCGGATTTGGCGGTATCGGACCGGCGGTGATAAAATCGAGATTATCCATGCTGCTTTTTCGGATGCATTTTTTATATTCATCCTGTCCGATGAGGATGGTGCTCATTCCATAATCATTGTGGGTTTCAAAACCAAGGTGGATTTTAGGTTTACGCATATCACAATCTAATACAATGACTTTAGATCCACTGAAAGCCAAAATACCGGAAAGATTAATGGATACGAATGTTTTCCCCTCCCCTGAAATGGTAGAGGTTAATGAAATTATTTTAGACCCCGGCTCGTTTTCAATGAACTGAAGGTTGGTCCTTACACTTCTAAAGGCTTCCGCAATCAAGCCTTTGGGTTTTTTGCTCACCACCAGCTGAGAAACGGGAATATCTTCTTTGTATTTGTGTATCATCCCCAGCAAGGCGGCATCCGTGTATTTAGAGATATCATTTAAAAGTAAAATTTCATCATTCAGAATATAACGAATACTGACAAGGAAAATGGAAAGAAGCAACCATGCCGCAAAGGCAGTTATCAAAATGATATTCTTATTTGGCGCTATGGGTTCCTCAGCCACCTCGGCAAACTTGAGGATTTGGTATTCAGGTGTAAATCCTTCCTTTGCAATCGAATATTCGGCTTTCTTTTCAATCAATTGATTAAAAAACTTTTCATTTACATCTTTCATCCGCTTCAGCATGGTGGCCGTAAGATTATTCGTATCAATTACGTCCGAAGTAAAGAGATTGAAAGATGCAGCTGGCTGCTTTTTTCCACGCAACTTTTCAAGCCGTACGTTCAATACCCCCTCTACAGATTTCAGTGTAGCTTTCCAGCCCGATTTTTGTTCGGTTATCTGATAGTTGATTCTATTTAACAAGGGACTATTTTCAGGAGTTGAATATAAAATATCATCGCGTGAAGAAAACAGAGTGTAAAACCGCTGCAGTGGTCCTGAAATAAAAGAATTAAGTCCGGAGGGGCTTACCAATGCCTGAATGGCTATCACGTCTTTTACATCTTTGATTTCTGAGGTCTCCAATGTCTTCAGTAATGCCAAGTCACTAATTATTTCCTCTTCTTTTAGTTCAAATGCAGCTTGTCGTTCATAAATGCGGTTTCGCTCCAACATAGCTCCCTGCACGTCAAAAACATCTTCAGGAGGAAACCTACTCAGTTTCTTGTCTGTTTCAGAAAGATTTTCCGCAACAAATCCCAACGTTTTATCAATGTAATCGAGAACCCGATTTGCCCCCTCCTGCTTCTTTTCGATATTGAAGTATTCAAATTCTTTGGCAATGGCATTCACCACATCGGAAGCCTTGTTTGCGTTAAAATCAGTTCCGGCTATCTCAATGGTTTTAGCCTGTTCGCTCAGAATGCTGATTTCTAATTTAGATAATAAATTGGGGACGGCGTAAAGAGGATTATTAATGGTAAAAAAATACTCACCTTCCGGTGTGCCCTCTATACGATTGGGAAGCAACCGAAACTGGACAGAAGGTGTTTTTATCGTCTCCCCGAAAGAAAACTTAGCCTTGTTTAAAGAGCCGTCGGGAGTTGATATTAAAAACTCACGTTCATTGACAAAAACTACATCAAAATTACCTGTGTAGACGTCAGGCCTCAAGGTATCTGTTTCCACCAAAAAAGGAGAAGCTTTGTACGTTTCAAAATTGAGGATAGATCCCCTTTTGTAATAAGAAATGTCATGCGGAATTTTTTCCAAAATGCGGCTCAAAAAAACGGGAGAACGAAGAAGTTCAATCTCCTTAGCCAAATTTTTAGTTTGATAGGGATTTAGATTTGCGTCCAATATTTGCTGTTCCGCTTCACCCGTCAACTGAATTACCGCCTTGGACTGATAAATCGGTTTTGTGTACCGAATCAGCAGAAACGCGCTGGTTAGGCTGACAACAAATAAAAAAAGAATCCAAACCGCATTCTTACCTAAAACGTGCAGGAGGAGTTTGGCATCAAAGTCCTGATTGATCTGTGGAATATGCTTCTCCGCCATCTAGTTCAGCAATTTCGTAAGAGTATATATTGTTACGGCAAGGCCGGCGGAGGATGTAAAAAGATATATCCAAGGTGCTACTTCCTTTAGAAAAAAAGCGAGAGGTCTTTCGATGGGTTCTACGTAAATGATGTCGTCCGCTTGAAGAACTAAATCGGCCTGTTTTATCGTTTCGATTGATGACGCATCTATAAGAAAAACATACGGTTTCTTCAAGTTACCTCGTATCAGTTTAATTTTATATGCCTTTCCCATCGCATCTATACCTCCGGTGAAGGCAAGTGCCTCAAACAACGTCATATTCTGATCAGTAAGCGGGACTACCTTGGCCGTTCCCAGTCCTCCGGGAAAAACAATCACTCTTCGGTTGGAAACCGTTATACGCACATATGGATTTTTATACATTCTGGAGAATGAACTTTCCAATGAATCTTCGGACTGGCGGGGCGTCATGCCGGCAATTTTGAAACGTCCTATGACGGGAAGTTTAACCGTTCCGTCGTATTCCACGGTAAAAGACAACCCGTTTCCAACAGCAACATTGCCATTAATTTGACCTTGTTGGTTAAAGTTTTGAAAAACATCGACCATGTTTATCCCTTCGTTTGCCTGTAATTGAAAACTGATTTGGTCATCCACGGCGATAACATACTGGGAATCCAATACGGCTGGAAAAGTATCGTAAACAAAATTTTTAGGGGTGCGGAGCATTACATTAGGGTTCGCATATTTACAGCCTGAAAACAAGCTGGCAACGAACATTGTGCAAAACAAAAACTTAACAACTTTTATCACAGGACAAATATAGAAATTAAGTGAAAGCGGAAAATAGTTTACGCCCTTCGTCCTTCTTTTCCAACAATTGCTGATAAAGCAATTCTGTATCATACACCAGACGGGTATAATGAAAACGACTTTCCACAAATGTCTTTCCGTGGAATGACATTTCGTTTCGTAGTGTATCATCATTTACCAGGCGTTCTAAATGCCCTGCAAATTCTTCGGGATCGTTTAAATCAGATAATAGCGCCGATTGATTTTCCTTTACGATATTGGCAATACCTCCCACCCGCGTCGAAAGTACCGGCTTGGAAGCTGCCTGTGCCTCAATCAAACTTACGGGAGTTCCTTCATTAAACGAAGTGAGGGCAATAACATCCAAACCGGCCATGGCCAGATCTGCCTCGTTAATCCAGGATGTAAATGTTAAAGGATATGATGTACCCTCATCCGGCATATATGCCGCAGGCAATTCAATTTGTCTGCAATAATTCAAAAGATGCTCGCGGAGCTCACCATCGCCTATGATGAAAAAACGGACCTTGTTGGGAAATTTTTCCCACACTTTTTTTGCCGAATCCAGAAATAAGAGATGATTTTTAACCGGAACTAACCTCCCGATAATTCCGACCGCTACCTGTTCGTTGGAAATTTTATAAGTATCTCTGAATCTACGTCTTTTGTTTTCCGTATCGGTCCAAAATCGTTCTAAATCAAAACCGAGAGGAATAACCGAAATTTTTTCCGAGGGGCAGATTTTATGTTCAGCAGAAAGTTCTTCTTTCTGGCCTTCACTGATCGCAATGATACGATCCGTTACTTTGGCTATTTTGCGTTCGATGGTTTTATACAATAATGTTTGGGCTTTACCGAAGTAACTGTGAAAAACATGTCCGTGAAACGTGTGCACCAATACGGGGACTCGCTCTTTAGAGGCGGCTAATCTGCCTAAAGTTCCCGCCTTGGAAGCATGCGTGTGCACTATATCCGGTTTAAATTCACGGATCAACTTCCTGATTTTTCGGAAAGCGATGTAATCCATTTCCGGATTAATGGATCGCTTCATTTCGTGAATTATAACCGGTTCAATACCTAAATTTTGGAGAATATGAGAGGATGTACCTTCGCTTTCATCGGGTATTCCACCCACCAGTAAAGTATCATACTCTGTAGGCAGATATTTGGTAAGATAAGCAACATTATAAGTTGGCCCACCTAAATTAAACCGATTGATAATTCTGAGAATACGGGGCATTTTTCAATAACTAAAAATGACCTGAGGCATACCTCAATTAAAGATGTATGACCTCACCGTATGCCGCTGCCGCTGCTTCCATTATGGCTTCGCTCATGGTTGGGTGGGGATGCATGGCTGTTACGATGTCATGCCCCGTCGTTTCCAATTTTCTGGCCACCACAGCTTCCGAAATCATTTCGGTAACACCGGCACCAATCATATGGCAACCGAGCCACTCCCCGTATTTGGCATCAAATATTACTTTCACAAAACCTTCTTTGGCTCCCGCAGCACTTGCTTTTCCGCTCGCTGAAAAGGGAAATTTACCGATTTTGATTTCATAACCGGCTTCTCTGGCTTGCTTTTCCGTCATTCCTACAGAAGCCACCTCCGGATAACAATATGTGCAGGATGGTACATTGCCGTAATTCACGGGTTCCGGATTTTTTCCGGCTATCTTTTCCACGCAGACTATCCCCTCATGCGAGGCTACATGAGCCAATGCCGGCCCGGTAGTCACGTCTCCGATGGCATATACTCCAGGAATATTGGTGCGGAAAAATTCATCCGTACTTATTTTCCCTTTTTCCGTTTTAACACCCAACTCTTCCAAACCTATTCCTTCCAGATTAGCTACAACGCCTATTGCCGATAATACCACATCACAATCAATCGTCTGTTCTCCTTTTTTATTCTTTAGATAGACCTTGCAGGTTTTTCCCAACGATTCCACCTTCTCGACCGATGTTTCGGTAAGTACGTCCATGCCCGCTTTTTTGAACGACTTTTCCAGTTGCTTGGATACTTCCTCATCTTCAATAGGCAAAACAGTGGGCATATACTCCACCAGGGTAACCTTTGTACCCATGGCGTTATAAAAATAAGCAAATTCACTGCCGATGGCACCCGAACCGATTACTACCATTGATTTGGGCTGCTCAGGCAAAGTCATTGCTTCACGATACCCGATGATATTTTTCCCGTTTTGGGGAATGCTGTCAATAACTCTGGAGCGCGCGCCCGTAGCAATAATGATGTGTTTTCCCTGAACGGTTTGTTTCTTTCCTTCAGCATCAGTTACCTCTATAACGGAAGCACTTTTAAATTTACCAAATCCGTTTATGACGTCAATTTTATTTTTTTTCATCAGGAACTGCACGCCTTTGGACATTCCATCAGCAACTCCCCTGCTCCTTTTTATCACTCCCGGAAAATTCACGGTCGCCTTTGCCCCATCCAGTCCGTATTCGGCAGCATGGTCAATATATTCTTTAATGTTGGCACTTTTTAATAATGCCTTGGTGGGAATACAGCCCCAATTTAAACAAACGCCACCCAACGATTCTTTTTCCACAATGGCCACCTTCATTCCCAGCTGCGATGCGCGTATGGCTGCCACATATCCCCCGGGTCCGCTTCCAAGAACTATCAAATCATACATAATCTTACGTGTAATTTAATTACGAAGGTATAAAAATCAAACTCAAACCACCTTCAAATATTCATTTATCTTTGTTTTGTAATCCGAAAATTCATGAGTATTTTAAAAGAATTCAAAGAATTTGCCCTGAAAGGCAATGTAGTAGATTTAGCAGTGGGTGTGATTATCGGAGGCGCATTTGGAAAAATCGTTACTTCTTTGGTAAACGATATCATCATGCCCCCGATCGGCGTGCTCTTAGGCGGTGTAGACTTCAAAGAACTGAAAGCGACGATAAAAAGCGGTTCACCTGCCGTTATGGAAGGTGAAAAATTGGTGTCTCCCGAAGTGGCTGAGGTAACGCTGAGTTACGGTGCATTTGTGCAAACCGTGGTGGATTTTACCATCATTGCCTTTTGCATTTTTGCCTTGGTAAAAGGAATGAATAAACTTAAAAAGGAAAAGAATGAAGCCCCGACAGCTGCACCTGAGCCTACAAATGAGGAGAAATTACTGACTGAAATCAGGGATTTACTCAAAAAATAAGCCTTGTCTTTCCTCTGGTGTCCAAAAAACATCATATACCTAAAGCATATCTGGTTTCGACAAGTTTTCTTAGCTCCCCAGAACGGTTAAATGAATGAATGACAATCCGTATTCTTTCCTTTCCTTCGGGTACGGTAGGTGAAAAAACGGCTTTTACCAAAAATCCCTCTTTTTTCAGGTTGTCTGCCAATTCATTCAGACTTTTTTTGTCCGATGAACAAAAAACCTGGATGGGAGAAAAATGAGAAGAAGGATTTAGGGATTTAAAAAAAGTAATATTTTCCTGAAGGGCATTTCTCTCCCTGTCGGCTTTACTATTCCAGCTTACCGCCGATCGAATCAGTGCAAAAAAATGCGGGCCGGGAGCCGTGGAATAAATAAACGGACGGGAAAAATTAATCAGATACTCGCGCAAGACCTTGGGACCCAATACAACCGCCCCCTCAGCTCCAAAGGCTTTTCCGAAGGTAACCACCCGAATAAAATTTTTATCCTCGGCATAGGGAAAACCCAGACCCTTTCCGTTTTCACCGTATATGCCACCCGAATGTGCTTCATCCAAAATGAGGGTGAAATCGTATTCTGACTTTAAACTCCAAATTTCGTCAAGGGGACAAAAATCTCCATCCATGCTGTACACCGATTCCGCCACCACAAAAACCCTTCCAGTGGCATTTTTCAACTTTCGCCTTAAATCGTCCAAGTTGTTATGCATAAATGAATAATGCTTTGCAAAACTTAATCGGATGCCATCTCTGGCAGAGGCATGTATCCATTCATCGTAAAGCAAGGTGTCGCCGCGGGACGCGATACAGGAAAGCAAACCTGACAATGCGCTAAAGCCCGAATGAAAAACCAACGCACTATCAGCTCTAAAGTGTTCAGCGAGGAAATCCTCGGTAGTTTCATAAAAAGGAATATTCCCCGAAATCAACCTCGATCCTGAAGAACCTACCGTATTCAACAAATTTTCATCTCGCAGGATGGACAAAGCGTTTTCCGAAATAGCTTTATTTTGAGAGGCTCCCAAATAATCATTTGAGAAAAAATCGATTCCGTGAGATCGACTGACCAAATGCCGGAGAGTTCCGTCCTTCTCTCGTTCAGTTAATTTTTTACGCAGGAATTCCATCTGCGTTCACATCCACGTCCGATCCTTTATGTTCCTTAAAAGGTGCCCGGTTTGTGAGCCCGAAAAGAGAGAACATCGCTTTATCCGAATCAAATTCAGGATTGGGGGTAGTTAGTAATTTATCTCCCGCAAAAATAGAATTAGCGCCTGCCAAAAAGCACAAAAACTGTTCTGAAAGCGTCATTTGCTCTCTTCCGGCGGAGAGCCTCACCATGCTGTCTGGCATTACGATTCGCGCGGTGGCTATGGTTCGTAAAAATTCCCAAAACGGTATTTTATCCTGTTCACCCAGCGGAGTTCCCTTTACCGCTACCAATGCATTAATAGGCACAGATTCAGGATGCTTAGGCAGATTAGCTAATGTTTGAATTAACCCGATACGATCTGTTTTATCCTCTCCCATGCCCACTATTCCTCCACAACAAACAGAAATGCCCGCATTTCGTACATTCTCCAGCGTATTTAACCGATCTTCATAAGTTCGGGTGGTGATGATTTTATCATAAAATTCGGGAGATGTATCCAAATTATGGTTGTAGGCATACAGCCCTGCCTCTTTTAATCTTTTTGCCTGTTGCTCGTTGAGCATACCCAGTGTGCAGCATACTTCCATGCCCATGTCGGTGACGGTTTTCACCACATCCACTACCCGATCAAATTGAACATTATCCTTCACCTCACGCCAGGCCGCTCCCATGCAAAAGCGGCTGGATCCCGAGGCCTTGGCCGTCATGGCCGATTCAATTATTTCCTGAGTATTTACCATGGGTGTACCTTTCACATCGGTGTGATATCGGGCCGCCTGTGGGCAATAAGAGCAATCTTCCGGACAGCCGCCGGTTTTAATTGAAAGTAGTGTGCTCATCTGCACTTCTCGACCGTCAAAATGGGCTCTGTGGACTGCAGCCGCCTGAAAAACCAAATCAATCAGCGGCATATCGTAGATTGCTGAAATCTCTTCCCGAGTCCAATTATTACGTACATCAGCCATATCTATAGTATCTGTAAGGTTTAATAAACTCAACAAAAATAACAAGGAATTAATGACTTCATCAGGCTTAGCTTCTTTTATTTTAAACAACCCGGAATCATATCCCCTATTTATTTAAGTGATTCAGTACTTTGCGCACACTGCCCATTTCCAACAACAGCATCCTGGCCAGTTTTTCATCAATTCCAACCGAATCCGTAATCATTCTCACCCCCCTTTCCACCAATTTATGGTTGGTGAGCTGCATGTCGACCATTTTATTACCTACCACATGGCCTGTTTTAATCATGGCCGTAGTAGAAATAAGATTCAATACCATTTTTTGGGCGGTTCCTGCCTTCATGCGGGTGCTTCCCGTAACCACTTCGGGTCCTGTCAACACCTCTACCGGAAAATCAGACACCGCAGCGACGGGAGAATGTTGGTTGCAAACGATACAACCTGTCGGGATGCCCAATTGTCTGCAATGTGTTAAGGCTCCAACTACATAAGGAGTGGTTCCGCTGGCCGCAATACCGATGACCATATCATTTTGGCTTAAACCCAACTCATCAAGTTGCTTAACGGCCCCTTGCATATCATCTTCCGCAAATTCAACCGCTTTCCGGATGGCCTGATCTCCCCCGGCAATCAACCCGATTACCGTTCCTTGAGCCACACCGTAAGTAGGTGGAAGTTCTGAAGCATCCACCACTCCCAATCGTCCGCTGGTGCCTGCTCCTAAGTAAAAAATCCTTCCGCCCGATTCCAAAACGGAAATCACTTTTTGAGTCAGTCTTTCAATTCCGGGAAGTTCTCTTTCCACGGCAAATGCAACGGTTTTATCGGCCTCGTTGATTGCGCTCAGTATTTCGGATACCGATTTTATTTCCAAGTCGGTTAAATCGCCTGATTGCTCCGTGGCGCGTTTATCTGAATTTGACATGTGAAGTACGAAAATTAGATTTTGCGGTAAAAATACCGTAAAGCCGATAATGTAAGAACCATTTGCATAAACAAAGCCAAGGAAAACAACACGGTATACCCAAAACGATCACCAATCATGCCTCCGAAAGGCATAAACAAAGAAGCAATCAAAAAAGAAAGTGCGTTTTGCAGCGTAAAATCAGATCCTTCTGAGCCTTGCCGAGCATGATGCATATAAAACGCATATGAAACGGCATGCACAGCTCCTGACATGCCACCGCCGAATAAAACGGCCGTCCATAAAAATACGCTTTGGGAATGTCCAAGGGTAGGTAAAATTAAAAAGGGAATACTGATTCCCGTAAACATCAACACCAATACCATTCCACGAATCATTCCCCAACGTTTTAAAAAAAGGCCCGTTAAAAGTGAAAAACAGATACCGGAAGCCATTCCCACCAGTCCGATATAAAAGCCGATTGCTTCGTTGCTGAACCCCTCGTCGGTCATAAAGGGCTTAAACTTATGGTAGGCCATTTGCAAGGGTAACCCACAAAAAACGGCTATTAGCGTAGGAATCAAAATGTCTTTACGCCGAAAAAAAGTGGATAAGGATGAAAATGCGGCACGCGAAGGATTCAGCGTCTGGGTTTCGGGTAAAAAAAGTAAGGGAATCAGTGATAAAACAAGGAGTGATGCCAAGAGAATCAAGGTTGCTGACCAGCCTAAAAAATCATAGGTCATTAACAATACGCCACCTCCCACGAAATAGCCCATAAACCCTCCTGCTGCCTGTAATCCGTTTCCCACTCCTCGTTCCGAATGATTCAATATCCTTGTGGCAACGGCATCAACCGCAATATCCTGGGTGGAAAGAAAAAACATGCCTAATGCCAAAAAAACAAATAAGAATCCGAAATTTTCTTTTTCGGGTGGAAAAAAAAGAGCGCACGACATGCAGCCCGCGTAAAGCACTGTCAAGATCAATATCCATTTTTTGTAGTGATTTGATTTTCCGGCTCCCCTGTCTATAAATGGGGCCCAAAGAAATTTCAAGGCATAAGGTAACCCAAGAGCGTACAAAAAACTGATTTCTTCCAGAGAGTGCCCCTGTCTTCGCAAAATAACGGGCAAAGAGGAAATGAAAAAAGCAAAGGGCAGAAATTGGGCAAAGTACAACGAGGCCAAAAGGACATACTTGAAACGGCTTGAAACCTGCATAATTTCTCCCAAAATGTGGGCAAAAATAATCGGTGTGGGCCGCCTTTACGACAAGAGCATGTCAATTACCTAAAAAATACCCATAACAGGGGATTACTCCGTAACGATCAGTTTTTGATACTCGGCGTAATCGGCAACTTGTATTCGGACAAAATAGACACCCGGGGGAAGGATCGAAATATCCAACGGAATTGTACTGTTGAGCTCGGTATACGATGCAAAAAGAATTCCCGTTTGGGAAAAAATCTCTACATCAAATGCAGAAAGGTCTGATTCAATGTGAATTGTTTCCTGAGCCGGATTCGGAAAGATACGCCAATCGGGTATTTTAATCTTCCCCTGGCTCAGGGTTGAAAGGTCAAAAACTTGAATATCATCTAAATAAAAATTGTTGCCTCCCCCCGTGTAAAATTCAAAGCGAAAGATGATGTTATCCGTTTTGTAGGAAGACGGTGTGGGGGAAATCAACAAGTCACTCCATTCGGAGGAATTCGGAATAAATGAGGACGTCACCGTATTTTCAGTGGTAGAAAGATGACTGCCCGATATGGTTTTTCGGGTAATCCACGTTTTTCCGCAATCGCGGCTCATCTTTACCAAAAGCCGGTCTGAATTTGATGTATCTCGTTGGGCAAATGCATAGGTAAATGAAATGACGGGATCGGGAGTCTGCGAAAAATCCAACCGGGGTGTGGTAAAGCGATACATCAGCCCAGGCGGAATATTATGGTTATTCAAAGTCAGCGACTTGGTTCCATCGGAAAATGCCTGATCGGTAATTGCCCAGCAGGGTTCTGACTCGCATTCCAACAAAAATTCACTTTCCTGCGGTTGAACATAATTTTCAAATCCCTCCAAATAAGGAAGCGTCTTGCCCTGTGCCTCTAAAATCTGCAACCAACCGGATTTGGTAACGGTAAGGTTCTGGCTTCCGTCCGAAACATTCAGAGAAACATTCATTTTACCTGCGGTGCCATATAAGTAGGAAGGATTTGCCCCGGAAAGTGAGGCGCCGTCACCGGTGGTCCAACTCCAGGATACGGGGTCATGATACGATGCATCATAAAAACGGACTTCCTCATTCAGGCAATAGGTTCGTCGGGGTGTGTTGAAATCAGCTTTACACAATGGATTTTCGGACGTGATGCCCGTTTCTAGAAGATTGGCGGATGAACTTAGTTCGTTTCGTTGTGCAACCGGGCTGTTCAAGGCATCATGAACTCTGGCCTTTTGACCTAAAGTAAACATTCTGGCACAATAAGCATAATCCATGAAATTCTGCACATTATCAATCTCAATATCACAAGAATTGGCATTCAGATTGCAGCTGCTCCATCCGATTGTGGAAGGTGTATCCGAAACACTATCGCCTACGGCACAATTGGCAGCCTGCCCTACCGGCAGGTAATAAAATCCGGGTACATTATTCCCTCCCCAGATATGAAATAGATCCAGATAATGACCCACCTCGTGGGAGAGCACGACGGAGCGGGTTTCATTCGATGTGCCGATATTGCCGAAATAATTTCCCTGAATGACGATTCCGTCCCACCCCGGGAGCGAATCCGCCTGAAACGGCATTAAGGCATGCCCCGCAAGTCCGGCTGCATCCCTTACTACATAAATATTCAAGTATTTGTTTCTGGGCCAATGTATCAGGCTCTTCACCTCGTGTCCGCCCGTAAGGCTGAACGGTGATCGGATACGGTTAATGCCGTTGGTACAATTTCCCTGCGGATCGCGCTTGGCCAACTCGAATTCCACCCCCATGTCAGCGGCAAGGGGCCTAAACTGGGGTACAATTTCCAATGTATCGGGATTTTGTTTTCTGAAATTTCGGGTGAGTATGGAAATACCGTTTTTTATCTGCTCTTCGGATATGTTTTCACTTCCGTCGTAATGAACCACGTGTACCACCACCGGGATTTTAAACACATTTTGGGCTTTGGCCGAAGTGTGCAGCAACATGCCGACGAGAAGAGGCAATGACGATTTTCTCATGTTTCAAAAGTACACATTCGGAGGATTGATTATATTTGAAAGTGCAAATTAAAAAGGCGCTTCCCGTAATTCTTCTCTTTTTGCTTCCAAGGGCTTGGGCTCAGCATGGACAGGATACACTGCAGGATTTGTTGAATAAAATTACCTACATGCAATCGGGTGTTGATGGGTTTTCCCCGGGCATTTACCCCTCCTACCGCTACCACGGGAGAGTACCTTATTACAAAGCGGATGAAAATATCTTCTTTTCCGCCATTATCGGCATTCGGCTCAAGCGCCTGCGAGATGCCCTTCCGGAAACTTCAAAAACGAGTGCAGACTCTTTGTTGAATTCCATCATTTCAGCGACGGCGAAGTTTTCCAACAAATACGGAAGAGTCAGTTATAATTTTTGGCCTACCAAGCCCGTAAGCCAATTCCCGGGCGATCCTTTTCTTTCACGATTAAAAGGCCTGCATATTCCGGATGATGCCGATGATTCCTTTCTGATTTCAGGATTGAAGAATGCCTCTCCTGAGGAATGGACGGAGCTACGGAAAATGGCCCGGGAAAATGCGCCGGGGATTAAGAGAAAATTGAGAAATACACCAAAGCAACTTACCGGCCTGTATACCCATGGTACTTGGTTGGGCGATAAGATGCCACCTGAGGTTGATTTTTGCGTACTTACCAATATTCTGTATTCATTAAGCGAAGCCGGTTTGCCCATGAATTCTCAAGATTCAGTTTCAATAGAGTGGTTACGGATGGCCTTTGAAACCGAATTGTTGATGAAAAAACCATACCGTATTTCTCCCCAATACCTCCATACTTCCACCTGCCTTTATCATTTGGCTTTTTTAATCAGTTCCGAACACTTCAGAGCATTGGATAACCTTAAACAGGATTTGATTGACCGCATGATGAAAAAATTGGAAAAATCGGTTTACGAAAACGAATATAAATTAATTCGAAACGGACTCGCTTACTTGGGCGTAAAAGCACCGAAACCTATTTTCCGCAACGGATATTTTCCTTTTTTTTATGCCAATCCGGGAAGCGTGCTCCCCAACCCGTTAAACGGTCCGGCCGCTCATTCAAAAGTATTGGTAATGGGCTATGAATGTCCGGCTTGGGATCTGTTTTTGGATTTGGAATTTTTGATTTTGAATCAAGCCCGATAATCCCTTTTTTTCTTACCACGATAATGTTATCTTTGCTCACTTTATAAAAAAGGTGGAATGAATTTGAACGAATTGAAATCCTGGATTCCTGTTTCAAGGGATTCAGACTTTCCCATCCAAAACCTACCCTACGGAATTTTCAGCACGAAGGAGCGAAGCCCGAGAGCGGGAGTAGCCATCGGTGATTTGATACTTGACCTTGCCCTGCTTCATGAACGTGGTTTTTTTGCGGAATGCGGGCTTCCCGCCGATTCTGTTTTTCTTCATGACACGCTCAATGAATTTATACGTCTGGGCAAACCTACATGGCAAAAGATACGTGCTCGACTGATCCGGCTTTTGGAGGAAAATTCCACGGAAATCAGAAATGAAACTCAGCTTTTTGTAAATCAAAATGAGGCCGTCATGCACATGCCGGTGCATGTTCCCGATTACACGGATTTTTACAGCAGCCTGGAGCACGCCTCCAACGTAGGAAAAATGTTCCGGCCGGACCAGCCGCCCCTGCTTCCCAATTGGAAACATATGCCCATCGGTTATCACGGAAGGGCTTCATCCATCAGGGTATCGGGAACTCCTTTTCACCGACCCAAAGGACAATTTAAACCAGTTACCGAAGAACGGCCTGTTTTCGGCCCATCCCGTCAGTTGGATATCGAGTTGGAAATGGCCTTTATTTTGGGGAAAGAAAATTCACTCGGGAAACCCATCAGCACATCAGAAGCAGAAGACCATATCTTCGGCATGGTGCTATTCAACGACTTCAGCGCGCGCGACATCCAAGCCTGGGAATATGTGCCGTTAGGTCCATTTTTGGGAAAAAACTTTTTCTCATCCGTTTCCCCATGGGTGGTCACTCTGGAAGCTCTGGAACCGTTCCGGGTAGTAGGTCCGATGCAGGATGTACCCATTTTGGATTATTTGAAGACGGACGGAAAGCGGAATTTTGACATTCATCTGGATGTATTTCTCACCCCGCAAGATGGACAGGAAAATCGAATTTGCCGTTCAAACCATAAGTTTCTTTATTGGAATATCGCCCAGCAATTGGCCCATCACACGGTAAACGGATGCAACATGCGCGTAGGTGACATGTGTGCCTCCGGAACCATCAGTGCACCCGATGAAAGCGGATTCGGATCCATGCTGGAACTCAGTTGGCGGGGACAAAAACCCATTCAACTGCAGCACGGCGGAACGAGAACCTTCATCGAAGACGGTGATACCTTAACCATTCGGGGATATTGTGAAAATAATCATTTTCGTATCGGTTTCGGGGAAGTAACCAACCGGATTCTTCCGGCATTGTAATGTATTTCATAACAGAAAATAGTCTGACTGATATTTTTTATATCTTTAAACGATTTAATGAATTTGAAAACAACATCCGCTAACACATTCAAAAAATGGGCGGACTAAAAATAACGAGCAATATGGGAGTTTCCATAGAAATTTCCTTGAAGGAACAACTTAAAAAATACTTCGGCTTTGATAAATTTAAAGGCCGGCAGGAAGAAATCATTCAAACGCTTCTTGATGGTCAGGATGTTTTTGTCATTATGCCTACCGGAGGTGGCAAATCACTTTGTTATCAATTGCCCGCGCTCATCAGCGAGGGAACTGCCATCGTGGTTTCTCCGCTCATCGCCCTCATGAAAAATCAGGTGGACAGCATCCGGGCGTTCGGAAGCACGGAAGGTGTGGCCCACTTTTTTAATTCTTCGCTGAATAAAGGAGAAAGGGATCGCGTTAAAACCGACATCGTAGCCGGGATCACCAAAATTCTTTTCGTAGCGCCGGAAAGCCTCACTAAAGAAGAAAACATTGAATTTCTCCGTAGCATCAAAATCAGTTTTTTTGCCATTGATGAAGCCCATTGTATTTCTGAGTGGGGCCATGATTTTCGTCCTGAATACCGCCGGTTGAGAACCATCATAGAAGCGATTGACCGCGTACCCATCATTGCCCTTACGGCTACCGCAACGCCTAAGGTGCAACTTGACATATTGAAAAACCTCGGGATGCAGGATGCCGTTCTTTTTAAAGACAGCTTCAACAGAGAGAACCTGTATTACGAAATTCGATCCAAGCGGAATGAAATCAAAGAAATCATCCGTTTCATAAAACAAAATTCTGGAAAATCAGGCATCGTATATTGTCAAAGCCGCAAAAAGGTTGAGGAAATATCAGCCACGCTGCAGGTAAACGGAATCAATGCGGTACCCTACCATGCCGGGATGGATGCCAAAACCAGGGCAAAAAACCAGGACATGTTTTTAATGGAAGACGTGGAGGTTATCGTGGCCACGATCGCCTTCGGGATGGGGATTGATAAACCCGATATCCGTTTCATTATTCATCATGACATGCCCAAATCGCTCGAAAGTTACTATCAGGAGACGGGTCGTGCGGGAAGAGACGGCGGCGAAGGAAGATGCGTGGCTTTTTACAGCTATGATGACATGAACAAGCTCGAAAAGCTGATGAGCGGAAAACCCGTGGCCGAACAGGAAATCAACCGTCTGCTTATGCAGGAGGTGGTAAGTTTCGCAGAAACCACGGCCTGTCGGCGAAAAGTGCTGCTTCATTATTTTGGCGAACACTTTGAAGAGGAACGTTGCAACAAAGGCTGCGACAACTGCGACCATCCAAAAGAACGTTACGATGCTCGTGATCAATTATTGCTTGTATTGAAAACGTTGGACCTGATGAATGACGGTTTTAAAGCCAACCAGATCGTCAACGTATTGGTAGGGCAATCATCCAACACGGTAAAAACATACGGATTTGAAAGGTTGGAAACTTTCGGTGAAGGCGCCGATGAGGGCGAACATTTCTGGCACAGTGTCATCCGGCAAGCCATGGTGAATGATTTTCTCACCAAAAACATCGAAAAATACGGTACCCTTCTGCTCAGCGAAAAAGGAAAAAAATACCTCGAAAATCCCTACAGCATCCTTTTTGCCAAAGATCAGCACCTGGATGCCGAGGACGGTTCAGATGAGGAAATCCTTTCAGGTGCGAAAGGAGCGGGAGCACTCGATGAAACATTAATGGCCTTGCTGAAAGACCTGCGTAAAAAGTTGGCCAAAGATAGCAAGGTGCCACCTTTTGTCAT
>CAYYRB010000002.1:0-1977 GCA_964473995.1 uncultured Candidatus Competibacteraceae bacterium | reverse complement strand
AAAAATAAAGGGTTGGAAATTCGCGAACTGCTTACCGAAATGGAATCCATCGTAAACGCGGGCACCCGGTTGAATTTAGATTACTACATCAACTCCTCCCTCGGCACCGATGAGCAGGAAGAGCTTTTTGATTACTTCCGTTCCACTGAAAATGCGGATTTGGAAGAAGCCCTGCGTGAATATGAAGATGCCTATTCCGAGGAGGAAATTCGACTCATGAGAATAAAATTCATCAGTGATTTAGGGAATTAAGCTGTATTTTTCATGATCCTACGTGCCGAAAATCTGGTTAAACGATACAAAACACGCACCGTCGTCAACCAAGTTTCGTTTGAAGTGGGACAGGGAGAAATCGTCGGTCTCCTCGGGCCGAACGGCGCGGGAAAAACCACCTCCTTTTACATGGTGGTCGGACTGGTGCAACCCAATGAGGGTACCATCCTTCTTGACAACCGTGATATTACCGACCTACCCATGTATAAAAGAGCCCGTCAGGGATTGGGTTATCTTCCTCAGGAGGCTTCCGTATTCCGTAAAATGAGCGTGGAAGATAATTTAAAGGCCGTTTTGGAAATGACCGATTTACCTAAGTCGGCACAGAAAGAAAAAATGGAAACCCTTCTCGAAGAGTTCGGGCTGAATGCAGTTAGAAAAAGCGCGGGAGATGTGTTATCGGGCGGAGAACGCCGCCGTACGGAAATAGCCAGGGCATTGGCAGTTGATCCTAAATTCATTCTTTTGGATGAGCCTTTTGCCGGAGTTGACCCGATAGCCGTAGAAGATATTCAAAATATCGTTTTTTCGCTGAAAAAGAAGAATATCGGTGTACTCATTACCGATCATAATGTAAACGAAACACTCAGTATTACGGATCGGGCTTATCTGCTTTTTGAAGGCAAAATCCTGAAGGAAGGAACAGCTGAACAATTGGCTGCAGACGAGCAGGTGCGCCGGGTTTACCTCGGTTCCAATTTCGTACTCAGAAGAAAAGATCATTCCCCTGTAGAGTAAATTAAACTCTCCCCTCATATGTTCCGCACCCTTCCCCTCTTTGTCTTTTTTCTTATCGCCCATTTAGGAGTTAAAGGGCAAACCTGCACCATGGTTCAGCAACAAGTGGGTCTTACCATACCCGATAATAATGAGGCCGGCACCGATGCCCTGATTCCGGTAAATCTGAATGGACAACTTGGAATAAACTGGGTTTTGGACAGCGTCCGCATTCAGGTTACCCATACCTATCTGGGTGATTTATTCGCAGTTTTGATTACTCCCGCAGGAGATACGGCTGTTTTGTTTGACAGACCCGGAGTTCCCAACAGTACCTATGGATGCGGAAATGATAACATCAACGCGGTTTTCGGTGATATGTTTACCCTCTTGGCGGAAGGAGTTTGCTACCCTAACCCACTCGCGCTTTCAGGTGCCATAAAACCGATTACCCAATTGCAGACCTTGCACAACGGCGCCGCCTCGCAGGGAAACTGGAAAGTCAATGTTAGCGACCGTGCCGGGGGTGATTTGGGTACTATTGATAATGTTTGGCTTTACTTTACTCCTGTTTTTTACCCCGACGCTGATTTGGATGGATTTGGTGCCGGAACGGGATCAAAACAATGCGCCCAACCTCAGGGAACCGTTTTTAACAATATCGATTGTAATGATCAAAATCCAAACATTCATCCCGGCGCAACTGAAATTTGTGCCAATAAGGTGGATGAAGATTGCACCGGTTTTGATACCGATTATTTATACCAGCCCGAGTTGACTTCATGGAACACAAACGGTTTTTGCCCAGGTGACTCTGCCCTTCTGCTTATTGCTCCATACGAATTGGGCGATAGCGTGTATTGGTTTTTCAACAACAATCCGTTGCAATCCAATACAGGTAATTTTTTGTATGCTGATGCTGGAGGAATATACTCGGCAACCATCTTGCAGTCAAACGGATGTTATTACCAACCGGGAGAAATTACC
>CAYYRB010000001.1:106903-108106 GCA_964473995.1 uncultured Candidatus Competibacteraceae bacterium | reverse complement strand
ACCCCGTAACGCTCACTGTATTCACCGCCTCGGGTTGCCAGGAAACAATAACCCAACAGATACCGGTAAACAAAGGCTCCATGGCGGCCTTCTCCCTGCCGGACAGCATATGCGCCGGACAACCGCTAACCATTCAGGAAGAAAGTGAAGGCGTAAATGACCAAATTACCCAGTGGCTCTGGCGCTTCGGGAACAGTGCACCCATAAGCGGTCAAAACCCCGATTTCGCCTTTCAAACAACCGGAAGCCGCATCGTTCGCCTCACGGTAACCACCACGGCGGGTTGCTCCGATTCCGTGCAGACGAGTGTTTGGGTAAACCCTTCGCCCAACGCATCCTTTGCTTTGGCGACGGGTGGAGGAAATCCGCCGGCGACGGCGCAGGTGACCAACTCCTCCACGGGTGGGCTCAATTACACCTGGTTACTGAACGGGGAGTTTTTCAGTGCGGACATTACGCCTACGTTCCCCATATGGAACGATACGGGCAATTATGTGATTTCACTCATCGCGGATAACGAATTCGGATGCAACGATACCGCCACGCGCACCTTTACGGTATTCACAGGTGAACGAAGCCTCAAATTAACCGATGCCCAATGCGAAAAAGAGGGAGAATATATGAAGTACCGGGCCCGTATTCTCAATAACGGCGTGTTGGAGGTAAATCAAATACGGCTATCCGCTTCCGTGAATTATGAAAACACCCTTCAAGAAAGCTGGACGGGTGTCCTGATGCCCGGCCAGGAACTGAATTATGTGTTTACGGGAAGTCCCAAAGTGTTTGGCTCGGATGAATTTTGCTGTGTTCAGATCGAGAACTACAACGATACCCTTACGGTCGCCCCTCCTGATGACCGCCTGTGTAAGGCGTTGGACAACGGGCCCTGGTTCTCGCTCCCCTATCCCAACCCTACGGACGGTTCGTTCACACTGGACTTAATCCTTCCCTTTGCCGATAAGGTCACCATTCGCCTGAGTGATGCGGGAGGCAAGGACCTCGGTCATGTGGTAAAGAGCCAATCTTATGCAGCAGGCTATCACAGCATCACACACGATCTTTCCGAGTTGCGCGGCGGCATGTATTTCCTGAAAGTGTTCTACCGGGATCGTGTTTTCCGCATGAAGGTGGTGCGGAAATAATAGGGAAAAGAATAAGGAGCAAGGAAAGAAGTAATTTATTATGTTTTGCTAAATGCCCCTT
>CAYYRB010000001.1:104975-106803 GCA_964473995.1 uncultured Candidatus Competibacteraceae bacterium | reverse complement strand
CCCTTTGCGCTCTTTGCGGTTTTTTCTTTTTAACCACACAGGACTCAGAGAGTGTAGTGCTTTCAAGAACATAAAACAACCTCCTGCTCTCCGCTTTTTAGAAATAATCTCCCGCAAAAACCAGGGATTAAATCACAAATAGCTCAATACGAAAAGTAAATACCAACTACCAAAACGTTATTTAAAAAACTACATTTGGCTACGCATTCGGTTTCAAACATGATTCAAATCAAAAAGTTGCTCTTATTTACAGCTCTGCCGTGCAGCGTATGGGGGCAAACCTTTACCGGAGGCGGAGGGAACATTCCCGATAACAATTCGGTCGTTTCGTTCAATATTAACGTGCCTGTTCTATCGCCAAACACGGTGAACGGAAACTTCGGCGTAGAGTTGGTATGTCTGAATATTAATCACCCCTATGTAAGCGACTTGGAGGTAAGTTTGCGCGCACCCGACGGAACAACAATTATTTTATTTTCGGGCATCGGAGGTGATGGAGACAATTTTACCAACACCTGTTTATGGCAAAATGCGACAACCTCCATTTTAAGCGGTTCTGCCCCATTTTCGGGAACTTTCAGACCACAAACCAATCTGGGACAAATGAATAACGGACAAAACGCCAACGGCGTTTGGAGGCTCCGGGTTCGGGATATGTACGCCCAAGATATAGGCTCGGTGCTAAATTGGAGTATTACATTCGGAAATCAGCCCGCACAACCTTTTTCGTTTACTTCGAGCGACTTGCCCATCTTGGTCATCAACACCGCAAACAATGTGGCCATTCCCGATGAACCCAAGGTGCCGGCAGACATGAAAATCATTTACAACGGCGAAGGGGTTCGGAATTACCTGACAGATACCACCTTTCATTATAACGGCAACATCGGCATTGAACAGCGGGGTTCAAGTTCGCAGGGAATGCCAAAAAAGCCCTACGGATTTGAAACCCGGGATGCGCTGGGAAACAACCTGAATGTTTCTTTGCTGGGGATGCCCGCTGAAAATGATTGGGTGCTGGGGGCGAATTATTCAGACAAAACGCTTTTCCGCAATGCGCTGACCTACAATCTGGGCAACAAAACAGGCAACTATGCTCCACGCACACGATTTTGTGAAGTCATGCTCAACGGTGAATATATCGGCGTTTACGCATTAACCGAGAAAATTAAGCGCGACAGCGGAAGGGTCAACATCGGCAAGTTAAACTCTTTTGATGTGGCCGGAGAAGAGTTGACGGGTGGCTATATCATTAAAATTGATAAACTGACCGGATCGGGCGGAGCCGGTTGGACCTCGGCATTTCCTCCGCCGGGAAGCTCGGGTACCGGCGCTTCTATCTATTTCCAATATACCTACCCAGACCCGGACAGCATACAGCCGGTACAGGAGCTGTATATTAAGTCGTTTGTAGACAGCTTTGAGGCAGCCCTGGCGTCTCCCGCATTCCAAGACCCCCAAAACGGGTGGCGCCGTTTTATGGATGAAAACTCCGTCATTGACTTTATGCTCATGAATGAATTGAGCCGAAATGTAGACGGATATCGAATCAGCACGTTTCTACACAAAGAAAAAATCACCCGGGGAAATAAGCTCAAAATGGGTCCCGTATGGGACTTTGACATTGCCTGGCAAAATGCCAACTATTGTCAAGGACAAAACACTACGGGCTGGGCTTACGATTTCAATGCCGTTTGTGGGGGCGGCGGAGGATTGCTGGTACCCTTCTGGTGGCAACGCTTTAGGGAAGATTCCCTTTTCAATAAAAGGCTCTATTGCCGTTACCGGGAATTCAGAAATTCGTTTTTATCCAATTCGGCATTAAACG
>CAYYRB010000001.1:52008-104875 GCA_964473995.1 uncultured Candidatus Competibacteraceae bacterium | reverse complement strand
TTCCCGTACAGGCGATAAAGATTATTAAACAATAACCCGGAAGAAAGAAAACGGCCTAATGGTTCTTTTTCAGCAACGGCTTCTTGTTCGGTGAAAAGTCAGGGTTTTTGCCTCATCAAACCACCGAGACGACCAGGTATTTTCCCTCTGTTGAAACCGGATAGCTTTTCAATCCTTCTTTAGACGGACCTTTGGTCACTTTCCCTTTAAAATCGAACCGGCTGCCATGTAAAGCACAAACCAAATCTGACGCCTCTGCCCTCACCGTGCCTCCGGCATGCGGACAACGCATCAGATACGCTTCATATTCGTTTTCACCGTTTTTCACCAACAGCAATTCCTTAGGAAGGCCCTTCACCTTAAGCGTCTTAAGCCTGGAAGATTCCATTTCGACGATGGGAATGCGCACCTGATTATTTAACACCTGAAGCCCTTCAGATGCTGGAGCTCCGCCGGTGACAGACTCGGTGGTTTTACACGATTCCAAAGAAGTTGCCGCCACGGCGCCAACGGCCACGGTTCCACACATTAAACACGCTTTGGATAAAAAATCACGTCTTTTCATCAGTATGCAAATTACACCCTAAATATATAAAAAGCCCTTTACACGAGCTATTTTTCCTTCATCGCGTATCTTTGTTTTATGAAGCGCGCCGTTTTTCGGGATTCTCTTAATCTGATGAGTAAACTCACCCTCCGGCGTGTGTTGAACGGCCTTAAATTGTTGGTTGGGTTTTATGTAAGTAACCTCGTGGGCAAACCACGGATGTTTGGCATGCCTTCCAGTATCTCATTCGAGCCGACCACGTCCTGCAACTTGCGTTGCCCCGAGTGTCCAAGTGGGCTCCGCTCTTTCTCACGGCCAACCGGCATGCTGGAGCCGACGTTTTTTCGAAAATCCCTCGATGAGTTATCCCCTGACCTTCTTTATCTGGTTTTTTATTTTCAAGGAGAGCCCTTCCTCAACCGGCGATTTTTGGAAATGGTACGCTATGCTTCCCAAAAAAACATCTATACGGCCACCAGCACCAATGCACATTATTTTGACGACGAAACGGCCCGTAAAACGATAGAGAGCGGATTGGACCGTCTGATTATTTCCATAGACGGAACTTCGCAGGAGGTGTACGAGCAATATCGGGTGGGCGGTAACTTGGAAAAGGTGATCGAAGGCACGCGCCGGATTTTACATTGGAGAAAAGAATTAAAAAGCAAAACACCTTTTGTAGTTTTTCAATTTTTGGTCGTACGGCCAAACGAACACCAAATGGACGAGGTGCAGCAACTAGCCGATATGTTGGGTGTGGACGAAGTCTGGTTTAAAACGGCTCAGATTTACGACTATCAGAACGGCAGTGAATTGATTCCGACCCTGGATGCCTTTTCCCGATACAAAAAACAAAAAGACGGAACCTATGCCATAAAAAACAGCCTGATGAACCGGTGCTGGAAAATGTGGCACTCCTGTGTAATTACCTGGGACGGCCGGGTTGTTCCCTGTTGTTTTGATAAAGACGCCTCTCATGCCCTGGGTGAGTTGAAAAACACCTCCTTCCGGAAAATATGGCACTCATCCGCCTATTACAATTTCCGCGGAGCTATTCTCCGTTCTCGGGAAGAAATAGACATCTGCAAGAACTGCACGGAAGGTACCAAAGTCTGGGGCTGATGACCGACAAACTTTCTCCCGAACAACGCCGCAAAAACATGCAGGCCATCAAAGGAAAAAACACCTCCTTAGAGCGCTTGTTGGCATCGGCTCTTTGGAAGATGGGTTTGCGCTATCGGAAGAATGACCGTTCCGTTTTCGGCACACCCGACTTTGTATTTAAAGGTAAAAAAGTAGCCGTTTTTGTGGACAGTGAATTTTGGCACGGAAAAGACTGGAAAACCCGCAAGGAAACGATCAAAACCAACCGGGAATTTTGGATTGCCAAAATAGAGGCCAACATCCGCCGGGATATTTTGGTAAACATTACCCTTCAAGAAAAAGGGTGGACCGTAATTCGCTTTTGGGGAAAAGAAATAGAAAAGGAAACCGGGAGGTGCGCCGAAGAGGTGTTCGATGCGCTTCAAAAACCGACTGAACTAACTCGTGGAAAAGCGGCGGAAAAACCTCCCGTTTACAAAAAAATCAAGCGTTATTAGGCTTCGTTCAGGGCCTCTTTGAACACGCGGAGCACCCGCTCACGCGCCATCTTATGATCTACGACAGGCTTCGTGTAATTTAGTGAATCAAACTCCGGCACCCAGGTGCGGATATATTCTCCTTTCGGATCAAATTTTTCGGCCTGTGTCTGTGGGTTAAAAACCCGAAAATACGGCGCGGCATCACATCCACACCCTGCGGCCCATTGCCAATTTCCGTTATTGGCCGATAAATCAAAATCGAGCAGTTTGCGGGCAAAATAACGCTCTCCCCAGCGCCAGTCAATCAATAAATGCTTCGTCAGAAATGAGGCGGTAACCATACGCACACGATTGTGCATAAAGCCCGTCTCATTCAGTTCCCGCATGCCCGCATCTACCATGGGATAACCCGTTCTTCCCTCGCACCAAAGCAAAAACTCCGTTTCATCATTTCTCCAGGAAATCCGGTCGTATTCCGGTCGGAAGGCGTGATTTTCAACCCGTGGAAAATGAAACAAAATCTGCATGAAAAACTCCCGCCAGATGAGTTCTTTCAAAAAAACCAGGCTGAGACTTTCTGCCCGTCGGGCGAGTTCTCGGATGCTTACGGTACCAAAACGGAGATGAATGCCCAAATGGGATGTGCCGTTTTGCAAGGCAGGAAAATTCCGGGTCTGTTCATAATGGCTGATCAATGCATCTGTAGGGCTTAGCGGAGGGACGGGAAAGTCGGCACGTAAAAACCCCATCTGGGCAAGTGAGGGCATGGGCAAGCCTGTTATATTCCAGAATGAATGTGCCTGTATTTCACAAACATGCGGCACAAAATGAGCCGGCGTTTTTTTGGCGAGCCACTTGTTGGCAAAGGGCGTATAAACCGTGTAGGGTTTCCCGTCGTCTTTTAACACTTCGCCCGGTTCAAAAATGACCTGATCTTTAAAGGTTTGAAAAGCGATTCCCTTCGCCTTCAAATAATGTCCGATCTCTTCATCGCGCTTGCGGGCGTAGGGTTCGTAATCCCGATTGGTATAAACGGCCCGGATCGTATATTCCTCGGTAAGTTCCTCCCAGGCCTGCCCCGGCGTTCCATATTTCACGCACAAATCAGAGCCGTGGGCCTTCAGCTGCTCCTTTATTTCAGAAAGAGTATCATGCAGAAAAGTAACCCGCCTGTCCGCCTTTTCCTCAAGCTTGTCAAGAATCTCCTTATCAAAGATAAAAAGGCAAAGAACAGGATGGCCGCTTTTCAGCGCATGAGATAGCGCCGCCTGATCATGAAGTCTGAGATCGCGACGGAACCAGCAAAGGGTTATGGGTGTTTTGTTCTGCATATGCTTTAAACAAAGCTGCCGCTTTTTTTGTTTTTGGAATTCCTTTAGCCGGCAATTTCCTTATTTTGCAACATTAATACAGGCTGATGCGCTTTCTTGTCCTTTTGTCATTTTTCCTTTTTCCGCCCGTTGTTTTCGGACAGCAAGCGGACCGCATTCTGGGTCTGTGGCAAAACGAATCAGAAGACAAAGTGGTAGAAATTTACAAAAAAGACGGGGCCTATTTCGGACGCATACACTGGCTGAAAGAACCAAAAAATCCGGACGGAACATGGAGGCGAGACATTCACAACAATAATTCTGATTTGAGAACCCGTATTTTGTTGGGAGTGGATGTGTTCAAAAATTTTCGCTTTAATGCAAAAGACGGGGAATGGGATGACGGGGAAATTTATTCCGAATATTCAGGCAACACCTATAATGCCAAGATGTGGCTGAATGAAAACGGAGAACTTCGGGTAAAGGGTTATCTGGGTTTCCTTTGGTTTTTGGGGCGCACAAACACGTATTACCGAAAATACCGATAACGCGTGAAAGAAGCCATACTCTATATCGGTTTATCCCAGGGGCTTTTCGCCGCATTCGTGCTGCTCACCAAGAAGCGCAAACAAACTGCGGATAGGCTGCTCGTAGCCTGGCTCATGCTGATCTGTTTCAAGTTTTTGATTTTGCTCATGTACGATGAATACGGCGAGTTTTTCGACGTAAACTTCTCCACCGGGTTTATTCCGCTTTCGTTCGGGCCGTTTTTGTATTTGTACACCAAAAACATTACCGATGAAGAATCGCAGTTTGGCTTTCGAGACGTGCTTCATGCCGCGCCCTTTTTCATCATGACCGGATTTTACTTCGCCTTCTTTCAAGACAGGGTGGATTTCTCAGATCATAAATACCTATTGAACGATGAATACCTGGGAGTGCGTATTTTATATGCGGCGGTCTACTTCATCTCCATTTTTACGTATACCGCCCTCACCTACCGACTTCTTTACCACTACCGAAAAAGCCTGGTCAATAAGTTTTCATTCGAGTCGGAAAAAAACCAACTGCGCTGGCTGTATTTCACCGCGGGGCTGATTACTGCCACTTTTGTTTTTTATTTTTCGGTGGGTTTGGTGAATGCGCTGAACGGAAGCCCCCTCGTGGACAGTGAAACCATGGCCAATCTGGGCCTTACGGTAATGACTTTTTCCGTGAGCTACTTCGGCATAAAACAGGAAGCGCTTTTCCGTAACCGGGAAATTTACCGGGAACCCGAGGCGGAACCCGTCAGATCAGAAAAAGAAGAAACGCCGATTACCCCTACGGCGGAGGGTTCCGGCTCGGAAGAAAAAGAAAAATACAAGCGTTCGGGCCTGAAGGAAGAAGACGCCGATTTATTCTCCAAGCGTTTGCTGGCTTTCATGGAAAAAGAAAAGCCTTACTTGGATGCAGAGCTGACCATTCAGGATCTTTCCGCCAAAATCAATATCTCCAAACATCATCTCACGGAAATTCTCAATAACGGGATGGGGAAAAACTTTTTTACGTTTATCAATGAATACCGGATTGAGGAAGTGAAACGGAAGCTCTCCGATCCGGCCTTCGACCATCTTACCATTCTGGGTATTGCCTACGACTGCGGGTTTAACTCCAAATCCTCGTTCAATACGTTATTTAAACAATACACGGGATATACGCCTTCCGATTTCAAAAAACAAGTGGTGGCGGTGCGAAAAGCCGAAAAAAATTAGGTTCGTCTATGCTTTAATTTGTTTCACCTCAACACCTCGTTTTGTTTCTTGCCGAGTCTATTCCACCACCACCAAATTGAAATTCCTTTTTCCCTTTCCCACGAGCAAAAACTTGCCGGCAAGAAGGTCTTTATCGGTTACCTGATAGTCTTCGGAAGCATTAGACTTATTCAACAAAACCCCGTTGTTCTGAAACATTCGTTTAGCTTCTCCTTTGGATGAAAAAATGGTTGTTTCTTCAGCCGTTAAGGATAGCATGGACAGTCCGGATTCCATTTTTTCTTTTGCCACAGTGAAGGTGGGCACTCCTTCAAAAACAGAACGGATTCTTTCCTCGTCAAACGCCACCAACTGCTCGGCGGTTCCCCGGCCAAAGAGAATTTCGGAGGCTTCCGCGGCTTTTTCATATTCAACAACTCCGTGAATCCACGAGGTTACATCTTCGGCAAGTGTTTTCTGTAACACACGCTCATGTGGCGCATCGCTATGTTTTTTTATCAACTCATTCAACTCCTCCAGCGGCCTGAAAGAAAATACCTTGATGAGCTTGAGCGATTCTTCGTCCGTTATGTTCATCCAAAACTGAAAGAACTTGTAGGGCGAGGTTAACTTCGGATCAAGCCAAACATTGCCCTGCTCTGATTTGCCAAACTTACTGCCGTCGGGCTTGGTAAGCAAAGGAGCCACCAGCGCAAATGCGTCTCCCTGGGCTTTGCGGCGGATAAACTCGGTGCCCGTGGTGATGTTGCCCCATTGGTCGGAACCGCCCATCTGCAGTTTTACCCCGAAATTCTTCCACAGGTGATAAAAATCATAGCCCTGTATGAGCTGATAGCTGAACTCTGTAAATGAAATGCCAGATTCCAGGCGGTTTTTTACGCTGTCCTTCGCCATCATGTAATTCACCGAAATATGCTTGCCTGCCTCGCGGAGAAAATCAAGAAACGAAAAGGATTTAATCCAATCGTAATTGTTTACGAGAACGGCTGCATGAGGCCCCGAAAAATCAATCAATTTTTCCAGCTGGGCTCTGATAGCGTTTACGTTGTGTTGCAACTGGTTTTCATCGAGCAGGTTTCGCTCTGCCGATTTTCCCGAAGGATCGCCTATCATCCCGGTAGCCCCGCCAACCAACACCACGGGGATATGCCCTGCCTGCTGCAAATGGCGCAGCAAAATGACGGGCACAAGATTCCCGATATGCAAAGAAGAGGCCGTGGGATCAAAGCCCACATAACCCTTCACCGTTTCGCTTTGTAAAAGTTCTTCAGTACCCGGAATGCAATCGTGGAGCAAGCCCCTTTCGCGTAATTCTTCCGTTAAATTTTTACCCTGTTGTAACATCGTGCACAAAAATAGTGAAATGTACCGATGGGATTATTCCGGAGCAAATGTGTATTTTTACCTTCATAATTAGCCAACATGGCCGAACACAATGACACCGGAAAACGGGGCGAGGAAATGGCGGCGGATTACCTTGTGGGAAAAGGGTTTATCATACGGAATAAAAACTGGCGGAAAGGATATCTAGAAGTGGATTTGATTGCTGAAGAAGGAGCCACTTTAGTGTTTGTGGAGGTGAAAACCCGCAGCGACCTGGCTCACGGACTGCCCGAAGAGGCCGTAACCCGAAAGAAAGAGCGAAACCTAATGGATGCCGCGGAAGCTTATCTGGATGTCAATGGGCTGGAGAACGAAGTTCGCTTTGATATCATTGCGGTTTGGGAAGATGAAAAGGGCACAAGAATTAACCATATCCGTGAGGCCTTTACGGGAATGGGATAGGCACAGCGGGCATTTTGCAATTTTTTCTACTTTTATCCGTTGAAAGGAAACACTTAATTCTTAAATTTTATGGCTCTTACTAAACGTTTCATCTTCCATTTCTTCTTTTTGGGTTTTGCAGCCTGGGCTGTTACCTCGTGTAAGCCCAAAAACAAGTTTGACGGAAAAAACCTGAAAGCCACAGAAGATATGGCCTTAGCCGAAAACCTCTTTTCGGATGGATATAAACAAGTGGCGGGCGCGGGACAGGCCACGGCAGACAGCCTGAAAGCCTACAACGATTTACTTTCAGCCTGCGGTGAGTTAACCATTTTCCCATTCGACACGGTTACCTGGCCCAAAACCGTTACGCTTGATTTCGGCGCCGTAAACTGCACCGGCAATGACGGACGCGCACGACGCGGAAAAATCATCGGTACATTTTCCTATTGGTTTCGCAGTCCGGGAACAACCGTCGCCATTCAGTTCGACAATTACTTCGTGAACGACCATCAGGTACTGGGCAATAAAACCATTACGAATCTGGGATATAATGCTTCCAACCATTTGGTGTATCAGGTTTCTTTTCCCGATTGCCAAATCATTAAGCCCAACGGAGGAGGAACCGTATTGTGGAGTACGTTGCGCCAGCACGAGTGGCTTCAGGGAGAAGGTACTTTCACCCCATGGGATGATGTGTGGAGTATTACCGGAACGGCAGAAGGAACCTCATCAGAAGGGGTGGGCTTTTCTTTAAACGTGGCCGATGCGTTGAATGTTCAATACGGATGCCGCTGGATACGTGCCGGCGTGCTGAACTTAGATATAGAAGGTGTCAGTACCATCAGCGTAAACTACGGAAACGGTACGTGTGATGCCAATGCCGTTGCCACATTCCAAGGAGAAGATTATCCCTTTGTAATGCAGTAGTCGAAAAAAATAGCGTTCGTTTGTTTTATTGTTTCATCGTTTGGTTGTTTACTCCGGGAATTAATGGGGCTGCACAACGCTTTTGCGTAAAACGGAATATTTCCTTGAAAAAGATTCTGTTTCTTTTCGGGTTAACGCTTCTCCTTTTTTCCTGTCAAAAAGCGGTGATAATCCCTCCGCCCGAATATGGCAAAAGCGAAAAATCCGCCCCGGTTCGCGAGCCTTCGTACATCAGCATCCCGATAAGTCTTTCCCATCAAACCATACGGGAGTCCGTAACCAAAAACTTAGGCCCTACACTCTATGTGGATGACTCGTTTAGCAATAACGATGAAGACAACGTAAAAATCAAAGTAGTGCAGGACGGAAATTTGCACCTGAACGGCTACCAAGATTTCCTGAAAATCAGCCTTCCCGTACACGTTTTCTTCACCGGACGCTACCAGGCCTGCGGCATTTGCCCCGAAATCATCAAATCAACCGATTTTACGATGGAGGCCGATATCGTATCCAAAATTAGTTTAAGTCCTTCCTGGGTGTTGACAACCCAAACCGAGAGCAAAGGGTTCAGCATCAAAAAAGACCCCTACATGAACCTTGGTCCGCTGAACATCAATATCCGGACGGTGGTGGAAAAGTTGCTTAAAAACCAATTGGGAGACTTGGCAAAAATGATCGACAAAACCATCAGAGAACAGGTAGATTTGAAAAAATATGCAGAACAGGCGTGGAAAGAGCTCCAAAAACCCATATTAGCCGACAGTGCCTACAATGCCTGGTTGTACTTTGCACCAAAAGAGTTTATTCTTTCTCCTCTTCGGGCCGATAAAGACCGTCTGAGCATAAAAGGCGCTTTACTCACAGATATCAACACCAAGCTGGGAGAAAAACCATTAATCCGCGAAACGCCCGTTCCCAGACTTACGCTGAGAGATAATATTCCTTCCGGTTTTAAAATAGACTTACTCACCGAAATTGATTTTAACGAGGCAACCCGTCAAGCGCGTTTGGCATTTAAAGACAGTACGTTTGAGGTAAGTTCGAAAAAACGGGTTACCATCAACGACATTGAGCTCTACGGAAGAGGAAATGAGGTTTACATCAAAGTTCAGATGAGCGGAGCCCTGCGGGCGGTGGTCTATCTGAAAGGAAAACCTGCATTTGATCAGGACCGGCAGGAAATTTATTTTCAAGATCTGGATTATGAATTAAACACGAGTCAGGTTTTATTAAAATCCGCTTCCTGGCTGCTGAAGGGTACACTAAAAAAGAAAATGGACTCCGCGTTCCGCTACCCGGTAAAACAAGATTTGGACGTGGCGGCGGCGGCCGTACGCTCGTATCTTTCGGGATACAATTACCGCAACCTGCTGGAAATCAATGGAAATTTGGGGTCACTTACGCTCAAGGAAGTTGGGTCAGACGAGCAGGTAATCCGCGCCAAATTCTCGGCAGAAGGCCGGGCCTCCCTAAAAATTCTGGGTCTGACTTTTTAAACCCAAGTTATGCCGTAGGAGGTGAGCATTCACCGAACAACCTGCATTTGTTGGGTTAACCCCGACTTAAAAACACCTAAATGGTGAACGCGGTGAAAGCAATTTGGATGTTTTTATTACGTCGTAATTAACAGATTATAAAACAGTTTCGATTGCATTGCTATAGAAAAGACGTTCAACATAAAAAAGCTAATGTATAAAATGGGTTAAAAACTATTCCGATAGACTTACCTTAGCTTTAAATTAATTGCAAATTACGCTTTATGAAAGCTTTTATATTTCCAGGACAAGGCAGTCAATACAGCGGAATGGGAAAAGAGTTGTTTGAAACCAACCCCCGAGCCCGTGATCTATTTCTGCTGGCGGATGAAATCCTTGGATTTACGATTACAGAAATTATGTTTTCGGGAACCGAAGAAGACCTGAAGCAGACAAGGGTTACCCAACCGGCCGTGTTCCTCGACAGTGTCATCCGGTTTCTTTGCGCCACTGCCCCCGAGAAGCCCGATATGACCGCAGGGCACTCTCTGGGTGAATTTTCGGCACTGGTAGCGGCAGGGGCCCTTGACTTTAAGGACGGGCTGCGCTTGGTGGCCAAAAGAGCCGGTGCCATGCAAAAAGCATGTGAAAAAACACCATCAACCATGGCCGCTGTGCTTAGTCTTGAGGATGAAAAGGTGGAAGAAATTTGTGCCTCCTTTTGGGATGAGATAGTTGTAGCGGCTAATTACAATTGCCCTGGACAATTGGTCATTTCAGGAACGGTAAACGGAGTAAATAAGGCCTGTGAACTGCTAAAAGCCGCGGGGGCCAGACGGGCGTTGATTCTGCCGGTAGGTGGGGCTTTTCATTCTCCGCTGATGGAGCCGGCAAGGCTGGAATTGGAGGACGCCATCGCCTCTACCCCGTTTCATGTTCCCTCCTGCCCCATTTATCAAAATGTAACAGCCCTGCCAGCAACGGATCCGGCGATTATTAAAGAAAATTTAGCCAAACAATTAACCGGCCCCGTGAGGTGGACCCAGTCTGTACAAAAAATGGTGGCTGACGGAGCTTCCGAATTTGTGGAATGCGGTCCCGGAAATGTTCTTCAAGGATTGGTTAAAAAAATTTCTCCGGCGGTAACAACCAGGGCATTTTAATTTTTGATGAAGCCGGATTTCCGCTTTTTGATTATTTATGGGCTGATGCTTTTTCTTGGCGGATTTAGCCTCTTTGCCCAAGATGGAAAACGCGGAAAAAGGCAAATAAAAGACACGCTGGATAACGCTGTTTTCAAGTGGGAAAAAGAACCCAGAAAAAACATGATTCAGTGGAATTTTCTAAGCACGTTTGTTTTGGCGGCCAATTTTTCATACGAACGAACTTTGTCTAAATATACGGGAATACTCATCGGCGGATATGCGGGAAGATATACCCTTACTTCCCGTTCGGATTCCCTGCCTTTTGACACGCAGATTTTTGGCGCCGGAGGCAACCTGGAAGTTAAATTATATCCCCTGGGTGGAGGAGGTCGGGGTTTTTATCTTGCTCCCTACTCTTCGTTCCGGTTTTTTAAACTTAATTCCCCTTATGTTACCTCTCCTCCCGGAGCCGAATACACCTATGGGGCGAAAAAAGCAGAAAGCTATAACCTCTCCGGGGGAATTACCCTTGGTTACCGATGGATTTTAGGAAATTGGTTTATCATCAACCCCTACCTCGGGGGAGGCTATAACATTTCGCGGTTCCATTTTTTTGAGGGGGCTCAAAAAACCGATTTCAATACCCGATTCATCTTTACCGGTCCTTATGAAATCAGGTTCGGGCTCAACCTGGGAATCGCGTTGAAATAGCCTATCTGCCGGCGTATGTTTTTTCGTAATACTGCTGATATGCCCCTGTAGTGACATGATCCAGCCACTCTCCGTTGTTCAGATACCAATCCACCGTTTTTTCTATACCCTGCTCAAACGTAACCGAAGGCTGCCAGCCCAATTCTGCCGTGAGCTTGGAAGCGTCAATGGCATATCTGTGATCGTGACCCGGGCGGTCTTTAACAAAAGAGATTAACTGCTCTGATTCTCCTTCTGCGCGACCCAATTTTGCATCCATAATACGGCAAAGTGTTCTTACCACCTCAATGTTCTGTTTTTCATTCAGACCGCCGATGTTATAGGTTTCTCCGGATTTGCCCTGATGAAAAATAGTGTCTATGGCCCGTGCATGATCCACTACAAATAACCAGTCACGCACGTTATCCCCCTTCCCATACACGGGAATGGGTTTTTTATTCCGAATGTTGTGAATAACGAGGGGTATCAATTTTTCAGGAAAATGATTGGGCCCGTAGTTGTTGCTGCAGTTGCTGATGACCACAGGCATTCCATACGTGTTGGCATACGCCCTAACAAAATGGTCAGAGGCCGCTTTAGATGCGGAATATGGACTTTGCGGGTCATATGGGGTGGTCTCGGTAAAAAACCCGGTTTCACCCAAAGAGCCATAAACTTCATCCGTGCTTACGTGATAGAAACGCTTGTCTTCATAATTTCCTGCCCAGATTTTCTTGGCAGAATTGAGCAAATTCACGGTTCCGATTACATTTGTTTTCACAAAAGCCATAGGGTCCTCTATAGAACGGTCCACATGGCTTTCTGCAGCCAGGTGAATAACCCCGGAAGGCTTGTATTCCGAAAAAAGGTGCCCCATCGCTTCCTGGTCGGTGATGTCGGCTTTTTCGAAACGGTAATTGGAACGCTGGTCTATATCTCGCAGATTTTCCAAATTGCCCGCATAAGTCAATGCGTCCACATTAACTATTTTATACTGTGGATAGCGGGTAACAAACAGACGCACCACGTGCGAGCCGATAAAGCCCGCACCGCCTGTGATAAGAATGGTTTTTTCCATGATTAAAGACTCCAATAATCAAAATCCGTATTCCAGCCGGAGCGGCGGTAAAGCCCTTTCAGGTCGGCCAAAATGCCGCCGTTACCCACAAGTGAATGAAAATCTCTTCCCTCCATAGCCAAATACTCTTTGTGAGAAACCGCCACAATCACGGCATCATATTTCCCTTCGGCTTTAGACGAAAGCGTAAAGTTATACTCATGTTCAAACTCTACGGGAGAGGCGTGGGGATCTATGGCCTCAACCTGCACATGATACGACTGCAGCTCCCGAATCACATCAATTACCTTACTGTTTCGGATGTCGCTTACGTTTTCTTTAAACGTGGTTCCCATGATCAGAATGCGGCTTTGTTTCAAAACGGCATCCTTTTGGATAAGTTTTTTCACGATCTGACGGGCCACGTGAGCTCCCATGTAATCGTTTATTTCACGGCCTGAAAGAATAACCCGGGCGTGATATCCTTCCTGCGCGGCCTTATGGGTAAGGTAATACGGATCCACACCGATACAGTGACCACCTACCAGACCGGGAAAAAACTTTAAGAAGTTCCACTTGGTTCCCGCAGCCTCCAATACATCAAACGTGTTTATCCCCATTTTTCCGAAAATGATGGACAACTCATTCATCAGCGCAATGTTTAAATCGCGCTGGGTATTTTCAATAATCTTGGCCGCCTCTGCAGTTTTAATATTGGGTGCGCGGTGTACCCCGGCATCCACCACCAATTCATAGGTTTTGGCAATAATTTCAAGCGATTCCGCGCAACATCCGGAAACCACTTTGGTAATTTTAGACAGCGTGTGTTCTTTATCCCCCGGATTAATCCGCTCGGGCGAATAACCTACTTTAAAATCCCGGGGAAAACAAAGGCCTGAAACGCGTTCCAACACCGGGATACAATCTTCTTCCGTACAACCCGGATAAACCGTAGATTCATACACCACATAATCGCCTTTTTTCAGCACCTTGCCTACCGATTCGGAGGCTTTGATAAGCGGAGTAAGGTCGGGGCGGTTGAACGAATCTATGGGCGTGGGAACGGCCACGATAAAAAAGCGGGCCTGTTTCAATACCTCCAACGAGTCTGTAAATTCGATGTCACATCCGACAAATTCGGCAGAATCAAGTTCGTTGCTGGGGTCAAGCCCGTTGCGCATCATGTCCACCCGGGCGGCATTTATGTCGAAACCGATGACTGAAATTTTACGGGCAAAGGCCAAGGCTATGGGCAGGCCTACGTAACCAAGGCCTATGACTGCAAGTTTTTCATCTTTGGACAGCAAGGAAGAGTAGAGGTCGTTCATGTGTGTTTTTCTTCTGTGTTCTAAATACGAAGATATTCTTTTTTTGAAGCCGTCGAGGGTTACCTTTGTTGGTAAATCCGCTCAATAATGTCCACTACTTTCAAGCCTTCCAGAGCGTTTGTAGTGGCAGAGGTGTTTCCATTCAGGGTGTCTACCACATTCTCAATTACGTGGTGATGGTTGTTTGCCGATCCCTTGTACGATCCGTAATCATTGGCCGGGCCGGTGGGCTCCAGTTCGGGCATCTGATAATTTTGAATATGGCAATACTCCACTTTTTCCATATACTGACCGCCCACCTTGATACTTCCTTTTTCTGCGACAATTGTCATGCTGCTTTCCATGTTGCAATCCCATACCGCAGTGCTGTAATTTAAATTACCCATACCGCCGTTGACAAACTCAAAAGAAACCATGCCGGAATCTTCAAAGGCGGTAAGGTCCTTGTGATTAAAGTCGGCAAAGCGGCCTTTTATGTCTCTGATGTCGCCGAAAAGCCAATACATGATGTCTATGAAGTGGGAAAACTGGGTGAAAAGAGTTCCTCCATCCAAATCGGGAGTACCTTTCCAGCCGCCTTTTTTGTAGTAGCGCTCATCACGGTTCCAATAACAATTGATCTGAATCATGTATATTTCTCCCAAAACACCCGAGTCCACAACCGATTTGAGCCATTTGGCCGGTGGTGAATAGCGGTTCTGCATCACGGCAAAAACACGGCGGTGCATTTCGAGCGCCTTAAATATAACCTGTTCGCACTCGGCCTTAGAAAGTCCCATCGGTTTTTCCACAACCACGTGACAACGGTTTTCCAGTGCCTGTATACTTTGTGCGGCGTGAAGTCCGTTGGGGGTACAGATGTGGACCACGTCCATTTCCAAACCGGAGGCAAAAAGCTCATCCGTAGATTGAAAGTAGGGTTCGGATATATCCACACAACCCGTTTCTTCTTTGGTTCTGATATCGCAGACGGCAACAAGTTCGCAGGCGGGGTTGCGGCGTATCATTTCAGCATGGCGTTTCCCGATATGCCCCTGACCCAGTACTGCCGCTTTGATTTTATTCATAATTCACTTATTGAGGCACAAAAGTAATCATTTGGGTTGCTTATTTTTCCTTTTGGTACATTGCAAACAGAAGTCTACTTTCGTTCCTGTTTTGCCCAAATTATGCGTTTTAGTTTTGTTTCTTTTTTGCTTTTGTTGTTTTTTCCATGCGATTTGGTTTTCGCTCAAAAGGAAGTTCCGATATCTTTTGAATGGAAGTATCGAGGTTTTATTGAAAACAAAGGTCAGTTTGACGGACGGCTGGGAAACCATCCGGCAAAAATTCTTTACGGCGTGGATCATGGAAGCCTTCAAATATACTTTACTGACAAGGGGGTTTCCTATGCCCTTTATTCCACCCGAAAAAATTACCTGCGTAAAAAGGGACAAAAAGAGGTTCCTCGGATGATTGTAAATCATGAAATGATTCACTTTTCTTGGGAGGGAATGAACCCCGATGTTCGATGCGAAGGAAAAAATCAAAGAAGCGACACCCATACCTATCCGACAGATAAGTCCCCAAACCACGCATATTTAGACGGTATCCGCGCGTACGAAAAGTTGGTTTACACAAGTGTTTATCCAAACATAGACCTGGAATATACTTTTCATCCCGACGGGGGCTTAAAATACGCTTTCGTGGTACATCCGGGGGGGAATCCGGATGATATACGCATTTCGGTTACCGAAAAAAACCGCCTGTCTAAAGATGATAAGGAAAACCTGTCTGTAAAAACCATTTTTGGACCGATCACCGATCACCGGCCGGTTACTTTTTATCAAAATGCACCCGAAAAAATCATCTCATCCGCATTTTCAGTACATAACAACACTTACGGTTTTCAGCTTTCCGTGTATGATAAAACAAAGACCATCATCATTGATCCCTGGACATTGACGCCCAATGCCTTTTCGAACTCAAATAAAATTTGGGAAATTGAAACCGACCAAAACGGAAATGTTTATGTATACGGGGGCGACTCTCCCTTGCGGTTAAGAAAATACAACGCCGCCGGGGCTCTTCAGTGGACCTACAATACCCCTTGGGATACAGCCAACTATTGGGTAGGAACGTTAAAAACAGATTTGGGAGGAAATAGTTATATAACCACGGGAACCAGCGGAACCATAAGAAAAATCAACACGTCTGGCACACCGGAATGGACCGCGGCCAACAACGGGCCTGCGCCCGAAATTGAATTTTGGAGCCTCTCTTTTAATTGCGACTACACCAAGCTTTATTGCGGAGGGATGCGCGCTCCAAACGGGATTAACGTAGGATCCTACCGGGGTGTTCTTTTTGAATTGAGCTTGGTTAACGGAGCTATCTCGGGTTTTAAGGAGGTTGGCTATACCACAGGTGGGTTTCCGCCCACCATTAAAGAGGTTCGATCTATCACCGCTGCGCCAAATCAAAACATTTATTATTTGACCCTGGACTCTGTAGGCGTTGTTACCCCAGGCTTTAACACAATTTTCCAGATACCGAGCGGATTTAATTTTAGTTACGGTATACCCGATTATGGAGTAACCAACCAGGGCATACATGCCGTGGCCGCAACGGAGGATTTTTTATTCTCCATGAACGGTAACTCTATTCAACGAAGGAGCATAAGCAACGGGGCTGTTATAAACACCGCGGCCGTTCCGGGCGGAATTAGCAATACCATTCCTTTCTTGGGCGGAAACACCCCTGGAAACAGCGGTTTGGTAATAGATACCTGCGGAAATGTGTATGTGGGTTCTTCAAATGCCGTACATAAATTCAGCCCCACACTTAATTTGCTTGCAACGTACAATACCCCCTCGGCTGTTTATGATGTCGCATTGAACTATAACGGAGAAGTGGTTGCCTGTGGAAACAACTTCATCACATCAACGGGCCTGTTAAGCCCCTGCCCACCACCGCCTGCAGAGTGTCTTAACTGCATTCAGATCGTTCCCGTGCCTACGCTGTGTAGCGATGCTGCGCCAATAACCCTTTCCGTAAATCAAACAGGTGGAACCTGGAGCGGGCCGGGCATCACTAATGCGGTCACCGGCACTTTTAACCCGGCCGCGGCCGGGCCGGGAACTCATGTAATTTATTACTCTGTAATTCCCGCTCCAACCTGCGGTGCAGACTCTATACTTATTACCGTAAACAACTGCGCCCCCCCTGCCGTGTGTATAGATGATAACGGAAACCTGGTTGCGTCAGGAGGGTCGGGAGGGCCTTACACTTGGGAACAAGAAACAACCCAACAAGATTGCAGCGCCTGCCTTTTCGGTTGTGTCATCCCTCCGGGATGTGCACAAACAATCACGGCCTGGAGTCCCTTTGCCACGGGGAACAATATTAACCCACCTGCGGTTTTTCCAATCAGGCTGGTTGATGCGAACGGCAATTTCGTACAAATAAATAATCTGTCTGAATTACTCCCCTGTGCCAATTGTCCGGGACTTGCCGTTACCGTTGTCTCCTCAACCAACCCGACCTGTGCGGGACAAAACAACGGGACCGCTTCCGTAAACGTTTCGGGCGGAACGGCTCCCTATACTTACACGTGGATGCCGGGAAGCCTCTCCGGTGCTTCACAAAATAATTTAGCCGCGGGGAATTATGTAGTAACGGTCACAGATGCCGAAAACTGCACCGGATCAGTAAATTTTGTGCTCTCCGCTCCGCCCGCGATCAACATTTCTATTGGATCTATTACTCCCGCAGATTGCAACATTGCCAACGGTGCTGCTTCTGTTGCGGTGAGCGGCGGTACGGGCGCCCTGACAGTTTTATGGGATTTGAACCCGCCGCAGAGCGCACTTTCCGTATCCAACCTGTCTGCGGGTGCGTATCATGTTTTGGTTACGGATTCTGTCGGTTGCTCCGATTCAATTTCGATAAACATTGGAATCGTAGTGACAGACTCCTCCCTTTCCGTAATCCCGGAAACAACAAAAGAAAGTTGTCTTGGCAATGACGGATCCATTTTGCTTAATGTTTCAGAGGGCGTTCCCCCCTATTCCTTTCTTTGGGATGGCGGTACGGCGCCCGACACCTCGCTGGTCCTGGGATTAACCGCGGGAACCTACACCGTAACGGTTTCTGATCAATGCTATTCCTTAGTTCTTGATATAACCATAGAACAAAGCATATCCATTCCCTCAAAAGAACTACCCAATATTATTACGCCAAATACTGACGGTGTAAACGACCTCTTGGATCTTGAAGATCAATTTGAATTTACCACAGGTTTTAATGCAAGTGTTATGAATCGTTGGGGCGTCCCTTTATACACTACAGAAAACAAGAGCGTCTTGTGGGATGCAAAAAACGTGAGCGACGGCGTTTATTTTCTGATCATTACCTACACGGATTGTACGGGAAAACAGGAAAAGCTGAATGGTACCGTGACCGTTACGAGGTAGCTTTTTCCTTATGCCCCTCTACGGCCGGAATGAAACCATCAAAGGGTTTTATCCCGTTTCGGGTTTATTTAGCCACGTGCAGTATCTGGGAATATTCCTTCCCGTCGTTAATGCTGACTATATAAAAATAAACTCCGTCGCTAACCGATTTGGGGCTCCAGTCGTTTGCATAGTTTTTCTTTTGGAATACGATGTTTCCCCAGCGGTTGTACACTTTAATTTCATTGTCTGGATAAAACTGCAAATACTTTACCTCCAGAAAGTCATTGACTGCATCACCGTTTGGAGTAACAATATTGGGCAACTCTAACTCGGCGGGAACCACGGTGATGGTGTCACAAAACTCTTCAGAACAGCCCAACTCTGTCAACACGGTAAGACAAACTTGATATTCTCCCGGTGTGGAATAGGCATGCTCCGGGTTTTGTACATCTGAGGTTTGCCCGTCACCAAACGTCCAGGCCCATCCTGTTGCTGAATTGCCGTTCAATTGTGTCTGATCAGAAAATGTGGCCGTATTGGTAACCACCACGGTTTCCGGTTCAAACGTGAATAACGAGGTCGTGTATGGGTAAACCAAAACATACACCTCCGATTCCGGACCGCTACACCCGTTCAGGCTCGGCGTGGCTAAAAACGCGTACGGTGCCGGGGTGCCAGATGAATTGCTGATCGTGTCCGTAAAAGAAAATCCGGACCCCTGTTGACCACTGCCAAACCAGGAAATCGATGCACCCGGAAGGCAGGAAGACCAACCGACTTGTATTTCCTGATTGGAACACACAGAAACCGTATCTTGAACCGGGGTAAGAACGGGTACGGGTTTTACCGCTAAGGAATAAAAGGGATCATACAAGGCCACCGGAGCCCCGCAGGCGTCGGTTACAACAGGTGCCGGAACCTGAAGTGATGTAGCCGGATCGCAAAAATTAGGACAATTAGGAATCGCCAAAGGCACTATGCCTACCACATTACCCACGGAACACCCATTTGCGTTTCCCGTATCCACCTGGGTGGTTCCCCAGGGGTGGGTAAAGGTAAAAGGAGGAACTCCGTAACGGGCAAATATTCGGGCGTTTACATCGCAGTCATCCGCACAAACCGAGGTGGGTTGAAATGCCATTTCGGAGGAATAGGTTTCCGGAGTATTCCCCTCCACGTAAGCGCTGAAAGGCCAAAGAGAAGCGGCATCATAATAAATAAAATTCGTGTTGCATGCCGGACCGAATGTTGTTCTTGTTAAGTGCATTCTGATGGTTGCCGTTCCGGCGGAACAGGATTGGGGAATGCAACACAACAGCGGATTTTGTAAATCAAAATTATCCAGATAGGCCGTTCCCGGCTGGTTTGCTGTTGCGCCTTGAACTTGAAATGTAGTCGTAGAGTCACAGCCGGTGCTGAAAAACATTCTTCCATCGCCCATAACGGCCGCAGAAAAAGGATTGGCATAAAAATTAGCGGTTAGGTTTAAGGCGGTTACCGTTATTCCCGCGGGAATAGTCACGTTAATAGTAGCATCCGAATAATAATTGGGGAAAAAACAGGAAGGAAAATTTCCCCCCGCCCATGTGGTTGTAGGGCCCGTTACCAAGGGGTCTAACGTTATGGGAAAAGTGCGCCCGGGCTCATTCAACCATGAAAAGGGAACAGATAAAAGCATTTTGACGGTTCCGTCCCCGTTGCTTTGAGCTTTAATATTTCCCGGAAATGCCACTCCTGAAGCATCATAACAAACTACGGGAAATACACCACCGCTTAAATCATCCTTAGCGTCATATATCAAAAATTGAGCTCCTGCTTCATCTGCCTTGGGAGCCTTTTCTATACGCCCACCCTCTGGAATAAAAATGGTTTCCTCCACCTCCCAAAACTCGGCATTGGCGGGGTTGGAAGGCGGCGATTGAATGATGTAGTTGTACTTAACCTTTCCGTGACCGGCGATAAGCTGTTTGGTAATCCCCGGAATCACTTCATCGAAAAAAACAAACTGTCCGTCCTGGCGCCCCACCGGTATTTGATTTACCGTTTGGCCATTTATGCGTATTGTCTTCGCGTATCGAATGCTTTCGTTTCCGACAGAAAAGCTGGCGTCGGAATACATCCGCACGGGAGAGGGTTGACTTAACGCCATCCAACCATCGTTTGTGGCTTTTATCCGAATATCAACAGGCATCAGATTGCCCGTGGCATCCGTATAATTTACTTTTACCGATGAGGTGTAGGCCATTTTTCGGTTGTCTTTTTCAAAGGTGGAAGAAAACTCTTTTCTTTCCGAAACGACCTCTTTCCAGCCTTCGCGTTCGGCACGGCTGAGAAAATATTCCGGCTGAACCTGTCCGGGAATGCCGGTTTTAAGAGATTTGGTTTGTGAATAAGACAATGTAACGAAAAGTATGAGAAAGGCGGAAAGTATGGTTTTCATGATAACTCCTTTTGAACGAAGTTATTAAAATTTGTTTTGTTCCGTCTTTTTACCTAGCGGGGTAGGCCCTTTTTATTATTGGTGCGCAATCCCTTGAAAAACAAAAACCCGGCATTCACCGGGTTTCGCTCCCCCTCTAGGACTTGAACCTAGGACCCCATGATTAACAGTCATGTGCTCTAACCAGCTGAGCTAAGGAGGAATTTTTCCTGAAGAAATTCTTTCGTTTTTCTTTTCGGACTGCAAAGATAAGTAGCCCTTTTAATAAAACAATATCTTTGGCAAAAATTTTATATGTCCGCCTCTCTGCTCGTCATTGGTACCGTCGCTTTTGATAATCTGGAAACCCCTTTCGGAAAAGCCGACCGGGTGGTCGGTGGTGCCGCCACCTACGCGGGACTGGCCGCCTCGCGCTTTACTCCTTATGTAAGCATTGTATCCGTGGTGGGAGATGACTTTCCGGAGGACTTCATCCGCACTTTTGCCAAACACAAAATAAACACGGACGGACTGCAGATAAAACCGGGTGAAAAGTCCTTCTTTTGGGCCGGTCGTTACCACAACGACATGAACACACGCGATACCTTAGATACCCAGCTGAATGTTCTTGCCGACTTTGATCCGGTGGTTCCCGAACACCTCAAGAGCGCAGAATACCTTCTTCTCGGGAACCTGATGCCCAAATTGCAGCTGCGCGTTTTGGAACAAATGGCCGTACGCCCAAAGCTGGTTGTGATGGATACCATGAACTTCTGGATGGAAACCGCCATGGGCGACCTGAAAAAGGTATTGGAAAAAGTGGATGTGCTGACCATTAATGATGAAGAAGCCCGGATGCTTTCCGGTGAATACTCTCTTGTGAAGGCTGCCGCAAAAATCATGAAAATGGGGCCCCAATACCTCATCATTAAAAAGGGAGAGAATGGCGCCCTCCTTTTCCGCGACAACAAAGTGTTTTTTGCCCCAGCGCTGCCGCTGGAAGACGTTTTCGACCCCACCGGCGCCGGTGACAGCTTCGCGGGCGGATTTATCGGTTACATGGCCGCCACTGACGATATTTCGTTTGAAAATATGCGCCGTGCCATCATATACGGTTCGGCCATGGCCTCGTTTACCGTAGAAAAATTTGGCACGGAACGGTTGATCAATATTCGGGAAAATGAGCTGGAAGAGCGCATAGATGCGTTTGTAAACCTCATGCAGGTAGACCTGGTTATCGCCTGATTTTTTAATTACGTACCATTTTTCTGAACTTTTCGTTTATACGAACGTACTGATGTATATTAGTTCGCTGTTTTAACGATGTCTGCATACGACCTGCTCATAGAAAAATTGGATGCTTTTATCCGGAAGTATTACAAAAACCAGCTTCTGAAAGGTGGAATTTATGCCGTTGGATTGGGCCTTTCTCTTTTTTTGGGCGTTACCGCGGCAGAATATTTCGGACGATTTTCAACCCCCGTTCGGGCGGTTCTGTTTTTCGGTTTTTCCGGGGGAATCCTTTTTATTCTTTTTCGATTTGTGTTGATTCCTTTGTCCAAATTGTTTGGCCTGGGCAACATCATTTCGCACGACGAGGCCGCCCAAATTATCGGTGACCACTTTCCGGATGTGAAAGATAAGCTGTTAAACACCCTGCAGCTGAAAAGAATGGCCGAAAACGAAGCACATGCAGAGATGCTGGAGGCGGCCATTGAACAAAAAACACTGGAATTAAAACCCGTTTCTTTTCCTACGGCGGTTAACCTTTCGGAAAATAAAAAATACCTGAAATGGGCTTTTGTTCCGCTATCTGTCTTAATTGTCGTGCTGATTGCTTTTCCCGGGGTAATTGCCGACGGCACCAAACGGGTGATAAACTACCAAAGGGAATTTAAGCCGGAGGCGCCCTTTCTTTTTCGCTTGAGTTCCCCTGGGTTTTCCGTTCCCGAAAATCAGGATTTCCCCGTTTCTGTTTCACTTTCGGGAGAAGTACTGCCCCAAAATGTGTTCATCGAATATGAAGGGGCCCGTTTCCGCATGAGCGCAGAGGGAAAAAGCCGATTCTCCCATACGGTAAAAAAGGTAAATAAATCCTTTACTTTTTCTTTTTTCGCAGACGGTTTTTATTCAGATTCCTGGACCGTAAACGTTGTTCCGGCGGCAATTCTGAGTTCTTTAAAAATAAAATTGGATTACCCCGCCTACCTGAACAAGCCGGATGAAACCATAACCGGATCCGGAGACCTTACCGTTCCCGAAGGAACTAATTTGGAATGGCTTTTCGGCACGCGCAATGCCGACGAGTTCTTTTTGATTCTTAGAGACTCCGTACTCCGTATATCACCTTCCTACAACGAGGTGCGGCACTCCATACGCACAAAATTCAACCTGCCCTACTCCGTCACCGTAAAAAACAGATACAGTAGCCGATGCGACACAAACAGTTATCTGATTTCCGTAATTCCCGATGAATATCCGGCTATAACTGTACAGGAAACGCCAGACAGCGTGTACAGGGGTGTTTATTACTTTAAAGGCGAGGTTTCTGATGATTACGGTTTCCGAGGACTCTCCTTTCATTACAGAAAACAAAAACCGGGAGAAGACGAAAAAGAAGGTGGTTTTACGATTAAGCCTCTTTCGCTGTCCGCCTCACCGACCAGACAAGTCTTTTTTCACCGTTTCAGTTTTGCCGAGCTCAATCCCGAACCAGGAGAAGAAATCGTTTACTTTTTCAGCGTATATGACAATGACGGCGTAAACGGAGCAAAAACAGCGCGCACGGGCAAAAGGATGTTTCGTGTGCCCGGAGAAGAAGAATTGGAGGCACAAAGCGAAAAGGCAGCAGAAAGCATCAAGACAGATTTAAGCGAAAGCATGCGGCGCGCCGAGAAAATCAGAAAAGACGCCGGGGAATTAAATAAAAGCCTGTTTCAAAAGAAAAGCATGGATTGGCAAGACCGAAAAAAAATAGAAGAGCTACTCAAAAAACAAAAAGAACTTGAAAAGAAAATTGAAGAGCTTAAAAAAGAAAACGAGAAGCGCAACCGGGATGAAAATGCCTTTAAAAAAGAAGACGAGAAAAGGCTCGAGCAACAAAATGAAATGCAGAAACTCCTCGATGAACTGATGAACGAGGAGTTGAAAAAACTGATGGACGAGCTGGAAAAACTCATGCGGGAGCAGGATAAAAACAAAGTTCAGGAACAACTTAAAAACATGGAATATTCAAGCGAAGACCTTAAAAAACAGCTTGAACGGACGTTGGAGTTGTTCAAACAAATGGAGTTTGATCAAAAACTGCAGGAAACCATAGAAAAATTAGACAAAACAGCCCAACAACAAAAAGAATTGGCCAAAGAAACGGCTCAGGAGAAAACAGATCAACAAAAAAGAGAATCCTTAGAACAAAAGCAAGATGCGGTAAATAAACAATTCGAAGAGGTGCGTAAAGACCTGAATGATTTACAGAGAAAAAACGAGGCGCTGGAAAATAAACGAGAGGAATTGAAAGATACGGAAGCTCAAGAAAAAGACATCAGCCGGGAGCAAAACAATGCTTCAGAGCAAATAAGCCAGGGCCAAAATAAAAAGGCCTCCCAAAGCCAAAAATCCGCAGGAGAAAAAATGGAACAGCTTTCTCAAGAGCTCCAACAAATGCAAGAAGAAATGGAAGAAAATCAACAGGCGGAAGACTTGGAATCTCTTCGAAAAATATTAAACAATCTGGTTCGGCTTTCTTTTGATCAGGAAGGATTAATGGAGTCCTTGCGAAAAACGAATCCAAATTCGCCTAAGTATAAAGAACTGGCCCAAAAACAGCGGAAATTAAAAGATGACAGCAAAATCATCGAGGACAGCCTGTTTGCATTAAGTAAGCGGGTTCCCCAACTTGAAGCTTCCGTAAATCAAGAAATTGCCGATATAAAACGCAATATGGATGACGCCGTTTCGGGTTTAAGTGACCGAGAAACACCAACTGTTTTGGTAAAACAGCAATACAGCATGACAGCCATAAACAATCTGGCCCTTTTACTTTCGGAAGCTATTGAAGATGCGCAGACGAATGCGCAGATGAAAATGCAGGGAAACAAAGCCTGTAAAAAACCGGGAGAGGGCATGCCCAGTCCGGGAGAAATGAAAAAACTGCAGGAACAGCAGAAAAAACTGAGCGAACAGATGAAAAAGCTCGCAGACCAAATGCAACAAAAACAAGGGGAAACACCCAAACCGGGAGAAAACAAAAAACCGGGCAGCGAGGGCAGTAACGGAGAGTTCAGCAAACAATTGGCCCAAATGGCTGCGGAACAGGAAATGATCAGAAAAAAAATGCAGGAGTTGGCCGAGAAAATGGGAAATAATCAACAACGAAGGATGGCACAGGAATTAATCAATAAAATGGAGGAAAACGAAACCGATATATACAATAAGCGCATAAACCAACAATTGTTGCTGCGACAGAAAGACATTGAAATAAAACTATTAGAGGCGGAGAATGCGCTACGGGAACAGGAAATGGACGAACAGAGAGAGTCGCGCGAAGGAAAAATAGATACCCCGCTTAATGCCGAACAGTACAAAGAATATCTACGGCAAAAAGAAAAACAAGCCGAGTTACTTCGTACGGTTCCTCCTGCCCTTAAACCTTATTACCGTCAAAAGGTAACCGAATTCTTCAACAAACTGTAACCTCTATCTTTTTGTTTCGTTTGATTCACTTTATGTAAACTTGTTGTGTTTTTGTAAGTAATTTTATGCAGACCGAAACGAAAAACTCGGTGGTTTTTTCAGCAGAAATCATCAATGTGATTCATGTAGAAAAACTGGTGGGAAGCGTTATTTCCTCCGGCTACATCAGTGAAGAGCATTTCGGTAAAATTCTCATCGCCGTCACGGAAGCTGTAAATAATGCAATTCTTCATGGTAGTCGGGAAAATCCCGAAAAACAGGTTATGGTCTCTTATGAAAAACAAGACAACATGTTGTTTTTTCGCATAAGGGATGAGGGATGCGGTTTTATTCCCGATGATCTTCCCGACCCTACAGATCCCGAAAACCGTGACAAGCCAAACGGCAGGGGAGTTTTTTTAATGAAGAACTTAGCCGACAGCTGTGAATTCTTGCACGCCGGTTGTGAAGTCCGCCTTGGTTTCAGACTTAATTCCGAAGGTGAAAAATAGTCGTTTCATCCGATTTCATGCTGCCGACATTTCCTTCTCTCTAAGGGAAAGAACGGCCATAAAAAAATGGCTGACCGAAACGGCGGAAGCTTATGGTTATACCGTTTCCGATTTACAGTATATCTTCTGCTCCGATGATTTTCTATTAGACATCAATCAACGGTATCTGAAACATGATGATTATACAGATATCATCACGTTTGATTTGTCTGAAGAAAAAAAGTCGGTTCAGGGCGAAATATACATCAGTATTCCCAGGGTGCGTGAGAACGGAAAACTATTTCATTCAGGGTTTAGAAACGAACTTCATCGGGTAATGGTTCATGGTGTTTTGCATTTATGCGGATTAAAAGATAAAAGTAAAAAAGAGGCGGAAATTATGCGTTCTTCCGAACAGCGTGCATTATCCAGAAGAAATTTTTAGGCTTATGGAAATTCTTCTGGTGCTGGTTTCTTTTGGGTTGGTTCTTGTTGGAATTATTGGGTCTTTTGTCCCCTTTATTCCCGGACCGGTTCTTGCTTATGCAGGATTACTTTTACTTCATTTCGGAAGCGGAATGGTTTCCATTTCTTCTTTTATTTTGGTCATTTTAGGTATCCTGGTTGTCGTCATTGGCATATTGGATTATCTCATGCCCATATATGGTTCTCGTTTTTTTGGCGGGTCTAAATATGGGGCCTGGGGTAGTTCTATTGGTCTTTTAATCGGAATTTTGACTTCCTGGTTTGGGCCCTGGGGAATTGTATTCGGTCCTTTTGCTGGAGCCTTTTTTGGTGAACTGATTTTTGGACAAACAACAGAAAAAGCTTTTTTGGCTGCTTTGGGTTCATTTCTTGGCTTTTTAGGAAGTACCTTTGTGGCTCTATTATACTGTTTGATTGTTTCTTTTGTTTCTATTTTTTATCTTTTAAAGAGTTTGATTTGATATGTTCCACGTGGAACATTTAATATAAGTATGGTTTTATGCGGATGGAATATGATGTGATTGTCGTGGGGGCGGGACATGCCGGTAATGAAGCGGCAGCAGCAGCGGCAAATATGGGCTCTAAAGTTTTGCTCATAACTATGGATATGACCAAAATTGGCCAAATGTCTTGTAATCCTGCCATGGGAGGAGTGGCAAAAGGACAAATCGTGCGAGAAATTGATGCGTTGGGTGGTTATAGCGGTATTGTATCGGATAAAACAGCTATTCAATTCCGCATGTTGAATCGTTCGAAAGGACCGGCAATGTGGAGCCCCAGAACCCAAAATGACCGTTTTAGATTTGCCGAAGAATGGAGATTTATGCTCGAAAATACGTCAAATGTGGATTTTTGGCAAGATAGTGTTGCTTGTTTGCTGGTGAAGGATAAACGAGTTTACGGAGTCGTGACTACATTGGGTATTGAATTTAAATCCAAAGCGGTTGTGTTGACTAACGGAACCTTTTTAAACGGTATTATTCATATCGGCGAAAAACAACTTACGGGCGGTCGGGTAGGAGAGAAGTCATCCAAAGGGATTACTGAGCAGCTGATACAACTTGGTTTTGAAGCCGGAAGAATGAAAACAGGTACTCCGCCGCGAATAGACGGACGCAGCCTAAACTATGAAGCCATGGCAGAACAGAAGGGAGACGAACAACCAGAACGTTTTTCCTATCTAGATTTACCGCAATTGGAAAATCAACTTTCTTGCCATATTACTTATACAAACATCAAAGTACACGATATATTAAAAACAGGCTTTGAAAAATCACCCATGTTTAATGGGAGAATTCAGGGATTAGGACCCAGATATTGTCCAAGTATTGAGGATAAAATCAACCGTTTCGCAGATAAAAATGAACACCAGTTATTTGTGGAACCCGAAGGAAGAAACACCGTAGAAATATATCTCAACGGGTTTTCTTCAAGCCTTCCAGAGGATGTACAATACAAAGCATTAAAACTGATTCCGGGTTTTGAAAATTGCAAAATGTTCCGTCCAGGGTACGCAATAGAGTATGATTACTTCCCTCCCGTACAATTGAAGCATACGTTGGAAACTAAGCTTATTGATCACCTTTATTTTGCGGGGCAGATTAATGGCACCACAGGTTATGAAGAAGCGGCGTGCCAGGGCCTAATGGCCGGAATTAATGCCCATCAGAAAATACAGGAAAAACCGGATTTTATTTTAGGACGGGATGAAGCCTATATTGGTGTTCTGATTGATGACTTAATCAACAAGGGTACGGAAGAACCCTATCGGATGTTTACATCCCGTGCGGAGTTCCGTATACTACTTAGACAGGATAATGCGGATTTAAGGCTTACCGAAAAATCATTTTTATTAGGCCTGGCTTCGGAAGAACGGTATAATAGAATGAAGAATAAGAAAGATAAGGCGGAAAAATTAGTAGCAGAAATTAAACGATTCAGCGTGGATCCACACATTCTTAATTCTTATCTAACTAATTTAGGCTCAGCTGAGATGAAACAAAAAACAAAGTTAGACCAAGTTTTAGCCAGACCTTTCGTCTCACTTAAGGAGCTGCTAAATATGGAAGAATTAGTTGAATTAAAAGAAAATTTGGATACAACCCAGCAACAAGAAATAATTGAGCAAGCGGAAATTACCATCAAGTATGCGGGTTATATAGAGCGTGAGAAACAAATGGCGGATAAAATGAGTCGTTTAGAGGATATAAAACTCAAAGAAGATTTTAATTATCATTCCATATCAAGTCTATCAATGGAGGCACGTGATAAATTAACCAAAATAAAACCGCTTTCTCTAGGACAGGCTTCCCGTATTAGCGGTGTATCACCAGCAGATATATCCGTCTTAATGGTCTATTTGGGAAGATAATGTTCCACGTGGAACATTATAGTAGAGGGTCATTCAACTATGGCTCTTTATAATCGATATAAGAATCGTTGATTATTATAATTTAATACAACGGTAAAGGAATAGGATGCAATAAATGTATATCGAATACCTATCCTAAAATAGCAGAGTTACATAATTTTAGTTTTATCTAAAAAATAAGTATCCATCATTTCCCTATCCAATAACTTGTTTTTATAGAAGGATAATAAAGGAGATAGATAGGAATGTATCACGCCAAATGAAAATTTGGTTAATAGATATTTACGCAAGTCAGTATTTACCATAGAAGCCAAGAACAATAATGAAAGAAGGTAAATGATTGTTTAAATGAGATAAAACCCTTAACACCATCTAAACAATGATAACGGATCATCTTTAAATATTACATCTTGAAAGATCTATACTGAATATTCTTGAGAGAATCAATTAATAAAAGTAGAATAAAATAAAAATTACAATCATGAACAACAGTTTATTTAAACCACCAAATCAGTATCTTTAATACATATATGCTTTATTGAGGGAGTCAATTGTTTTTGAAATTCTAGTAGAAACGGATTAAAACAGAAATGAAATAGTTAATAGTACCATTGAAGTAATATAATCGTTTAAGGTAATATAACTTGTGCATTTTGGGAAAATCAACTACCGGAGAGATACAATAATAGATAGAATCGGACCATAAAAAGGTCAATCCTTTTTATTATTTAATATCTCTTTATTTGACTTAAAACAACATGATGAGGACTAACCCTATACTAGCATAAGAACTGTCTATAAAGGCCTTTAAAATGGCTAAAAAAGGGTAGTGTAATGGGAGGTGATTTATTTCAGAATTTTAAAAGAAAAAAAATATCTATTTTTTGAAGATATAAGCAGACTAATAAATACATAAAGAATAAATTTATTTATGTTGAATATATATAGCCTGTTAATAAATGGATAAAAAAAGAAGCAATTTCTTTGAATTATCAGTTTTTAAATTAAGTTCACAGGATATGAAACAATTTTACCATCATATTATATTTATTATCAATAAATTAATTAGTTTTAAACATATGGATTAGTTCGTGTTTTTGTGAATAAAAGAAGCTTTTTTTTCCTGCATAAACTATGGATAAAATGCGGAAAAAGGAAACATAAAAAGTCAATAATCGATTTGCATTGTTCACAACCTTCACCGGTTTATTGGAAATTTTAAAAAAACCAAAAAAAGATGTGGAAAATTTTCCCCCGTTTATCCTCCATAAAAAAACAAAACTGTTAAAAAGCAGGGAAGTTGGCAAATAATCCGCCAAAGTCAATTTTCAGCACTTATATAGATAAACCCAAATACCTTTTAGTAACTTTACCAAAACAAACGGAATGGAAAAAGAACGAAAAATAGCGCTTGCCTCAGATCATGCCGGTTTCAGACACAAAGAAAGCATCAAACAATTTTTGGCTGAACAAGGGTATAGTGTCATTCATGATTATGGAACACATTCTGAAGAATCGGTAGATTATCCGGATTTTATACATCCCTTGGCTGAAGCCGTAAGAAATCATGAATACGATTTTGGGATTATTTTTTGCGGAAGCGGAAACGGGGTCAGCATTACCGCAAACAAACACAAGGGCATTCGTTCCGCAATTTGTTGGCTTAGGGAATTGGCAGAGCTTGCCAGAGGACATAATAACGCTAATGTTTGTGCCATACCCGCACGTTACATTTCAGAAGAGGAAGCCAAAGAAATTGTATTTGCATTTATCACTACCGAGTTTGAAGGAGGAAGACACGAAAGGCGGGTAGATAAAATAGAAGCTTGTTAATAGGCTCGAAAAACTATGGGAAAAAGGGTAATTTTTTTAGGAATATATGCTTTATTAGCTGTATCGATATATGCTCAGCCCAAGGCGAATATCCAGGAAAACCGGAAAGATTTTGCATCGGGAATTCACGCTGAACAAATGAAGCAAAAAATGCTTGTAATTGCCGGAGAGGAATTCGCCGGTAGAGAAACGGGTGAACAAGGTCAGAAACTTTGCGCGGTTTATCTCGCCAATTTTTTTAAGTCTTTGGGGTTTTCAGCAGTGGTTAATGCCCAAAATCAACCATTGGATAGTCTTTATAAAGACCGGAGTTGGGCACCTCACCCGATGCTTACGGGATTCATGCAGACGTTTCCTTTGCGGGAAGAAACAATTAATGGATATCAATTTCGCCTACAGGAAAAGAAATATGTTTTTATGGAGGATTTTTTTGCTTTTTCCGGTATACCGGACGGACAGTATTTATCTGAAAAAATAGTTTTCGTGGGATTTGGAATAGAAGATAAAAAATATGGTGTACATGACTATGAAGGTTTGGATGTTAAAGGAAAAATAGTACTCTTTTTTGAAGATGAACCGATGGATAAAACGGGAAACTCCCGAATAACAGGAAGCGGCAAATTGAGTGAGTGGACAACTGATTTAAAATTAAAAACGGAAGCAGCCCGAAAAGCAGGAGCAATCGCCATTTTAAGCGTACAGAAATTTATTGAAAATGATATCCGGTCATATAAACACTTTATTGAAAAACCGAGAACCTTTGCAGAAGGAAAACCATCACGGGTTTCATTTCCTAAATTTTATATCAGTGAGCAAATGGCAGATGATATTTTTCGCAAGGCGGGAAAGAAAATAACCGTTCAATCGTTACGAGAAGAATACAGAACGGGTGAGAGGACAAAAGGATTTGAAATAACCGCCCCGATAGAAATAGAAGTAAAAAATCAAATCAGGCAAATAACCGGAGAAAATATTTTAGGATACATAGAAGGCACAGACCTTAAAGAAGAGTTGGTGGTTTTAACCGCCCATTATGACCATCTCGGGAAAGACGAAGACGGCATTTATTACGGAGCCGATGACGACGGTTCGGGTGTGGTAGCTTTGTTGGAAATAGCCGAGGCTTTCGCAGAAGCCAAGGCAGCGGGCATATCACCAAGGCGAAGCATTTTGATTATGCCCGTCAGCGGAGAAGAGAAAGGATTACTCGGATCAGAATATTATTCGGAAAACCCTGTTTTTCCCCTTGAAAAAACGCAGGCCAATCTGAATATTGATATGATAGGCAGGGTGGATGAATCACATAAGGAAAACGAGAATTATGTTTATGTAATAGGAGCGGATCGTATAAGCCCTGATTTACATGCGATCAACGAAAATGTAAACCGTACATACTCAGGATTGGAATTGGATTATACGTATAATAATCCGGCGGATCCTAATCGATTTTATTACAGAAGCGATCATTACAATTTTGCCAAAAAGGGCATACCTTCTGTTTTTTTCTTTTCGGGTGTTCATGAAGATTACCATCGGGTTACCGACACGCCTGAAAAAATACGGTATGAAAAACTGGCTAAAATAACACGGCACATTTTTTACTTAACCTGGGAATTGGCCAACCGCGAGGGCGAATTAACAATAGCACCTAAAGAATAAAAGAGGTTGTCATCAGGCAAAAAGGCGTAACTTGTAAGGGAAAAAATCCCATACAGGAGTGAACCCTCTTGGCATTGTTGTCATTCTTTTTATAGGCTACGCGGTACTTCTCGCGGGGATATATTTTTTGCAACAGTTTTTCTTTTTTCGCCCGGAAAAACTTCCTCCCGATTATCGGTTTTTATACCCGGATCTATTTGAAGAGATTACCATCACCGGTCCGGAAGGAAATAAAATAAACGTACTTCTTTTTAAGCACCAGAACCCGAAAGGAGTTGTTTTGTATTTCAAGGGGAATACAAAGTCCATAAAGGGCTGGAGTAAATTCAGGGCAGATTTTGTGGATGCGGGGTATGATTTTGTCATTTTTGACTATCCGGGTTACGGAAAAAGCACGGGTCATCATAATCAAAAAGAAATATTTGCCGATACGCAGGAGGTCTATTCTTACGTAAAAAACCGATATGGGGAAGATAAAATAGTTATTTACGGGCGGTCCATGGGCTCGGGATTTGCCGCCTTTGTGGCTCACCAAAACAATCCCCGGCTGTTGATTTTAGACTCTCCTTATACCAGCACCGAAAGTCTTTTTCGGTATTACACGCGAATAGTACCGGTACATTTCCTGTTGAGATTACACGTTCCTGTTGATGTTTATCTTGCAGGCACACGTTGTCCCGTTCATCTTATTCACGGAATGGATGACAAAATCATTCCATTTCGATTCAGCCGGGAACTTGAACAAATAGATCCTTCGCGAATCAAGCTGCATGCCATTCCCGGAGGAAAACACAACAACCTCCCCGGGATAGAAGATTTTCATCGGATAGTAAAAGAAATTTTAAATGGAAAGATAAAATGATAGGCATTAAAATTTTCGGCAGTTTAGTTCTTTTATTATTGTTGGGGAATCTACTTACCTATTTTTTACAGTATCGCTTTTTATTCCGCCCTAAGTTACTTCCGGATTCGGCCCGTTTTTCTTTTCCGTTTTCGTATGAAGAAGTGTTCATAGATGCAGAAGGACAAGGAAAAATAAACGGCCTTTGGATAAAAAAAACGGACAAAAAAAGCGAAAAGGGAATTCTATTTTATTTCCATGGAAATGCCGATAATTTAAACAGATGGGGAACTGTTTATGCTGATTTTGAATTATTTGGCTATGATATGTTTATCATGGACTATAGGGGTTTTGGAAAAAGCCGGGGAAAGAAAAACAACCGTTTGCTGCACCACGATGCATTTCTGGTATATGAAAAAATTGCCCCGCATTATAAAGGACTTTCCATCGTGCTTTATGGGCGCAGCATAGGAACCGGTTTTGCCGCCGAATTGGCATCTGTGGTTTCTCCCGATTTTTTGATTTTGGAATCCCCCTTTTCTTCCATTCCCGATCTGTTTTATGCTTATTATCCCTTTTTACCCCGATGGTTTATATTTCATTATCGTTTCGACAATAAGAAGATGATACAAAAAACAACCTGCCCTGTTTATATCTTTCATGGGAGCAAAGACCGCCTAATACCGCTCAGTTGCGCCCAAAAACTGACGCCCCACATGAAGTCCTCGGACCGATTTTGGGTAATTTCGGGCGCGGGCCACAACAATTTATCTGCATATGATGAATTTAATGAAAAAAGAAAGCACCTTTTTCTTTCATAAACGGGTAACGGTTATATCTTTGATTTCATGGATTTTTCGGCATATTGGTTTATTTGGGAGAAAATAGGAGGCCGCTATTTTCTCGTCGGGGGAACCGCTTATTTGTTCTTTTATGTGCTGTTTTTCCGATGGATAAAAAAATGTAAAATACAATCCCGAAATCCGAAGCGGAAAGATTATCTGCGCGAAATCGGTTATTCTCTATTTACCATCTCTCTTTTTGCCCTCGTTCCGTTGTTTTTTTTAACAATAGAATCCGTTAGAATTCATACGACATTTTACACCGATATTCAACAATATGGCAAAATTTGGTTTTGGGCCGCTTTTCCTGTGATGTTGTTTATGCACGACACCTATTTTTATTGGACTCACCGCCTGATGCACCATCAGGTATTGTACCCTTATTTTCACAGGGTTCATCATCTTTCCGTAAATCCATCTCCCTGGGCGGCCTATGCGTTTCATCCCTTAGAGGCAATTGTGGAGGTGGGTATTTTTGTTCTGTTTTTGTTTACCATTCCGGTGCATAAGCTTCATTTTTTTCTGTTTTTTTTCTTTTCCATCGTGTATAATGTTTATGGGCATTTGGGATGGGAGCTTTATCCGAAACGATTTGCCCGTTCTGCTTTGGGAAGATGGATAAACACCTCCGTGAGCCATAATCAGCATCATCAGTTGGCGCGGGATAATTACGGGTTGTATTTTTTGTTTTGGGACAGGGTGATGGGCACGGTCAGGGAAGACTACGAAAAAGAGTATGATCGAGTAAAAAGCAGGTAACCGAAAAAAGAATCACCCGGCCATACAGGCCAAAAGAGCGGCGCCGAAAGCGAGACTTTCTTCATCTACGTCAAAATCATTCCGGTGAACCGGGGCGGTTATCCCCTTTTCCGAATTTCCGGTTCCCAGCCTGAAAAAACAGGCCGGAACATGCTGAGAATAATAGGCAAAATCCTCTGAAGCCATCCGAATATCAAGATGGTTTACCTTATTTTCTCCCAAAAGGGCTTTGGCTTTTTCAATGGCATTGTTTGTTAGGGAGATATCATTAAACAGGCAGGGATATCCTTTTACAATCCGCACATCGCAGCTTGCTCCAAAAGCGCCCGCTAACTCGTGGCAGATGCGCTCAATTTTTTCATGTGCAGCGGCCCTCCAGGATTCATCCATTGTACGAAAAGTACCCTCCATGTACACTTCAGAAGGAATGATGTTTGTAGCCCCATCAGCGTGTATTTTGCCTATCGTTAATACACTCGGGACGGTTGGTTTTGCCGAGCGAGAAACCAGTGCCTGCAGGGCTGTAATCAACTGTGCCGAAATCGGAATGGGATCAATGGTATCTTCAGGCGTGGCGCCATGTCCGCCCTTTCCTTTTACGGTGATATAGATTTCATCGGAAGACGCCATATAATTTCCGGGGCAAAACCCGGCGGTTCCCACCGGAAGGGGATTAAACACATGAAGTCCGAAAATGGCCTCCGGCTTCCACAGATCCAACAAACCCTCCCTAATCATCAGCGAAGCCCCTCCGGGAAGTTTTTCTTCTCCCGGCTGAAAGACAAACTGGACTTTTCCGCGCCAACGGTTCCGGTTTTTTTGCAAGATGCGCAACGCGCCAAGCAAACAAGAAGTGTGTACATCGTGGCCGCATGCATGCATGACCCCCTCGTTGGTTGACCTGTAGGGCACATCGTTGATTTCTTTTATAGGCAGGGCGTCCATATCTGCCCGTAGAGCAATCACCGGCCCGGGCATTTCGGCCTCTAAAACACCGGTAATGCCAAATCCGGCAAAATGGGTTTTATGTTCTATTTCCCAGGAAGAAAGTGTTTTTGAAATAAAGGCCGCCGTTTTTTCTTCCTGAAACGATAATTCAGGATGGGCATGAAGATGCCTGCGAATCGTAATTAATTCAGGGAGAAGAGCCTTCGCCTCATCCAGCCAGTTATTTGAAATGGAATGGGTCATTTGCCGAACCACATTTTAAGGGCAACCAAAGCAAGGATGGCTGCAAAGGTTTTTTTGAGAATGCCGGCATCAACCCCCTGCACCCAGCGAGATGAGACGTAACTGCCGGCCAAAAAGAAAGCAGCGATAACTGCCGAGTATGCAAAATTCACATTTCCCGCCTTGTAATAGTTCATTATTGATAATAGACCAACGGGCAACAGCATGATGGCTGCGATACTTGTTCCCTGGGCCAAGTGTTGCGATAGCCCTAAAAAAAACATGAGAGCCGGCACGATGACGATACCCCCGCCAACCCCCATGAATCCGCTTAAAAACCCCGCACCCAAGCCAATTAGGGCCAATGTAATAAAGGAGGTCAGATCCATTTTTTTCATGCTTAACAGGGTGTAAATGTACGGAAACCGATATAGCGGCAGACCGTATCTTTGTCCAAAATTACTCAAGGAGATGCAGATACAGGCTTTTACATTCAACCCCTTTTCCGAAAACACATATGTTCTTTACGACGAAACGGGAGAGGCGGTTTTGCTTGATCCGGGTTGCGCCTTTCCCGAAGAGGAAAAGGAGCTGGTGGAATTTATAGCCGAAAAAAAACTTACCGTAAAGAAGATTTTGTTGACCCATGCCCACATAGATCATATTTTGGGGTGTCGTTTTATCTCCAAGACATTCGGCGCCGGCATATACATGCATAAAGAGGATTTATTTTTATTGCAACGCGCCACGGACATAGGTCAGATGTACGGTGTTCCCATCGCCGTACCGCCCGCACCGGAAGCTTTTTTGAATCAGGGAGATGTGTTTTGTTTTGGAAACAGTCATCTTGAGGTCCGATTTACACCGGGTCACAGCCCGGGAAGCATTAGTTTTATTCATCATGAATCTTGTTCTGTTTTTTCGGGGGATGTGCTTTTTTCAGGCTCCATAGGAAGAACGGACCTCCCGGGCGGAAGCATGGACGTGTTATTGAATTCCATTTGCGCTCAGTTGCTTAGCCTTCCAGATGCGTATAAAATTTTCAGCGGTCATGGTCCCGTCACGGACATTGGAATGGAGAAAAGGCAGAATCCGTTTTTAAGGTGTTGATAAGGTGTCTTATTTTCCACCTTTAAGTACCACTCAGCTGACATTTGGCCCGTTTATTCTCCCTTTTTGAAGAATTTGGCCACTCCTTGTCCAAAACCAACCAATTGATAATCAAACAACAAGGCGTACAAACTTGGCGGTTTGTACAAACAAAACCACCCGGTGGCGATATCAGGACTTTTTAGGATAAAATGCCCCGCACCTTTGTGATGTCTTAAAGGCAAAGCAGAAATGTCTAGCCGGATAGCAAAAAGTAAAGTAATTTCAAGCGTGCATGGGGCGACTGCCGTTTTTCACGGGATGTGAAAGGCGGCAGTCATTTTTTAGTCGGCTTGAGAATTCAGGTTTTTAAAAAGCTCCCAAAGGGCTATTCCGGCGGCAACAGAAACGTTGAGAGAGTGTTTAGTTCCCCTCATGGGTATTTCAATGGCGGCGTCGCAGCAATCCAAAACTCCCGCCGAAACCCCTTTTACCTCGTTGCCAAGAACCAGGGCTATCGGTTTTTTCCCAAAATCCGGAAGACGGGGAAGTGATACAGATCGGTCGGTTTGTTCCAAGGCAAGGATCAAGTAGTCTTTTTTTTGCAGAAAATCGAGGCAGTCGATAGTTTTATCCCAGCGGCTCCAAGGAATTGTAAATTCTGCCCCAAGGGCCGATTTATGGATTTCGTTATTTGGCGGGGTAACGGTAATTCCGCAAAGGTGGATATGTTCTATTTCAAATCCGTCAGCCGTGCGAAAAAGGGCCCCCACATTATGTGCGCTTCGCAGGTTATCGCACACGATGGCCACACGAAGTTTGGTAGATACCGCAAACTCTTCGGGACTTTTTCTTCCAAGATCTTTTAAAGACAATTGCTTCATCGCCGGTTACAATTTTCCTGTAATTGCGCGGAAAATAAGCAGCAATCCAAAAATCACAAAAGCTACACCCACCACCACATTTGCCCTCCGCAGTATTTTAGGATTGATAAAATGGCGCATTTTTTTAGCAAACCAGGCTTTTAAAACGTCTACAAAAAAAACAGCCATGAGGGTTGTCGCAAATTGAGCGCCGATCAGCCCCCGTTGGTTGCCATAGAGCGCCACGGCCGCCCCAACGGTAGTAATCCAAAAAATAATGACGGAGGGATTCAACACATTATAAAGAAAGCCCTGAAAAACCAGCCAAAAAGCAGTTGAACGGGTTAGCTCCACTTTTTTTACATTCGTATCATCCGCTTTTTTTCTTGGAGGAATGATTTTTACGGCGCCCATAATAATCAGGACAATGCTGCCGCCGAGAATAAAAATCAGTTTGTTTTTTGGGTTTTCCAAAAGGGCCGCCATGCCGAAGTAGGCAATCAAAATGCAAAAGGCGTCACTCAGAATAATACCGATATCTAAAAAGAGGGCCGAACGGAACCCCTCCCGAAGACTTACCTCAATAAGAAGAAAAAAAACCGGGCCGATCAGCACACTGAGCAGCAAACCGAGCAAAAATCCGTTGAGTATGGCCTGTTCCATCATCGTAGCCTGTTTCGTTTTTCTTGCAAAAACTGTTCCCAACATTCAAGCCGTTCGCCCTTCAGCACCCTGGGAAACTTGGTTTGGGAACCGATACGCCCATTCTGCTCCATCCATTCGTAAAACCAGGAAGAAGGAAGTATTTCCAGGTAGATATTTTTAAGCGCATGCAACCGCTCCACGGCGTAATCATCGTTTATTGAGCATAATGCATTATCCAGCGCCTCCGAAAGCAGAGAGGAATCCACAAACTCATCACACCCGATGAACCATTTATGGGCAAAAAGAGTACCGTCAGGCATACCTGTCACGGTAAATTCTTTGATCGGCGCGTTCAGTTTTTCGCAGACTAAGCGGATGGCCATGTTCATATTATCCACCGACAGATGCTCACCGCAAAGGCTTAAGAAATGTTTTGTGCGCCCGGTAATGACGATTTCCCGATTAATAAGATCGGTGAACTTTATGGTATCGCCGATCAGGTAACGCCATGTTCCGGCGCAGGTGCTTAACAACAGGGCATATTCCTCACCCTCTTTCACATCCTCAATCCAAAGAGTTTCCGGGCTGTCGGTCACATTCCCGTCTTCATCAAAATTTTGAGAAGTAAAGGGGATAAATTCTAAAAAAATGCCGTTATCGAGCACCAGCTCCATCCCTTTATGTTCTCGTCGGCTTTGGTAAGCAATGAAGCCTTCTGAGGCGAGATATGTTTCGAGGTAGTGAATGGGTCTTCCCAGCAGTTTTTCAAATCCTTTTTTATAGGGCTCAAACGAGACGCCTCCATGGGTGTACACCTGAAGATTTGGCCAAATTTCATGGATGTGGCGAAGGCCGTAATGAGAAATAACCCTTTCCAGGGTAAGTTGAATCCAGGCAGGAACACCCACAATTACTCCGATGTCCCAGTCTCTGGCTTTTTCCACCACCCGGTCAATTTTGTGGTTCCAGTCGCGTTCGCGGGCAATGTCTTTTCCCGGTTTGTAAAAAGGGTGAAACCAAGTGGGAATTTTCGCCTGGGAGATACCGCTCAGGTCTCCCTCAAAATAGTGACCCTGATTTACCAAATCTGTTGATCCCCCAAGCATTAAGATTCCCTTCTCAAAAAAATTATCAGGAAGGTCATAATGGGAAAGAGTCATGATCTGTTTCATGCTGGTGCGTGTGTTTTGCCTCAGCAGATCTTCAGTGATGGGAATGCGCTTTGATGCGCTTTCTGAAGTTCCAGAACTGAGGGCAAAGTATTTTATTTTTCCCGGCCAGCAGATGTCTTCATTTCCCTCCAGCGTTTTGTGCCACCAGCCGGAGTAAAGTTTATTGTAATCAAAAACGGGGATTTTTTGTTGAAATTCCTTTACCGGATTTTCCTGCTGCAGGATTTTTGAAAATCCGTAAAACGTGCCGAATGCGGTATATTGGGATTTGGCCAGCAGCTTAATCAGGGTTTTTTTCTGTTGCTTCCCCGACGAAGGCTTTCTACGCACCTTGGTTACCGTTTTATTCAGGTATATCGCCCGCTTCAATATGCTGCCCAATAGTGCCATTTAATCCATTATTTACGGCTTGAAAAACAGCCGCCTTTTACAAAAATAAGCAATTAGAACGACGTTTTAGACTACAGCATTTTTAACATGCTGATTTCCAAAGGTTCCAACATGCGGTATTTTCCCCGCGGGAGATTTTTTTTGGTCAGACCCGCAAAGTAAACCCGGTCCAATTTCAGTACGGTATAACCCAAATGTTCGAATATTCTCCGTACGATTCGGTTTCTACCACTGTGAATTTCAATGCCGATAATTTTTTTTGTGCCTTTTGGCGCATCGGAGTAGTCTACGGCATCCGGTTTAATAAACCCGTCCTCCAGTTGTATGCCTTCACGAATTTGGTGGAGGTGATCCGCCTTGAGGTTTTTATCCAACTCTGCGGCATATATTTTCTTTACCCTTTTTTTGGGGTGCATGAGCTTGTCTGCCATTTCGCCGTCATTTGTAAAAAGCAGTAGACCGGTCGTGTTCCGGTCCAGCCTTCCCACCGGAAACACACGTTCTTTGCAGGCATCGCGGATTAAAGCCATTACCGTACGGCGGCCTTGCGGATCTTCGGATGTGGTAATGTAATCTTTGGGTTTATTTAACAATAAATACACGGGTTTTTCGGGAATGATTGCCCGGCCGTCAAATTTTACGATGTCACCGGGTTGTACTTTGTATCCGACCTGATCAACCAGTTTACCGTTTACCGTTACAACCCCATTTTCTATAAACACATCCGCTTCGCGGCGGGAGCAGATTCCGGCGTTGGAAATGTATTTATTCAACCGAACGCTTCCATCGGCCATTTTGGGCTCTGTTGCCGTTTTTTGTTCTTTGTGGTTTGTTTTTTGTCCCGCGTGTCTGAAGGGAATGTTTTTTTTGAAGCGGTCAGGGTAGTTGTTTTTCTCTTTGAATTCGGTAGCGGTTTTTTCTTTTTCGGGTTTTCCGGATTTTTTTGCGTAGGTGTTTTTCTTCACTCCCGCATGCGATTTTTCTTTTTCCGCTTTGTCGTAGCGGCGGCCTGTTCTTGTGTCGGAATTATACGGTTTTTCCAATTTTTTCAAACGGGCATTTGGGGATCTACTTTCCCTCTTTTCTGATTTTTCTTCCCGGGATTTTGCCGAAGCCGGCTTTGCCGAACGCGAAGGTTTTCCAGAAGACGGTTTTAACGAACCTGGCTTTCCGGCATCTTTCATAGCCGGCCGGCTCATCCTTTTTTTGTTTGAATTTCTGTTCATCTACGCTTTTTGAAAAGGGAGGCGAAGGTACGTCTTTTCGCTGATATTCAGGACATGGAGAGAAAACACGTATTAAGGTACCATAAATGGTTATTTGTCCGGCCCAAACTCTTCCAGATATTCCAGAATGGCCTCTTTCATCAGCACGTGTTGCTGCATGGGCTTTAAATGCGGAAGCAGATCGGTCGCTTCAAAATGAGGCCAACCCTCCTCATCGCGCCCGATAAAGGTATAATATCCGTATTGGGAAAGCAGCGTACACACGGCTACATGCATCACATCCATTTTTTGGTCTTTATTCAGTTTTTTACTGAACTGGTTTAGTTCCTGAAGTCCGATCATAAAGAGAATGCCCTCCAACTCAAAGTCTTGGTCAAACCTAAGGTTCAGTTTCTTTACCAACTCGGCCCACCGTATATTTAATTCCTGATTGCGTTTCATGTTTTAACCATGTTTTTGCCGTCTAAACCGCTTTCACCGGCCACGATCGGCAAACAATTTTAAATGTAATAAGTTTTTGACACCCGACCCGATTACTCTTCAACCGCGGCAATTCCCGGCAGGATTTTTCCTTCAATAAACTCCAGCATGGCACCACCGCCGGTGCTTACATAACTTACGCGTTCTTTCAGATTATATTTACCTACGGCGGCCACGCTGTCTCCTCCACCCACCAGGCTGTAGGCTCCGGATTCCGTGGCTTCGGCAACGGCATAAGCCACGCCTCGCGTTCCTGCTTCAAAAGAGCTCATTTCAAATACCCCCATAGGCCCGTTCCACAAAATAGTTTTTGCTCCTCGGAGCGCTTCGTGAAACTCCCGCACGCTTTCCGGCCCGATATCCAAACCCATATATCCATCGGGAATTTGGTCGGAAGGCACCGTATGGATATCGCCTTCGTTAGCAAATGCGTTATTTATAACGGCATCGGAAGGCAGCAGCAATTTTACACCCCGTTCTTCAGCCTCTTTAATCAGTCGTGCGCAGGTTTCCACCCTGTTTTCTTCAAAAAGCGAATTACCGATGTTACCTCCTTTTGCCTTGATGAACGTAAACATCATTCCTCCGCCTATAATCAGCGTGTCTGTTTTGGGAAGCAGGTTTTCGATGATGGCTAACTTATCCGACACTTTGGCACCGCCCAATACCGCAACAAAGGGTTTTTTCGGATCGGCATTTACCCGGCTTATGTGTTCGATTTCTCTCGCCATAAGATATCCGAAGCATTTCGTTTCGGGAAAGAATTGTGCAATTACCGCGGTAGAGGCATGGGCCCGGTGGGCGGTTCCGAAAGCATCATTTACATAAATGTCGCCCAGCTTAGCTAAGCGTTGGGCAAAAGCCACATCCCCCTTTTCTTCTTCTTTGTGAAAGCGTAGGTTTTCCAGCAGAAGTGCTTCTCCAGGCTTAAGCGAAGAGGCCGCTTTTTCGGCAATTTCGCCTATGCAGTCCGTGGCAAAATGCACGGGAACACCGAGAGCGTTGGATAAGTAACCGGAAAGGTGTTTCAGTGAATATTTTTCTGCCGGCCCCTCTTTGGGCCTTCCTAAATGGCTCATAAGAATCAAACATCCCCCGTCTTGCAGTATTTTTTTGAGCGTCGGCACAGCCTCGTCAATCCGGGTAGTATCGGTAATTTGAAATTCGGCATTCAGGGGCACGTTGAAATCTACCCGAACCAAGGCTTTTAGGCCCGCAAACGAAAAATGGTCTATGGTTGTCATCAACAAATGTTTATGGTAAACCGAATAAAAGTAATGTTCTTAGTGTATTTTTGGCAAAAATAAAATAAACCGCCGAGCAGGGAAATGAAGTTTGCCGATGTGTTGGGAAGCCGTGAGTTAAAAACGACGCTGATAAGCGGTGTCGTTGCGGATCGTATTCCCCATGCCCAGCTTATCGCCTCCCGCCCGGGGGGCGGAAATTTACCCCTGGCGTTGGCCTATGCGCAGTATGTACTTTGTTTGGACAAACAAGAACACGACAGCTGTGGAGCCTGTGATTCCTGTAGGCAGATGGCGCGCCTTGTTCATCCTGATTTAGATTTGGTTTTTCCTTTCGCCAAAGTGGGCGATACCAACAAAAAAGAGATTTCCTGTAAGTATTTTACTGAGGCTTTCCGGAAAGCGGTGCTTTCCAATCCCTACATGGAGTCGGATGATTGGTTTCGGGCGGCAGGAATGGACGATAAACTGGCTGTGATAAACGCACAGACGGTGAATGAAATCGTTCACCACATGCAGATGAAATCCTATTCGGGCGGATATAAAATTTGTCTGGTGTGGATGCCCGAGTTGTTTTTTCACGCAGCCATTCCAAAGCTTTTGAAAATTTTGGAAGAACCGCCTCCGCGCACCCTGTTTTTTTTGGTGAGCAACCGCCCCGACGGAATCATGGCTACCATTTTATCACGCACGCAATTGCTCAAGCTGCCCAAAATTCCAGACTTTGATATGATGGAATCCCTTATGAATTTTCATGGAATGGATGTGCAAAGGGCGCAGGAAATCGTAAACATCGCCGATGGAAATTACAATGAGGCCATGTGGCTATGCAACGAGCCTGACAACTCCCAAAGTGTAAATCGATTTAGAGAATGGATGCTGGCCATTTACCGCGCCGATCTTCCGGCATTGTTTAAATTTTCAGACGATTTCCATGGATTTACCATGGATGAGCAAAAGAATTTTTTGGTGTATGTGATGCACATGTTCCGCGAGAGCATAATCGTTCAGGCGGGTGATCACAAGCTGGCCCGTACCACATCCGCCGAGCGCGTTTTTTTGGAAAAATTTGCCAAAACCGTAACTCCGGAATCCGTGATAGAAATTCGCAGATTAACCGAAGAAGCCTTGTATCATATCGACAGACAGGCCAGTGCCAAAATGCTCATGACGGCGCTTTCGCTGCGGATTATGCCGTATTATATGCGTCGCGCCGGGTGATTCACGAAAACCCGTTTTATTTTGATTAATTTTGCCCAAACAGAAATTGTGAAGTATGGCCTGTGCTGATTGTTCAAACGGAAGAGGAAACACCACCGCGTTGCCTGCGGGGTGCAAAAACAACGGTACCTGCGGAACGGGAGGCTGTAACAAATTGAATGTATTTGATTGGCTGGCCGGCATGGAGCCCGCATCCGGAACGGAGCCTTTCCATTGGGTAGAAGTTCGGTTTAAAAACACACGGAAAGAATTCTTCAGAAACCCCGAAGGACTTCAGCTGGTTCAGGGCGATGCGGTAGCCGTAGAAGGAAACCCCGGTCATGATATAGGCATCGTTTCGGTTACCGGGGAGCTTGTTCGCCTGCAAATGCGCAAAAACGGGTTTCAGCCGAGCGAAGCTGCAAAAAAGGTATTCCGCAAAGCGCGCCCGAACGATATAGAACGTTGGCAAGCAGCCATGGCGCTGGAAAAAAATGCCATGATGATTTCCCGAAAACACGCAGTAGAGCTGAATTTAGATATGAAAATCAGCGATGTGGAATACCAGGGAGACGGAACGAAGGCCACCTTTTTTTACATCGCAGAAAACCGGGTTGATTTTCGGGAATTGATTAAGTTGCTTGCCCGCGATTTGAAAGTGCGCATAGAAATGCGGCAGATCGGGGCGCGGCAGGAGGCCGGCAGGGTAGGTGGCATAGGCGCCTGCGGAAGAGAGCTTTGCTGTGCATCGTGGCTTAAAGATTTTAGAACCGTAACCACCACGGCGGCCCGCTATCAACAGCTTTCAATAAACCCACAGAAACTGGCAGGACAGTGCGGGAAACTCAAGTGCTGTCTAAACTATGAACTGGAAAGTTATATGGATGCCCTGCGTGATTTTCCGCCGTCCCATACAATGCTCCGGACTATGGAGGGGAACGGCGTTCATATAAAAACCGATATCTTTAACGGTGTTATGTTTTATGCCTACGAAGGCAATGAAAACCGCCTTCATCGTCTCACGCCGGCCAAGGTTCGGGAAATACAGGAATTGAACAAGGCGGGAAAATTAGCGGATAAACTTAGCGACGGACAGCCTGAACTTACCTTGCGGGAAACCCGAAAAGCCCATACAGAACTTGACTTTGTGGACGCTGCGGGAGAGGATAATATAGCCCGTTTTGACCGCCAAAAGCGCGAAAATCGAAACCGCAACCGCCCAAAGCGTAATGATAATCAGAGAAGACAACATGCAGATGGACGGCCTGGTTCGCAAAATGCCAACAGGCCGGGAGAACAGCGAAGAGACAAAAGAAAAGAGAATGGAAAAAATCCCGGTCCGGGAAAAGAAAACCCTCCTTCCGGCGCTTAATATGCAGTGTTTTTTGAAACCGGGAAACAGGCTGGCCCACGTATTTTTAGTGGCGTTATGCGTATTGTTCTTTTTTTCGTGCGACAGAAGCCGTATTTTTGAGGAGTATCGGGAGATTAAAAATTACGAATGGAATAAGACGGATACCATTTCGTTTAATGCCGAAATAATCGACACGGTAGAAACGTATAATTTGATTGTGAAAATCCGCAACGGAGAAAATTATCCCTACCGAAACATTTACCTGTTTCTTACCAGCGTTTTCCCTGATGGGAAAAAGGCATTGGACACCCTGGACTTCCAATTTTACGAAGAAAATGGAAATCCGTTGGGGAAATGTTCCGGAGATATCTGCAATAACTCCTTTCTCCTTTCTGAAGGAGTTCATTTTGATCAGGCGGGGATTTACCGCTTTCAATTCAACCATGCCATGCGCAGGGATGATGGAAAACTTCCGTTTGTTATGAATTTCGGACTCCGCATAGAAACCGATCAGCAACAGGAAAACTGATGGCAAAACAATCAACATCCTCCAGCCCGGGAAAATGGCCTTGGATATTGGCATTCAGCCCGCTTGTTTTTCTTTTGTTCATGCTGCTTCTGGCAGCACTTGGCGCGTTCGGCAAACTTCCTTCTTTTGCAGAACTGGAAGATCCCCGAAGCAACCAGGCCAGCCTTATTTACAGTGCCGATGGAAAAATACTGGGTAAATATTACATCCAGAACCGGACCAATGTGAAATACTCGGAGATAAATCCGTCCATGGTGGATGCGCTCATTGCTACCGAGGACGAGCGTTTTTATAATCACTCCGGCGTGGATGGTAAAGCCCTCCTTCGCGCCGTTTTAACAGGCGGAGGACAGGGAGGGGGAAGCACCATTACTCAGCAATTGGCTAAAATTCTTTTTCATGGGCAGGAAAGAAAAGGGGGTAAAATCCGCCGAATTTTTCAAAAGTGTAAAGAGTGGGTCATCAGCGCCAAACTGGAAAGAAATTATACGAAACAGGAAATACTTACCATGTATTTGAATATGGCCGATTTTGGCCACGAAATATTCGGAATTCAGACAGCGGCCAAGGTTTATTTCAATAAAAAACCGGCCGAACTGGAAATACATGAGTCCGCCTTGTTGGTAGGCTTATTGAAAGCACCGACCAGATACAGCCCGATAAAAAACCCGGATCGTTGTATAAACCGCCGCAACACAGTGTTGAATCAGATGGTGAAAAATAAAAAAATCACCGAAGAGAAAGCTGCCGAGTATAAAGAGAAACCCCTCATTGCAGACGAAGCAAAGCTTTGGGAGCGGGTACAGCGCAACCAATTTGGCATGGGCGACCTGGCACCCCACTTTACCGCCGAGTTAAAAAAAGACCTCCAAAAATGGTGCAAATCGCATACAAAAGAGAATGGAGAAAATTATGATTTGTACAGGGACGGACTTCGCATATATACCACGATAGACAGCAAAATGCAACGTTATGCCGAGCAGGCCGTCATGGAATGGATGTCCACGCTTCAGCAGCAATTTTACCGCTCCAAAAAAGGAAGTAAAAACGGGCCGTTTGATTCCCGGATGAAGCAGGAAGATGTGGACAAAAATCTGAAAAAGGTCATGCGCGAAAGCGGACGCTACAAAGCCGCAAAGGAGGAGGGGCTGAGTGATGAAGAAATTGAAAAGGAATTCAGAACCCCGGTGAAAATGCGGGTCTTTTCTTATCGGGGAGACCGCGATACCGTTATGAGCCCCTGGGACAGCCTGGTCTATTACAAGTACTTTCTTCAGTGCGGATTAATGAGCATGGAAACCCAGACGGGCCAAGTAAAAGCCTGGGTGGGAGGGGTTGATTTTAAAAACTTTAAATACGACCACGTTCGCGGCAGCCAACGCCAGGTAGGATCTACGTTTAAGCCGTTTGTTTATGCCATGGCTATACAGGAAAAAAATTCGCCCTGTATGCAGGTACCAAACGCCTCGGTGTGTATAGACAATTGGTGTCCCTCCAATTCGAGCGATTATAAAGAAGGACAGATGATGAGCCTGAAAGAGGCGCTCGCCCATTCGGTCAATAAAGTAAGCGCGTTCCTGATGAAGCAGTACGGCCCGTCGGCGGTGTTAAAGTTTGCTTCCAAATTGGGAATAGACGTAAGTGATATTGACCCGGTACCCGCCATTTGCCTGGGGACGCCGGATATTACCGTGTATGAAATGGTGGGTGCGTTCAATACATTTCCCAACCGGGGAGTATTTATCAAACCGCAGTATCTTTTACGAATTGAGGATAAAAACGGAAATGTGTTGGAAGAGTTTTATCCAGAGCGGAACGAGGCCATGGATGAAGTTTCGGCATGGCTGATGGTAGAGCTTATGAAGGGCGTGGTGCTGGAAGGAACAGCCGGACGACTTCGCCGGACCTATCGCTTTGACAAACCGGTAGGTGGGAAAACGGGAACCACCCAAAACAATTCCGACGGGTGGTTTATCGGCTTTTCATCAGATTTGACTACGGGCGTGTGGGCCGGAGGTGAAGACCGTCAGGTCCGTTTTCGTAGCACGGCTTTGGGTCAGGGCGCCAACATGGCCCTTCCCACGTGGGCATTGTACATGAAAAAAGTGTACGGTGATCCCGAACTGGGTTATAGTGGGGCCGAGTTTGCAAAACCGGCCGTAGAAATCAATATTGAAACAAACTGCGGCGAATACCGTGAAGATCTTTTGGATTTTCAGGAGGATATTTCAGGCGAAAATTTTGACCGATAATTTTCAAGCTACCCCATCAATCCAAGCAGAATAAAATTTAAAAAGAGGCAGAATCAATAATTGCCTTGCTCTTTACTTTCCTGTTGCAGCAGTTTTGTGGCAAGGCGGCTTGCCCCGATGCGCATCCGTTCCGGGTGAATCCACTCGGGCCCCGTTCCCCGGATGATGGTTTGTATATACCGTTCAGCATCTTCGGGTTCGGAAATCCCACCGGAAGGTTTTATGCCAATTTTAATCCCCGTGCGCAGAAAATAATCTTTTATTGCCTCGCAAAGCATTTCCACAGACTTAACCGTAGCCGATTCGGCCGATTTTCCGGTGGATGTTTTTACAAAATCCGCACCTCCTTTTATGGCGGCCGCTGCGGCCCTTTTCATGTTTTCGGGCTTTTCCAGTTCTCCGGTTTCTAAAATAACCTTAAGCAGCGTTCCGCTTCCGCAGACCTGCCTGATATGCGAGATTTCTTCAAATAAATATTCCGTTCCATCCTCCAAAAACCGGCCTCGGTTTATGACATAATCAATTTCATCTGCTCCGGCATCCAGGGCAAATTTCACCTCGTCCGCCTTCATGTGTAAGGGAAGTTGACCGTGGGGAAAGGCCCCTGCCACACAGGCCGTTTTTATATCCGTTCCCGCGAGCAGGTCTTTAACCTGAATGGCGAATACGGGAAACACGCAGAGCGCTGCCGGCTTACAACCGAACATGCTGTAATTCTCTAAAACCCGGTTCGCAAACCGGTTTATTTCAGACCGGTTGTCGGTTCCTTCCAAACGGGTTATATCAAGCAGCGAATAAATACGTGCATGCGCCTCTTTCATGACACAAAGGTAGCGGGGTTTTTATCTGTATAAAACACCCATTTCTTTCAAGAAAATAAAATTTATGTTTATTTGTATTTTAAGAGTAGTAAAATCAAAAGATTATAATTCATGAGAGCGCTTATTTTTTTTCTGTTTGTTTTATTTTTTAGCGTTAATCTTTTTGCTCAAAACAACGTAGGTATAGGCACCAATTCGCCAAATCCCAAAGCATTGCTTGATCTCAGCGCATCGGATAAGGGGTTTATGGTTCCACGGCTTACCACGGCCCAGCGCCTCGCTATAGCACCTGCCGGAGCAGGAGATCAGGCGCTTTTGGTTTACGATACAGATGACCAGCTTTTTTATTTTTGGAATGCGGCTGCATGGATTCCCTTTCCATTGCCAGGGGGCAACAATACGGCGTTTACGTTTAATCCGACAACAGGCGATTTGTCCATAACCGATCCAGGCGGAACGCTTACGGTAAATCTGCCCTCATCTATGGATACGGATCCAACCAATGAACTTATTACAAATGTAATATACAATCCTGCCAACCAAACACTCACGCTCACGGAGGCGGGAAACACATTCACCGTTACGCTTTCTGCCTCTTTGGGAGTTACCGGGCCTGCTGATGCAGCTGCATTTTGTGCGGGAATTACTTCTGGGCCGCTTCCCATTATGGGAAATCCGGATACCCTTTGTAATTCAATCGTGTATCAAAACGGAAATAACATTGGTATCAACACCAACAACCCGGTGGTGTCGTTGCAGATAAACTCTACCAACGCGATTGCCATTCCTTCTGGAACTACGGCGCAGCAACCCGGCGGATCGCCCGTGGGCTCTATGCGGTTTAATACCAATCTGGGAGCTGTGGAAGTGTTTAACGGAACCTGTTGGCAATTGGTAAATACCCCGCCCGTGGGTTCTACTTACATTCAGTGGGCATCGGCGGCAGATCCAAACACCATTTATCCCTGTACCCAGTGGGTGCGCACGGATATGAACAACGGAGAGTTTATCCGCGCTGCCGGGGGGGCATCCAATGTGGGCCCTGCCGGGCCGCTTACGGGAGCGGTTCAAGATGATGCTATGGAGAATCACAGCCATGATTTAACCGGCACTATTTCCAACGCCGGTACCTTAACCAGCGGTGCGGCGGGCGGCCATGCCCACAACTGGGGCGGCTGGTGGACAAATGACGACAGTCGTAGTTTTGACGCAGCTTCGGGCAATGGGGATGGCAACGGGAACACCCTCAGTGATGGCTTTTTTTGGTGGGGAGGCGGCCCTGCCACAGGAAATCCCAATTCTAATTTTTTTAGAGGAACATCTTCCGGGGCGAACACCTTTAGTGGTGATATTTGGATTCCTTATGATGATAACCTGAGCTCTAATACAGCAGGAGGTAACACTTTCTCAAACAGCAATGGAGCAACATGTGGAAATGGATGGAATAACCGGACGACAGGCGGTAATTTTTTAGGAAGACTGTCGGATAATTGTATGGGTCATAATCATAATGTGGATTTTTATGCTCACCGCCATTGGCTTAAACAACGTCCAACCACCGCTGTGGGAGACCATACGCATAACATTCCGGATCATGCCCATACCCATACGTTTGCCGTAGGTAATGTTACGGGAGCAACAGGAGCGGCAGAAACGCGCCCGGCTAACGTGGCCGTGTTTTTTTGGCGCAGAACGCTTTAGCCTAGTTGCGGTTTCAGCATTCCCTTCACGTGGGGATAGTCTTCTTTTAAATCCGCTGCTTCAAAAAGAATTTTATCTGCTTTTCGCTCTGTTTTCAACTTGATTGTTGAAGGAAGAAACAAGGGCTTCTTGAAAGAGGCCACCAGTTCGGCCGGATTTTTTAATTCTTTTTCATAAGGCTGAAGACACCTGTTTACACTGTACCACCCGTGCAACAAATGTCTTTTGAATCCAAAAACACGAGCCCCCGTTGTGTTTAAGTGAATCGGATTATAGTCGCCGCTAACCTTGGCATATTCACGACCCAGCCCTGAATGCATTTCGGCGGTCACGGAGTGGCAATTATTACCCAATTCGAGGGGAAAAGATTCTGTTTCTTCGGTGCAGGGAATGTTTTTTCCGAGGTACAGATTGACGGTATTTTCTTCCCAAACCAGATCATCACCTGAAAAAAGCCGGGTAAGTGTTTCAAAGGCAGTTCCTTTTTCGTGTGCCAGTAGGCGTCCGAATCGGCAATCTACCGTAAAGGACTCTTCGCGATGAATAGGCCTGTATTGTCGTATCCGATCGCTTAGGTGAACCATGCCGGGGAGGGGAAACGGCGCTTCGGGACGGGAAGCCAAAAAAGCTCTCAATCCGAAAAAACGGATATGCCAATAAGTGAGCGGCACTAAATCATCCGAAAAACCAAATATGCGGCAGAACGAATTATAGGAGGCCGCATCAACGCCCACACTCTGTATTTTATATCCGAGATCAGGAAGGGTGGCACCCGGTTTTTTCAGTAGGGTTAAAAAAGCCCAGGGAATAACTCCCGCCACACCGGGAACAGAAGGCAGTATTTTTAGAGACATTCTGATTTTGCTTAGACGGGTAAAAAACTAACTGATGGAATTTCTTACCCGTTGGGTATAAGCCCTCAGCGCATCTTTAAAGTCCATTCCTTTCGCCATGTTTTCCTTAATTTCAAGTGCAGCCAACACGTGGGTAAGTTGTTCCCCTTCATCATCACCCTCGATGGAAATGACGGGCGCCTGCTCTTCATAAAGGGCTTGTTCCGCTTCACGCAACTGCTCTGAGGTAAACAACTCTACCGCTTTTTTTATGGCAGGAATTTTCATGTTATCAGGCTTTTAATTTGTCCAATAATGCCGTTACCACATCTTCTTTGGATGTAGAAACGCCTTCTATAAGAACACCGTTTTTAAATCCGGCGAAAAACGGCAGATTATCCACTCCCGCCAATTTGCGTGACTCCGTGTTTTCCTCCGCATTTATGTCCAGAAAAAGGATATCAGAATAGTTTTCAGAATCGGACAGCCTGCGAAATTTCGGTGCAAACAATTTGCAACTCCCGCACCAGTCAGCATAGAATTTTACCACCACATTTTCGTGTTTTTTTAATGTTTCCAAGAAAGAGGCATCATTGCTTATTTGAACACTCATAAGGCTAAAATTTATTTTCTGATGCAAAGGTACCTATTCCGGAATTGCGGGTGAATTAATTATTTTTATCGGAAAATAAAAATACCCGATGACCAAGCAGCTTGTTTTTCCACCCACCCCGCCTGTTGATGTTTTTAAGTCCATAAAAGAGCAACTCGGCATCCGAGATGTTTTTGTTAATCTTCTCATTCAGCGTGGAGTTATCACCTTTGATGATGCCAGAAAATTTTTCAGACCGGAGGCGGCCCACTTTTACGATCCCTTTTTGATGAAGGATATGGACAAGGCCGTTCAACGCATTGGCCGCGCGATGGAACGAAAGGAGAAGATATTGATTTATGGGGATTATGACGTGGATGGCACAACCTCCGTGGCGGCTATGTTTTCTTTTTTTCGGAATGCCCTCGATTATCATGAGGTTCAATTTTATATTCCCGACCGATATACCGAAGGATACGGAGTTTCTTTCCGAGGCGTGGAGTTTGCCCGCGAGGGGGGATTTCCATTAATCATCACATTGGATTGCGGGGTAAAATCTGCCGATAAAATTTCTAAAGCACTTGATTATGGAATAGATTTCATCGTCTGTGATCATCACCTGCCCGGGGAAACCCTGCCGCCCGCGTTTGCCATGCTCAATCCCAAACAGGCGGATTGTTCCTATCCGTTCAAGGAATTAGCCGGTTGCGGAATTGGGTTCAAATTGATGCAGGCGCTTTGTATTCAAAACAATCTGGACCAGGTGGCCGCCTATGAGTTTTTGGATCTTGCGGCCATAAGTGCCTGCGCCGATATAGTGCCCCTTACGGGAGAAAACCGCACGATAACGGCTCTTGGTCTGGAAAGAATGAAAGAAACATTAAGGCCCGGAATAAAGGCTCTTTTAGATAAAGC
>CAYYRB010000001.1:27256-51908 GCA_964473995.1 uncultured Candidatus Competibacteraceae bacterium | reverse complement strand
GCCGCCGGACTGACCATGCGCCCAGAACGGGTGGATGAATTTGTGCGTCGCTTTGATGAGTCGGTGAAAAAGCGGATTACGGCCGAACAATTGACCCCGGTGGTGAAAGTAGATGCCGAGTTAAGCATTCTTGACGTGACAGATTCATTTTTCCGTCTGCTCCGGCAATTTGCCCCTTTCGGCCCCGGCAACATGAACCCGGTTTTTCTTTCGGAAGAAGTTTGTATTTATAACAACAGCCTTCGGATTGTGGGCGAAAACCACCTGCAAATGCAAATTTATGTGCCCGGCAAAAGCGAAGTGGCATTTAAGGCAATTGCTTTTAAACAGGCGCATCGCTATGAGGAAATCCAAAACAGCGGGAAATTCCGCATCTGTTATTCCGTCAACGAAAATGTTTTCCGCCCCTCAGAAGACAGGGAAATCAGAACGCTGGATTTAGAGGTAAAGGAGATCGTTATAATCTGATCAACGTTGGGAGCGTTCCGCCACCACCCGCTTTCCCTTGGCCTCTTTGTTCAGCGCATTCAGGATACGATCCGCATCTCTATCCGAAACGGAGACAAATGAAAACTTCTCCATCACCTTTACATCGTTGATGAAGCGACCGGGAACTCCGCTTTTGTCACGGATATATTCAACCAATGTTCTCGGTGTCATGTTGTCTAATTTACCCAGGGCAATGAAAAGTCGTTCTCCTCCGTTTGCATTTCCCGAAAAGCTTTTGCGGAAACGGTCGTTGCCTCTTTCTTGACGTCCGAATTCCCTACCCCCACGCCGGTCGCCGCCCGATGTGACTTCCGATATTTGCCCGAAATTACTTTCATCAATCGTGCCTGCCAGCAGTTTCTTCAACAATCCGGCAATTACCTCTTCGGGTGCAGAGATGGCCAATAACTCTTCTGCCATGGGCAGATATTTATCCAAATTGGCATTTTGCACGATGGCTAAAATTTCGCTTTTGGTATGCTCCAGCTTTGAGCTGATTACCTCCTGAATTCCCGGAAGAGCGGCCTTCTTAATGTCTGATTTAGCCACACGTTTGATTACCGACAATTTGCGGAAATCTGGAGGAGATACCAGTGAAATGGCTACACCGGTTTTTCCCGCCCGCCCCGTTCTGCCTATTCTGTGCACATAGCTTTCAGGATCCTGCGGAAGTGAATAATTAATCACGTGCGTAAGGTCGTTGACGTCTATTCCGCGTGCAGCCACATCGGTAGCCACGAGAATATTGATGGATCGCTTTTTGAATTTAGCCAAAATGCGCTCCCGCTGATGTTGTGAAATATCACCGTGCAGAGCCTCCGCTGAATAGGCGCGTTCTATGAGCTTGTTGGCTACGCTGTCCGTGTCAATTTTGGTCTGACAGAAAATAATGCCGTAAAAATCGGACTGTGTTTCCATGATACGTACGAGCGCTTCCAACTTGTCGCGTTCATACACATCATAGTAAATCTGCTCTATGGACGCATTGGCAATCTGCTGTTTTTGAACGGCGATTTCCTCATATTCACCCATGAATTTGCGAGCAATGTCACGAATTTCAGACGGCATGGTGGCTGAAAAAAGCAACATGCGGACTTTTTCCGGAGTGCTGCGCAGAATAGATTCGATGTCATCGCGAAAGCCCATGTCGAGCATTTCATCGGCTTCATCAAGTACCACATGCGAAATCCCTGATAAATTAAGCGATCCGCGTTCTATGTGATCCATGATGCGCCCGGGCGTACCAACCACAATGTGCACTCCACGTTCTAAATCGCGAAGTTGCTCACGCATGTTGGCACCCCCGTAAACCGCGCTGATAAATAATCTTTTCTTTCCTTTGAAAGAGCTGATTTCATTGGCTACCTGAAGCGCCAATTCGCGGGTTGGTGTGATGATGAGTGCCTGTGGGCTGCGGTTGTTTTCATCCAGCAGATCAATCAGGGGCAGCCCGAATGCGGCTGTTTTTCCGGTGCCGGTCTGTGCCCGGCCGATGATATCTTTTTCATCCTTCAGCAATATCGGGATGCATGCCGCCTGTATGGGAGAGGGTTTTGTGAATCCTTTTATTTCTACGGCTTCCAGTACGTTTTCCGACAATCCTAAATTACGAAAAGTAACATCTTCTTCTTGTGTAAAATCCATTAAAGTTATATAAAAATGACTGCAAAGGTACGGCTAATTTTCGGGCTTTCTGTTTTTTACGGCATTTCCGAGCGATTTAACCGAAAAGAGCACCCTTTATTCAGCCTGAATTTTACCCCCTTTGCCACTCCTTTCCGTAGAAGGGAACGGCATATGCCGGAGAGTCAAACGCTCCGCTTTCCATTCTGGAATAGGCTAATTCTAAAAGATTTTCAGCATGAACGTATGATTCCGGGTAAACGACAACACGAACATCTTTAAATCCCGGTTTCATTTTTTCCGCTCCGGTACCGAATAGGTGAACCAGCCCGGTGCACTCCTCCGGAAGAAGCCCATCCTGGCCGGAGATGTAACTCTTTGGTTCAGAAATAGGCTTTCCTTCATGATTGAACACCCGGGTAAAAACCTCCAACCGCCGTGCATCCACCATAGGAACAAGAAGGTCGCCGGCCGAAGGCCGCTGCCGTTGAAGGAAAGCATGCACCATGCTCTCTGTGGTAGAAATGGCGATTAACGGAACATTAAGCCCAAAACACAATCCTTTGGCCGTTGCCATGCCGATGCGTAGACCGGTATAAGATCCCGGCCCGGCACTCACTGCCACCGCAGAAAGTTCTTCTGTTTTTATGCCGGCGTCGCGCATTACTTCGCCAATAAAAACAGCAAGCAACTTACCATGAATGTTTGATTCGGCCGACTCCTTAATCCCTAACAGCTGTTTTCCGCAACTCAGGGCAACGGAACAAACCGATGAAGACGTTTCTAGACAGAGTATGTAATGAGCGGCATTCAATTTGTCAAAGATACATGTGCCTGCTTGGGTGAACAAAATTAGCCGATTTTTATTTGTAGCTTTGATTTTAGATTATTTCTCCATGAAACGAAGAAAAATAGTTTTACTCACTCTTATTCCTCTTTTTGTTTCCGTGTTGATTTTTCTTTGGTTTTTTGTGTATAACAAGCCGCACAGGGACATTGAGAAAGCAGACCCGGACTTTGTGATGTCGGCGGAAGAGGTAATAGGGCTTTTTGAGGAAAACGACTCTTCTGCACAAAAAAAATTCTTGGATAAAGTGGTTCAGTTTTCAGGCAATCTTTCTTCTAAAGAAGCTGCAGACACCACAGTTACCCTCGTTTTTGATTCGGGGGGGTCGTATGTCATCACGGCCCAAGTGTTGCCCAAGTATAAGGGTGATGCCGAAAACGTTATTTTAGGAAGCCGGGTTCAAATGAAGGGTCTTTACAACGGGGTAATTCCGGGCGATGCCGATTTTGGACTTCCGGCAGCGATTGTTTTTAATAAATGTTCTTTTGAAAAATGAAAAACAAGGCCCTGTTTTTTTCTCTTCTTTTTGCTGTTTTTCTTGTGACGGGGGCGGGCTGTACCTTTGAAAACGAGGAGGAATACTATGCCGATCTGCAATGCGATACGGCAACCGTTGCGTATTCGGCCTCCGTCAAGCCGATTCTCCAAAATGCTTGTTATGCCTGCCACGCTTCAGGCACGGCCAATACGGCCGGGGCGGGAATTAATCTTGAGGGATATCAGGCACTGAAAGCGTTCGTTGTTGATAATACCGGATTATTGGTCGGCTCTATACGTCATCTCGTCGGATTTTCGCCCATGCCCAAATCTGCACCGAAACTTTCCGAGTGCGATATCCGAAAAATAGAATTGTGGATTATTCAGGGGGCTCAGGATAACTAAAATAGTGTGGTATGAAAAAAATCTTCGTTGCGCTAACCGTTCTTTTTTTCTTTTTAAGGGCTCAGGCCCAGGAGAAGTTTGTAACACGGACGGGACATATTTCATTTTTTTCCGAAGCACCGTTGGAAAATATCGAAGCCCATAATCGCCAGGTTACGGCAATCATAGATGGCGGCAAGGGCTCTTTGGCCTTTAAGGTGGTGATGAAAAGTTTTGAATTTGAAAAAGCGGCCATGCAGGACCATTTCAATAAGCAGTATCTGCACACGGATAAATATCCCGAAGCCCGCTTTGAAGGTACTTTGGCAGACCCCTCGGCACTCAATGTAAGTAAAGATGGTGTTTACAAGGTAATGGTGTTGGGCAAACTTACCATTCACGGGGTAACCAGAGATGTGAAAGAGGCGGGAGTCATCGAGGTCAAGGGAAACACCCTTTCCACCCGTGCTAAATTTACGATTCGTTTAGCCGATTACGAGGTGAAAGTTCCTTCGGATTATGTGCGGAAAATTTCCTCTGAGATAGATATAACCGTAGATGCAACCTTGAATCCGTTCACTCGCTAAAGCTCATCCTTACATGAAGAAACAGTTGCTTATCTTTTTGTTGTCGGGTTTTGTTTTGGTTGGCAGAGCTCAGGGCTTGTTGGATGAACTGGACAAGCAGGATTCCGCATCGGTGAAAAAACCGGTCCGCGAAAAAGTGTATGATACTTTTTTTGGTACCCGCTTGATCAACGGCCATTCCATTGAAACCAATCCCAAAGGCACGTTTGCTTTTTTAATAGCGCACCGCTTCGGGCGGGTGAATTCCGGGTTTTTCCAGTTTTTTGGTTTGGATCAGGCTTCTGTTCGTTTTGGTTTTGAATACGCCATTTTAGATAACTTACAGATTGGATTCGGCCGCAGCACATATAGGGCCACCTGGGACGGATTTGTGAAGTACCGGTTTTTGGAGCAAACTTCCGGCAAACGTCAAATACCGCTTTCCCTGGCCGCGTTCGTGAGCGCATCGCTCGACGGCAGAAAGTATCTTTATCCAGATCAGCGGACAACTCCTTTCTCCCAGCGCATGGCCTATACCTATCAGTTACTGATTGCCCGCAAGATGACTAAATGGCTATCCGTACAGCTTATGCCTACGCTGGTTCATCGTAATTTTGTGGAATCATCGAAAGATAAAAACTTGCTTTTTGTTCCCGGCATTGGCGTCCGCTTTCGTGTAAGTCCTTCCGTGGCCCTTTTGGGAGAATATTATTACCGCGTAGGCGACTCCCCCAATAACGGATATAGAAACAGCGCGGCCATCGGGGTAGATATTAATACGGGCGGACACGTTTTTCAGATACAGTTGACCAATTCCCAAGCCATGTTTGAGTCTGCTTTTTTGCGACAAACAACCGGAAATATTTTGAAAGGTGACATACACCTTGGGTTTAACATTGTCCGAACTTGGGGTTTCGGCGGAAGAAAAAGGAAAAAGTAAGCGGATGCCGCGGCATGTTCTTTATCTTTCTTACGACGGCCTTACCGATCCGCTCGGTGCAAGCCAGATACTGCCGTATGTATTAGGTCTGGAAGAAAAAGGCTACCGCTTTACGCTTGTGAGTTTTGAAAAAAAAGAGCGGTTTGATGAGGGCAGGGAAGCCGTTTTCCAAATGATTCAAAATAGGAAAATCGATTGGAGGCCACTTTCGTACACGGCGAAACCACCCGTGCTGTCTACCCTGTGGGATATTCACCGATTAAAGAAAACGGTTCGTCTTATTCACCAAGAGGACTCGATAAACCTCGTTCATTGCCGCAGTTATATTACTGCATTGGCCGGATTGGAATTAAAACGAAAATTCGGCATACCTTTTTTATTTGATATGCGCGGCTTTTACCCCGACGAAAGGGCAGACGCCGGCATGTGGCCGAAAAACCATCCCCTTTTTGGCTTTGTTTATCGCTTTTTCAAAAAGAAGGAAGTGGCTTTTTTGCAGGGAGCAGATCATACAGTCGTGCTGACCCATGCAGGCGAGGCCATTATGCGCGAGGGAAAGCTTACGGGGCATCCGCTTGCGGGTCCGTTGAGCGTGATTCCCTGTTGTGCTGATTTTTCCTTTTTTGACTATCGCCGGATTTCGGAACGGGACAAAAAGGCATTTCGTGTCCAAGCAGAAATACCGGCCGACGCATTTGTACTGGGCTATTCGGGTTCTTTGGGTACCTGGTATATGCTTCCACAGATGATGGATTTTTTTGCTGTTTTTCTTAAAACTAAGCCGGGTGCCGTATTTGTTTTTTTAACCCGCGATGAAACCGATGTTGTTTTTCGGGAGGCATTGCGCGCCGGGGTGCCTAAAGGAAATGTGCGTGTGCACTCCTGTTCACGCGAGGAAATGCCCCTGGGTGTTTCCCTCTTTGACGCATCCTTGTTTTTTATATTACCTTCTTTCTCCAAACAGGCATCTTCCCCTACCAAGCAGGGAGAATTGATGGGAATGGGCGTTCCCGTAATTTGCAATTCTGGAGTGGGGGATGTCCGACAAATTGTAGAAGATAATGATTCCGGAATTGTGGTAGAAGGATTTACGGAAACAGATTACGTCGAAGCTGTCAACCATTTTTTTGAGAAGACTTTCGATAGGGAGAAAATACGCCGTGAGGGAGAAATTTTTTATGGGCTTTCAGAAGGGGTGGTTCGCTATTTAGCCATTTATGAATCTTTTCTGCCGACCCGGTTGTAATTTAAAAACAGAATAGCCATAAAAAAGGGCAACAGCGGAATTTTGTATCGCACCAGAGCTCCGAAGTTCGCGGTGGTAAGCCCGATGCTGAATGCTAGAAAAAAGGAAAAAATAAACCCAAGAATGAGCAGCGGGTGAGAAAAAGTAAAGGAAAAGAATCCTACAATGCGCTGGCGCAAAAGGGCAAGAATGAATAATCCGAGAATAAAGGTGTTTTCCAGAGCTGAGAAAAAAATGGTTAATCCACTTCCCGCCTCCCAGATAAAGGGCCTGAAAAGGCCTGCGGTAACGGCGACTGGAATTTTAGACGTTACCCCTGCCAATGTCGGCTCAAATGCGCCGATATCAAACTTATTTCCACCGTATGCCTCTTCTCTTATCAAGTCCTGTTGTACCAGCGCGGCATGTTCAAACACCTGGTCGGCGCCATAAATACCGAACAAGTCGCTGTTTGCCTGGTAAAATGCCAAAAATGCCGCGAGGGAACCCAGCAAAATGGCGGGGAACAAAAGAATGCGGATAAAGGATGATTTCAGGTTTTGTAAGCGCTGAAAATTAAACCAAATGATGAGTCCCGGGGCGAGGGCGATAAGGATGTAGGATTTTACTATGAAGATCATAAATACGGCACCCACGATGCCTGCAAAACGCGTTAAGGAAATTTTTAATTTTTGAATGGCCACCTGGTCAAATAGAACAATAAGCCAACAGAGAGCCGTCATCGTAATGGTGTCCTTCATGATTCCGGAGCCCCATATAGCCATGGATGGCATGAACAAGACGGCATAGGCCATCGATTTTTGGTTTCCCGGAAAATAACGGTTAAAAAGTTCATAAAGCTTAAACAGCGGAGTATAGGCAATACGGGCAAAAAGGAGGTTGGTGGCTAATATGCTTTTGCCTAAAAAAATTTGGAAAAGAGAAGCTACGCGAACCACCGTGAAATTAGCCTCCTTTCTGATTAAATGAGTTTCGGGGTAGCATGTTTCGAAATTAAAATAATTAAGATAACTCTGCATGGAAATGGGCCCGAGAAGCAGTTTGAAATATTTTTCTGGAGCATAGTAAAAAAGGTTTTTCATAGCGAGGGCGCTCATGTGATAGTCAAGTGTATCTCCCCCCCTATAATAATAGATGAAAATCAGAAGGAATACCACACAGAAAAAAAACTTGTAGGCCATTCCCCGAACATAATTTTTATAATGGGGATTTTGGGGGATTTTTGATTTTGCCTTGCGTGATGCGGCAACCAAAAATCCGGTTACCAAAGCGGTGGAAATCAAAAAATCTACGACTCCAATTTCTGGCGAGTATTGGCACGACATGCCACGAAGATACTACTTGCTGTGGGAAACTATTCGATATGGCCAGGATTTATGTTTTTCAAATGACGGTTGTCCCAGCTATGATCACAATCAAAACAACGGAAGTGCGCATATACCTCTTTCGGTCTTTCCGGTTCGGGCAATACCTTGTTTGATAAACAGATGGGACAAATGGAAGAGTCTTCTATGGAATCTGATAATCGGGCAAACTCCTGAAGTGCACGATCTGCCGCACATTTTTCATGTTCACGGATGAACACCCTTGCGCCACCAATGGCCAAGGTATAAAATGGATTTACGTTCAGGATGTTTTCATCTGCCAAAAACGGAGCAAATCCCCTACTGCGCAAATAAGCACAAGCCATTTGAGCTTCTGTAATCGAATAAAATACAGCCAATACAATCATCTTTATTTTCCAATCATCTGCGCATTGCGGTTGGCTACTTTTATGCCACCGTAAAGCACACAGAGCAAACCGGACAAGTAACAGATAAAAAACGGGAAGAAGGTTTCCGATAGATAGAATCCGATAGCCGAAAGAATCAACACCGCCGATACACAAAAATAGACCAGAAAATGACCCCTGCTTGTTTTCATAAATAGTAAAATTAAAGGAATCTAATTAACAAATTTACAAGCACTTTTTCTTCGAAAGGGCTTAAATTGAGCCATGTGCGCCAGAGCAAGCATTTCCCGGTCTCCCGAGGTGTCTCCATAGGCGTAAATTTTTTGAAACAACGTAAGATTCACAGCCTCCTTGATGCGGCGCTCTTTTTCTCTTCCGTTGTTGTTGTTTCCGTCTATTTTTCCCGTAAACACTCCCGATCCATCATACAGTAAGCGGGTACAAAGCAAGGGAAGTTCATTTTTTATGCACCAAGGCTCCAGCCATTCCCCGGCCGATGCGGAGACAATGAATACCTCGTGTCCCAGGCTTCTATGCCAATTGATTTTTTCCATCGCTTGAGGACGGATCAGGCCGTTCATTTTTTCACGGCAAAAGTTACGGCCCAAATTTTCCAGTCGATCTTTTCGTATCCCTTTGAAAAGAAAAGTCAGTGACAGCTCTTTAGCCTTTTGTCCGGACAGTAATTTCAGTTTATACAAAGCAAAAATTGGACTCAGCAACAGAAAGAAAAAGACATAACGAAACGGCCCGACGGCATACCGGAAAAAGGCGAACATGGTGTCTGAATAAGTCACGGTACCGTCAAAATCAAAAAAGGCAATGCTGCGCTCCGGTGCCGTCACATGCGTAGTTTTTTGAAAAGGGATTCGGGTACGGTGCGAATGACACACATGATATACCTCCACATCCACAAGGAGTACACCACATTTTTCTTTTTATCGGCTGCTTTCAGCACATCCCGGGCAATTTGTTTCGGAGTGGCCGTAAGTGCCGGATTAAGCACCATTCCTTCCGTCATTTTGGTGCGGGCAAAACCGGGTTTTACCGTCAGAACGTGCACGCCTTGATGAAAAAGATAATTGCGTAAACCGGCCATATAGGTTGAAAATCCGGCCTTGGCACTGCCGTAGATAAAATTGCTTTGTCGGCCCCTTTCTCCCGCCACGGAACTGATGCCGATAATCAAACCCGCTTTTCTTTTTTCCATGTCCGCGGCAGCCAGATTCAGAATGCTCACCGCTCCCGTATAGTTGGCCATGATGATACGGTCGGCCTCCGTAAAATTGTGAAAAGCTTCCCTTTGCTCACCGAGATATCCGAAAGCACACACCACCACATCCGGAGGAAATGGAAGTGCCCTGTAAAATGGAATATGAGTCTCCGGTTTTTCGGCATCAAACTCGGCGGTTGTCGGGCGCTTTCCGAAGCGTATTTCCAAATCAGCCGCCACCCGGTTCAAACGCGAAGGGTTTCTTGCTGCCAAAATCACATCGGCACCTCTTTCCGCATACGCGTGAGCAATGGCTTCGGCCATATCTGATAAAGCACCAAGAATCAACACCTTTTCCATCACATGCGTTTTTCCGTTCAATACAAAGGTAGCTACCCGGTTGAATTTTTTCTGCCCGGTTGAACGTTTTGTAAAAAGGGGTGTATTCCTTTTCATAAAAACAGATGATCATGCGTAAATTCTTTTTTCTTTTTGCGGCGGCCGTTTTTTTCACGGCGCAGACAATTACCGCACAGCGGAAAATTCAGGTTGCCCTGCTTTTGGACACCAGCAACAGTATGGATGGACTGATAGATCAGGCCAAGACCCAACTGTGGAGCATTGTGAATGAAATGGCTACTGCCCGGGCCGAGGGAAAAATTCCTGATATCCAGATTGCGCTCTATGAATATGGGAATGATCGACTTTCGGCCGAAGCAAATTACATCCGGCTGGTGGTTCCGCTTACGAATGACCTGGACAAAATTTCTCAGGAACTTTTTGCACTCCGCACCAACGGAGGGAATGAGTTTTGCGGAGCTGTTATCGGAAAAAGCATTCTGGAGTCGGGGTGGTCCGCATCGCCTCGGGATCTGAAATTAATTTACATTGCAGGAAACGAACCCTTCAACCAAGGGAAGATAGATTTTAAAACAACCTGCAGTGCGGCCATTAAAAAGGGCATCGCCGTAAATACCATTTTTTGCGGTGATTATCAGGAAGGAATCAGAACCTATTGGAAAGAAGGCGCCGATCTGGCGGACGGTAAATATGTAAACATTGACGCCAACCGGGCTACAGTTTTCATTGAAACGCCGTTTGATTCCAAAATCAACGAGCTCAACGGAAAGTTGAACGACACCTACATCGCTTTCGGAGCCAAAGGCTCAGGGAAAAAGGAAAATCAAAGCATTCAAGATGCCAATGCGGCCGTTTATTCACCTGCTGCAGCGGCGGAGCGCACCATAAGCAAAAGTTCTTCTGCCTACCGCGCTGACGATTGGGATCTGGTGGATGCGGTAAAAAATCAAAAGGTAAAAGCGGCTGATTTGAAAGAGGAAGATTTGCCTGCAGAATATAGAGGGAAATCGGCCGCCGAAATAAAAACCATTGTAGAAAAGAAGTCGGAAGAAAGAGCGCGTATCCAAAGCGAAATACAAGCCCTCAACGTAAAACGTCAGGATTTTATTCAGGCCAAGGCTAAAGAATCCGGGCAGAATAACACCCTCAATTCAGCCATGTCGAAAGCGATGCGTGAGCGCGCGCTGAAACTTGGATTTACTTTTCCGAATCTATAAATAACACAAACGCACAAGTATGAAAAAGCGACTTTCCGTTTTTCTCTTCTCCCTTTTCAGTTGGTTTTCCGCCATGTGCGGAGGGGTAATCATCGTGAATTCGGAAAACGGCACGTACATGCCGGAATGCCGCTCGTTGAAAATAAACAGTACCGTAAATCAAGGCGTTGCGGTAACCCAAATAGAACAAGTTTTTTATAACAATACAGCTGCACGCCAGGAAGGGTGGTTTGTATTTCCCGTTCCGGCCGGTGCGCGAATAGGGGATTTTAAAATGGATATTAACGGAAAGATGATGTCTGCCGAATTGCTTGATGCCGCGAAGGCCCGGCAGATTTATGAGGATATCGTGCGCAGATACAAGGACCCGGCGCTCATGGAATATATCGGAGCCGACTTGTTTCGCGTACGCATTTTTCCGTTGGAACCGCAGTCGGAAAAGAAAACGCTCGTGCGCCTGGAACACTCGTTGCCCAAAATAGGCGATTTGTGGGAATATACCCTTCCGCTTTCTGTTTTGAAGAAAACGGCGCCCGTTTTGCGGCAGGTGGATATACGGGTGGACATTAAGTCCTCTTCTTCGCTGAAAACGGTTTATTCTCCCACTCACGGCGTCGTTTTCGAAAGAAAGAATGCCAATCAGGCCGGCATCATTTTTTCTGAAAAAAACCACCAACCGCTGAATGATTTTCGGTTGTACGTGAGTGCATCGGAAGACAAATTGGGCATAAGCACGCTTACGCATAAAAACCCCGGAGAGGAGGGATTTTTTTTCCTGGACGTGAACCCGGGCTACCTGGAGCAGTCGGGTGCCGACTTTCCGAAGGATATCACCTTTGTGCTGGACTGCTCAGGCAGCATGGCGGGCAAAAGTATGACTCAGGCCCGCAACGCCTTGCTGTTCTGTCTTGGCAAGCTGGGGCCTTCCGATCGTTTTGACATCGTGCGGTTTTCTACCGAGGCCGAGGCTTTGTTTGGCAGCAGGGTGGTTAACTCTTCCGAAAACAACCGCAAAGCCGTTTCATTCGTAAAGGGATTACAGGAAATGGGAGGAACCAATATTCAGGAAGCATTTGAATATGCCTTGAAAGAGCCGCCTGCATCAGACCGTCCGCACATGGTTTTGTTTATAACAGACGGAAAACCCACCATCGGCATGACGGACGGGGACGCTTTGGCCGCCAAGATTGAAAAAGCTTCGGGCGGAAACACCCGCATTTTTTCGGTAGGAATAGGCCATGACCTGCATACGCGTCTTTTGGAAAAAATAAGCTCGGCCACCCGGGGCTATTGCACCTACATGAGCCCGGAAGAGGAAATGGAAATAAAAATATCCGATATCTACCAAAAGCTCAGTCGGCCCGTAATTACCGATATAGAAGTTTCTTTCGGGGGCGGTTCGCGGATTTCGCAGGTGTATCCCCGCAAAATGCCCGACCTGTTTGCCGGCTCATCCATTACGTTGTTTGGGCGTTATGATACGCCGGGCAATGCAACGATTACCCTAAAAGGCAAACTTCGCGGTCAAACGTACACCCTTACCAAAACCGTGGTTATGGGAGATGAGGATGAACGGAATGAATTTATTCCCGGTTTGTGGGCTACCCGCAAAGTGGGCCGACTGCTGGAGGAAATCCGCCTGAAAGGGGAAAACGAAGAGCTGAAAACGGAGGTGGTTCATCTGGCCCGTAAATATGGAATCATCACCCCGTATACGTCGTATTTGATTTTGGAAGATGAGATGCAGCAAACGCCTACGGTAAGGCAACAACCCCGGCCGCTGCTTTTTCAGGATAGGTTGAATGATGCGGCCTCGCGCACGGTTATGCGAGAGGAGTACGAAAATCTGAAATCGGTTAGCGGCAAAGGAAGCACCTTGGCCGGCAATGCCATCAGTGAAATGAACCGGGCAGAATCTTCGGCGCTCCAACCGGTTAATAACCAGCAGAAAGCCCGAATAGCGAATGTTGCCGGCCGAAACTTTGTGTTATCAAACAATGTATGGGAAGAGGCAGAACCCGAAACCTTTACGCGTACGGAACAGATCCGTTTCGGTTCGGAGGCTTATTTTTCCCTTGCCCTTCGCAACCGCGAAATCGCGAGGATGTTGGCTTTGGGGAATAATATCGCGTTTGTGTATAACCGCGTAAAATATGTGGTGAGGGAATGAGTATCATGGCGTTGTTATAACAAGACAGTTATAGTTTAAGTAGCCGAATTCCCGCAGGTACATTCTTTTTTGGTGCAGCCCGCATAAGTTTCTTTTGTCAGCAGGAAGTTTTTTACATAGGCATCCACCCCTTTTTCCAGAGGGGTTAGCGGTTTATAGTATCCCGTGGCTTGTAGTCTCGTTACATCGGCCTGTGTAAAATATTGGTAAGCTGCGCGGATATCTTCCGGGGTGTCGATGAACTCAATATTGGGCTCCAGCCCCATCGCTGAAAATACCGCCTTTCCGAGGTCGAGAAAGGTACGCGCCTCTCCCGTGCCTATATTCAACAACCCTTTGTGCGGGTGTCGTTTATAGATAAACCAGATGAGCTCGGCTACGTCATCTACATAAATAAAATCACGTTTTTGTTCTCCGTCGGCCACATCTGTTTTATGCGAGCGGAACAATCTTAATTTACCTGTTTCGCTTATCTGCCGGAAGGCATGATAAACCACCGAGGCCATGCGGCCTTTGTGTTCTTCTCCGGGGCCGTACACGTTGAAAAACTTCAGTCCGCAGAAAAACGGAGGCGTTTCGGTTTGGGCCAAAGCCCATTTGTCAAACTCATTTTTGCTGATGCCGTATGGGTTCAACGGGTGAAGTTCCTCCGGCGGGATGGAGTCGGAATACCCCTTTTCGCCTCCGCCGTAGGTGGCTGCAGAAGATGCGTAAATGAGGTTGATACGGTTTTTTGTGCAGTAATTCCACACCGACTTGGTATATTCGGTATTCATCCGGTTCAGCAGTTCTGCATCCTGCTCCGTGGTGTCTGTGCGCGCTCCCAGATGAATGAAGGCTTCCACTTTTCCGGCATAATCCCGCTCCAGAACGTTGATCAGTTCATCGCGATGAATTTTGGCGATGCAGCAGCGGCCGATATGGTTTTTCCTTTTTGAATCATTCGAAAAATCATCCGACAGAATGAGGTCACGAACTCCGTATTCGTTGAATTTGGCGGCCACATATCCGCCTATAAACCCTGCGGCTCCCGTAATAACAATCATGGTGTGTAAATTCTCTGTAAAGGTAGTTTCAACTTCCTGAATTGCAAACCGGATTGGGGCATCCTTGTTTTTCACCCTTAAATGGGGTTATCTTTGCCCATATTTTATTTGCAGAAGTATGATTCACCTCACCCGCAAGGAGCATTTTAATGCGGCCCATAAATTGTGGAGGCCCGACTGGAGCGCGGAAAAAAATGAGGAAGTGTTTGGTAAATGTGCCAATGCCAACTGGCATGGACACAATTTTGATTTATACGTGACGGTGAAAGGCACTCCCGATCCGGATACAGGCTTTGTCATCGATCTTAAATTTTTAAGTCGGCTGATTAAAGAAAAAGTGATTGAAGAGCTCGATCACAAAAACCTGAACGAAGATGTTCCTTTCATGAAGGGGAAAATGGCCTCTACCGAAGTTTTGGCCATGGAAATCTGGAAAATTCTGGAACCGGAAATTCATGTTTTTCCCAATTGCCGTTTGCATAAAATCAAGCTCTATGAAACGGAACGAAATTTTGTAGAGTATTACGGAGAATAAACACCGACCAAAAGAACCAACCGTTATGCAGTACAACGAAAAAAAAACCGAGTCGCTGAAGCTTCTTTATGAATCCCTTATTTCCGAAATAGGCGAGGATGCTTCGCGCGACGGACTTCTGAAAACTCCTGAAAGAGCCGCCAAAGCTATGCAGTTTCTAACCAAGGGATACCATGACAATCCCGAAGAAATTCTCCGCTCGGCCATGTTTCGCGAAGACTACAGCGAAATGGTGGTGGTAAAGGACATCGAATTATATTCCCTATGTGAACACCACCTGTTGCCTTTTTTTGGCAAGGCCCATATTGCGTATATACCGCAAGGCCACATCGTGGGGCTGAGTAAAATTCCCCGCATTGTGGATGCTTTTGCCCGCCGCCTTCAGGTACAGGAACGACTTACCATGGAAATTCGGGATTGTATTCAGGAGGTGCTGCGCCCATCGGGGGTAGCGGTGGTTATTGAGGCCAGGCATCTCTGCATGCAGATGCGCGGAGTGGAAAAACAAAACAGCACCACAACAACCTCTGCCTTTGTGGGCGAATTTCTCACCAACCAAACCACCCGCCGTGAGTTTCTCAGTCTGATTTCGGCAAAACTTTCCTGATCGGCACCGAACCGGATTCGGGTACTATTTGATGCCCAGTTTGTTTTTGATGTCTCTGGGAATGCCGTCTTTGTGCACGATAAAATTGATGGTTTTGTATTGTACGTAAGGCAGCGATGCAAAGAAATAACCGTCGCAGTCGTTGGCCTTGCCCCAGGAATTTTTCACCAGAAAATACCGGCTTCCGTTCTGGTCTTTCACCAATCCGGTGATGTGCATACCATGATCGTCCGTCGTTTCATAATTATCAAACGCCGCTTGGCGGATTTCCTGTGTAATGGTTTTTTCCTTTACCGGTGCATCAAACGCGGAGCTTATTTTTATGGCACCGGCATCGTTAAATTGTTTGTTGTCTTCTCCTTTTTTGATGATGGTGGATTCATCCTCGGGAACGATGGCCAAGCCGTCGCGGAAGGAAAAGCCTTTTTCGCTCACATCGGCGCCCCAAGCCAAGCCGAAGCCTTTGTTAACGGCATGTTCCATCACTTCGGTAAACTCATTCAACGGGAGGTTGTAAGACTGACCGAGGCTCCAATTGTCGGGAATTTCTAAGGCAAACCGGCTGTAAAACGGATGGTGTGAAAAAGAGGTAATGGAAATGTAGTCGTTCATGTTCAGCTCAAGGGTTTTGGCATAGGTTTTCGGGGTATATTCCACTCCTCCGTAGGTGAATTTTTCAGGTACGGCTCCAAGATAAGCATCCAGAACGCCTGAAACGGCTTGTTTCCATGCAGGGGTCAATTTTTTCTGCGGATTCTTGATGATCACGTTCATCATGGCTTCCAACAGTGCGTCCAGCTCGGCGTGGTTGTGTTTATCATCCCCGTAATTAAGTCCTTTGTAAACCTCTTCAGGTACGATTCCGTAACGTTCCAACACATAGGGAATATCATGAAAGGCGCCGCCGGGTCCGAAATTGTGTTTTCCGTTGAAGCGCACAAAAAAATCGGCCTTCGCCTCGTAGGCCTTTCGTACCACGAACATTTCGCTCAGGTTTATTTTTCCTTTTCCCAAACGGATCAACTCTGACTCATAAAATGACAAGGCCGAAAAACTCCAGCAGGTTCCCGTACGATTTTGGTTTTGCACATCGGTGGCATCAATCGCATTGATGACCTTGAACGTGTATCCTCCGTCTTTTTTATTCGTCGTGGTTTTTTGCGCCTGAACGGCAAACACCGGCCCGAAAAGCAAGCCCGAAACCAAGAGGGCGTAAAGCGAAATGCGAATCATGAACGATAAATTTAAGGCTGAAGAAACGACTTTTTTTGAAATAAATGGTCCATAATTTTTTATGGTGCGTTTCTACATTCTAAAATGTAGGATTTTTTTAATCTTTGGATAATCTTTCGCATAGATATTTGGAGCCATGAAAAAGCTATTTCCGTTTTTGTTTTATTTCATGTTGATAGCGTCGTTGAGCGCACAGGTGAATGTAGTCCGCGGGCCCTATCTTCAGGCGCCCACGCCAAGCTCCATCAAAATTCTTTGGCGTACGGATGTGCCTTCTACCTCCGCAGTGCTTGTGGGTAGTGACCTCCAGAATCTGAATTTGCCTTTCGGAGATTCCGCCTTAAAGATCAATCACGAGGTTGTTGTAACGGGACTAAATCCTTCCACCGCCTATTACTATGCAATAAATAACGTCTCGGGGATAAACTCGGGCGTTGATTTTCGCTTTAAAACCTTTCCTGCGCCGGGAACATCTCCCGATTTTCGGGTTTGGGCCATGGGCGATTTCGGGAAAGGAAATACGGCTCAGCAAAAAGTACGTGATGCCTACCTGAATTATCAACCAAACAAAGAGACCGACGTGTGGCTCTGGCTGGGCGACAACGTATATCCCGACGGGCGCGACGAAGAATACCAAGCTTACGTGTTTGATTCGGTTTGGGGGTATAAAAAAACCATGACCCGGCTGCCATTTATGCCCACCCCGGGAAACCATGATTATAATGTGATTTCGCCCGTAACCGGTTCCGTGGCTCCACTTTCTCAAACAGGCCCCTATCTGGACATGGTTTCTCCTCCCGTCAATGGCGAAGCGGGAGGTGTCCCCTCGGGCACCAAACTGTACTATTCGTTCAACTATGGAAATGTTCATTTTGTTTCCATAAATTCAGAGCTGGGCTCGTTGTATAATGCGTCTCACGATTGGACCGGTATCCGCCTTTTCGGCTCATTTACCGGTTCGCCCATGATGACCTGGCTTCAGCAGGATCTGGCCGCCAATACACAGCCCTGGACCGTTGTGTTTTTTCATCAGCCGCCACATACCGACGGTTCGCATGACTCGGAGGCGTTTTGGGAGGTGTACATGAAGGCCATGCGTGAATACTGGACACCCGTGTTGGAACAGTACGGCGTAGATCTCATTTTGAGCGGCCACAGCCATGTGTATGAAAGAAGCTATTTGATGAAGGGACTGTATGGTGATTTAGGCTCATTCAATTCGTCCATGATTTTGCAGAGCACCGGAGGGTCAGACGCTACCGGAGGAGCTTACATTAAATATACCGACGGCCCTCAGGCGAATCAGGGAACGGTTTATGTGGTCTGTGGAAATTCCGGAAGCAAGGAGGGAGAACCCAATCTGCTGCACCCCGCCATGTTTACCGCCTACGGATGCGACACCTGCATCGGCTCTCTGGTGCTGGATGTTTCGGGCAATCGGTTGGATGGTTACCATATTGACGGTGACGGGATAGAGCGCGATCACTTTACTCTCATTAAGACTGCATATCCCGCCGGCATAGAAGAAAATAAAAGTGAAGTTATTAAGTGGTCGGTGGCGCCGAATCCGTTCGGAAAAGAGACCTGGTTGTCTTATACCTTGGACAAACAGGTATCCCTTTCTGTTTATCTTACCGACATGCATGGTAAAAAATATCCCGTGTTTACAGGGCCAAAATCTGCCGGAGACCACACGCTTATGGTTGATGCGGACGGGTTGGGCTTGGCCGTGGGCGCGTATACCCTGTTTATTGAAACCGCCGGGAAAACGGTGGCGCGCACCATCATGCGTCTGAATTAACCCTGTGGTTTAAACAACCGGCGCTAACGGGTGTTATTTGCCCGTGGACATAACAGAAACGTATGTAGAGGCTTCCGGATTGTATAAATCCTTCCGGAATTATCGGGCGGTGAACGGCCTTGATTTTGCCGTACGCCGTGGTGATATCTATGCTTTTTTGGGTCCTAACGGAGCCGGGAAAAGCACCACCATACGCATGCTGCTTGGCTTCGCGGAACCTACTTCCGGAAGTATCCGTCTTTTCGGCAGGGAAGGAAAAAGCCGCAGACAAATGCTCTCTAAGGTGGGCGCCCTGATCGAACGACCTGATTTTTACAAATACTTATCCGCATATAAAAATCTGGAAATCATTGCGCGAATTTCCGGTGTGGAAGTGAGTAAAGCCCGTATTTATGAGGTGTTGGAAATGGTAGGATTGAAGGGGCGCGAGGCCGACCGGTCGAAAACCTATTCGCAGGGCATGAAGCAGCGCCTCGGATTGGCCCGTGCCATTATGCACGACCCGGAGCTGTTGGTGCTGGACGAGCCGGCAAACGGTTTAGACCCGCAGGGAATGAAGGAGATGCGCGAATTGATTGTCCGTTTGAACCGGGATTTTGGAAAAACTGTTCTACTGAGCAGTCACATATTGGCCGAAGTGGAATTGATGGCCAACCGAATGGTCATTATCAACAAAGGCAAAGCGGTGGTTGAAGGAGGGGTTCGAGATTTGTTGTCGTCAGGATTACTGAAAGTAACAGTAACCGTAGATAATTTCCAACTTTTGAACAATTCATTGGAAAGTTCGAATTTTAAAAAGAATCTTCTCATCCGTGAAGATAATCGCTTTGTTTTCGAAATTCATGCGGATTTGGCGCCATCACTGAATGCTTTTGTAGTTGAATCGGGCTCCGGACTTATATCGTCCGTTCCCGTTCGTTCATTGGAAGAATATTTTATTTCCCTTACCGCATGACTCGTTTGATACAGGCCGAATTAGAAAAAATTTTCCTGCGCGGGCGAACCTACATCGGATTTGCTGCCGTAGCAGTCATCGTCTTAGTTATTCAGGGTGCCGTATATGTGGATGGCCAAAAATTGCTTGACTTTGCCACCGGGATGCTGGAGGACATTTTTTATTTTGAAGGAAACCTGCTTAATGGCTATCTTACCACCTATGTAATATTAAACAGTTTGTTTGTGCACATTCCTTTTTTGGTGGCGCTCGTCACCGGAGATCTCATCGCGGGTGAATCGGCCTCCGGCACGTTTCGCCAAATTCTCTGCGGTCCGGTCAGCCGGTTTAAACTAATCACCGCCAAATTTCTGGCCGGTCTATTCTACACGTTTCTTCTTATGGGGTTCATGGCCATACTCAGCCTGGGCCTGGGGGTTTTTCTTTTCGGAACGGGTGATATCGTGGTGCTTAAGAAGGCCATTCAGTTTATACCCGAAACGGAGGCACTTTCCCGTATTCTTTGGGCATTTGCATTCGGCATGCTTGGCATGACCGTGGTGGCCGCCCTTTCTTTTTATCTGAGCAGCCTCGCCGAAAACTCCATAGGGCCCATCATCGGTACGATGGCAGTGGTTATTTTTTGTACCGTTATTTCTTCGTTAAACATGAGTATTTTTAAATACATACGCCCGTTTTTATTTACTACATATTTAACGGACTGGCGGGCCTTTTTTGATCTGGTTCCCGATTATACCCGCATTGTAAAATCCTCTCTGGTCCTTTTTGGGCATGTGGTGTTGTTTTTCGGCCTTACCGCTTATCGTTTTTCCAAACGCGACATTTTATCCTGATGAAATACCGGCTATCTGTTTTTTTTATCCTTTTTGCTCTTCGGACGTTTTCCCAAACGCCGGATGCCACGATGCTCATAAACCGTGTAAAAACCAGAATGGACAAAGTGAATGATTACAAGGCGGATATTACCATCCGGCTTAACCTGGATATGCTGAAAATTCCCGAAAAGAAGGCGGTGATGTATTACAAAAAGCCGGACAAAATTCATTTTGAAACCAAAGGCTTCGCCCTGATTCCGAAAAAGGCGTCCAATTTTCAGCAACGCGATGTGCTTAACGGAAAATACACAGCCCTATTTGTAAGAAATGAACTGTATGAGGGGCGCAATTTGTCCGTAATTAAAATCATTCCCATGGACGATGCTTCAGACGTGGTGCTTTCTACCGTATGGGTTGATCCGCAAACGGATCGTATTTACCGCATGGAGAGCGTGACAAGGAATGAGGGCAGCGTGAATCTGGTATTTATTTACGGAAATATGCCTTTTGATTTGCCGGAGGCCGTCCGCATCACGTTTGAGGTGGCCAAGGCTGAACTGCCTATGGGAATCACGGGCGATTTTGAATCGGGAATGATGCCTGTTGATGAAGAAAGCGGAGGAGGTAAACAAAAAAAATCAAAAGGAACTGTTTGGGTTACCTATGAAAATTATGTGGTAAACCAAGGCATTGACGATGCCGTTTTTCTGAAAGCCAAAAAGAAGTAAAAAGCGGGAAAGCCGCTAATCATCATCCCCGCCCATACCTACGGAAACGCCCTCGTTTTCCGTAGAAAGATAAAAAGCATGGATAACCGCCACATCACGAAGGAAATCAATTTTCACGATTTCTATCCGGTTAATGGGAAGCCCCGTCCGCTTGCGGAGGTCTTGTAGCATTTCTTCCCGTTTTTCGGGTTGAATGAGGTCAATACGCTCGTAATTAATCTCCTTGAAGTTTTGGTGTTGAAGATTTGATTTTCGGTCCAGAAGTAAAACAAGCCCTAGGATGATTCCGTTTGCCAGAATAAGTTCTACCGGAAAGTTCGTTATGTCTTCAATGGGATTTCCCCTGAATACGGCGAGCGCATTGATAATTCCGATGGCCACCGAGAGAAAGAAATAACCCATTTCCCGCACGGGAATGGTTACGGTTCGGTAGCGCAGGATGCTGAAAATCGCAAAGAGGCCGAACGCAAATCCCATTTTCAGTTTGGCCGAGCTGAGCAAAACGCAAATAAGAAAGTTCACCACATTGAATAAAATGAAGGTGAACAGAAAATCTTTGTTTTTATGTCTGGGGTAATAAATGAGCCTTATGAGCACGTAAATAACGACCAGATTGATGGCAAAGCGCAGCCCAAAGTTCCAGAGCGCCATGTTATCAGCGGCTTCGCTGATCAAGTCAGAGTTTTCCATTGCGTATTTTTTCTATTTTGATGAAGTTGGGTTTAAACCGGTTTGACTTCAGCCCTTCAATGGCCGCGAGCCCCATGGCATATTTGCTGAATCCGGATTTTTCAAAATGCCTTGCTTTCAACGCTTTTATGAGCGGACTGATATACGATGTTTTGTTTTGCTTTATTTCGGCAATTACAATATCCTCATAGGAAATTTCCACGCCGTCTTTTTCAAACCGTAGTCCGATATCAATCGTGGCCCTTTCCGAAAAATCATTTTTCACGATGGTGATTCGCTTAAAGTGAACCCACAATCCGGGAACGAGATCTTCCGGTTTAATTTGTTCGTGATGAATCAATTCCAGTTCTTCAGGACCCAGAATTCTTGTTATGTCAGGCTTCGCCACCCTTACCTTATCGGTACGAAGCCCTTTCACCTTATACTTTACTTCAAAGAAGGATAGGCCGCTATCCGAATACTTTCTGGATCGCACTTTAAACCGGTTCAATTTTCCGTCGTGATGAAAGCGGTAAAGTTTGTAATCGGGGGTGTCAAAATACAGGGTTTCGTAGGTGTGTATTTTTTTTCCCTCTATTTCAAGCACAGAATATTCTTTTGATAATTCCTTCAAAAGCTCCCCCAGTTCATCAGAGTGAAAAATGTACTTTGAATCTACCCGGTTCAATAATGTGACCCGGGCTAAATCTTCCAAAGAAACAATGGCATAGGCATCCAACTCGGAAAGAGGGAAGGGAATCCCGGATGTACGATCTGCCGTCATGATATCTATTCCCATTAATCCAGGCGGGGCTCTTGTTTACTTTGATTTACTGAGGCGAAAGTAATGATTATTGATGGCATAACCTTAAATTAACATAAGTGCTTATGCTTTTTCGGAATTACGATCATCCCGATCCGAAAAAGGCCAGCGGAGCGTATGAAGAAAATTAATGGGAGACGATCAATCGCTCGGTTTTGTGTCCCAGCCTCACAAAATATATTCCGGAAGGCCAGGCGGCGACGTTCACTTGCAAAGATCCCGTTATATGGGTTTTCCAAACAATTCTGCCCAATGCATCACTGATCTGCAATTCCATCTTTTCTTCCAAGTCGGGAATTAACAGTTGGACAGCACTTTGGGCCGGGTTCGGAAAAACCAGCCAATGGAAAGCTGTTTCACTGTCTTCAATAGCCGCCTCTGGCTGATTATTGCCGGCAAACGTGGGCTCTTTAATGATAAAAGGGCCCGTGCCGTTGGGAATGCGCGAGTAGGATAAATCAGTCACCTGCACCCCGAAGGAAACGGAATCTACCACGTCTTTATTAGTGTCGGTGAGGCTTAAAAATTCTCCGCCCGAGGCCGACAATTTAAAATTGGTATGATTAGGTCCCTGCGGTTGATTTTCATCGGCCCAAAAGATGAGATATCCCCCGCCGGGAATAACGGTGCTCTGCGGAATTTCCCATTTGCCCGGTATGCTTGCGTTGTCCGAAAGAAAAAAACCGCCCAGATTCACAGGAAAATTGTTGGTGTTGTGTAGCTCGATCCAGTCGTCATATTGCCCGGATTCATCCGTAATGGTGGCAGTATTGGATGCCATAAATTCATTGATGACGATTCCCGAAACGGGAGAAAGATTTTGTTTTACCCGATAACAGTATACGTTATGTTCTGCTCCGGCGGGCTTGTAGGCGGCTGATTTGGGCGTGTTGTTCGAAAGGGCTTCAATGTAAAAACGAACCCAGCTGCCGGCATCAAAGGCGGGAATGGACGCTCCGAAAATACCGTCGCCCGAGGCCCCGTCCTGGTGGGCACCATCATCAAACATCTGCACGGCGGAAAATCCTCCCAGAATACCTTCGGCATAATACAGATTCACACGGGAAATACCGTTTCCCGAACTTACCTGGGCCTGAACCGAGGCACTTTCCTGGCTGTTTGGCGGAGTCCATGGTTGTCCCCCGGGGTTGTAATAGTTTACGTTTCCAATCTGAGGAGCCTGTTGGGCCACTTCTGCATTGGCCAAAAGATTTGTACGTCGGGTATTCACCAAGTTTTTTAGATCGTTTACTCCCGTATTGAACTGGGCATAGGTATAAAACTTTTTTGGGTCACTCTGATACAGGGCGTCGATCTGGTTTCTGTATTGGTCAATTAGCAAAGCCGCCCCTGAGGCATCCATTTCTTCCGCAATGATGGTGCGCAAATGGGCCAGATAGCGTTGCCTCCACGCCGGCACATTCAGCAGTTTGTTCAGTAGGGGGTAGTTTACCTTATTAACATTGTAAAAAGGCGACCAGGTAACATTGTTGTTTGCCAAAATGCTGTTTCCATCATACTCTAAAGGAGAAAGTCTCCCGGTTTCCGCATCGAAGTAAACGAAGTAATCCATTTTCCCTTTCATGATGTAGCTGTCATCATCTGAGAAGGCGATTTCCGATGCGAGAAACCACAACACCCTGTCCACATCAAAATAGTTGGGAAGTACATTGGGCAAATCTGCGGACGGAGTGTTGTTCAGGGCATTGCATCCTGCAACCAGCCTGTTCCAGGAGTCGGGGATTTCGGAACTCTTCAGGGTGTAATATTCCTGATACAATGCGGTGTCTGCTCCCAAATAATTTAAAGCAGCCGTTCCATCACCCCATTGGGGGCCTCCGCCTCCCGGCCCGGGAGGAGTCGGCGTGGGATCGTCTGCCCGCCAGTTGGCTCCGTTGTTGCTCAAAAACCATTCTTTCAGATAATCTTTATTCAGCAGCTGAATATTAGGATAAATTCCCCAGTCTTGGTTATTGAGATAAAGATGTACGAAATTGGCCTTGGCCGCGGGAATATGCTTTCGGATTTGGTGCAGGTAAAAAACTTCGCGAAGAAAAGAAGGGTCACCGGCTTCGTTGTTGAGTTTCATGGAGCGATAACCCAAGATGCGCCTGTCGGGGTTTGCATAATCCAGGCTGATTTTGAACGATTTTTTTTGCGATTGCCCGGTAGACTG
>CAYYRB010000001.1:0-27156 GCA_964473995.1 uncultured Candidatus Competibacteraceae bacterium | reverse complement strand
CCATAGGGAAGAGAAACAGAAGATAAACTTTTTCATGGATAGGGGGGTGTTTCAAAAGGCAGATTTAACTAAATCCATGTCAAAGTTTACAACATCCTGCCCAAGTTCCAAATTTTTTCTTTCAAGGAAGGTTAAAACAGGCGTAATTTGTTTTGGGGTTTTGCCCCTCTCTCCTTTGGATCCTGCGTACCTTTGCCGCATGTCCGACAGGGTACGCATTATTTTTGAAGACTCCCGGCTTGTGGTGGTCTATAAACCACACGGTTTACAGACCGAGCCGGATCGCCTGGGACACCCGGACTTGTTGGCGCAGGTTCGTGCCATTTTGTCGTCGTCGGAAAAAAGCCCGCGATTACTGCAGCCGGTAAACCGCCTTGACAGACCCACCGCCGGTCTTGTTCTGTTGGCGAAAACACCCGGTGCGCTGCGGCGCCTGAATTCCATGCAGGAGAAAAGAGAGATACACAAAGAATATGAAGCGCTATTGGAGGGAACGATCGAGGAAGCGGCAGGAATCTGGGCGCATTTTTTATTGAAGGACAACTCACAAAAAAGGGCCCACATCTCAGCAACACAGTTGCCGGGGTATAAATCCTGCCTCATGGAATGGCGCGTGGTAAAAAAGGGAACAGAGAGTACATTGGTCCGAATTCGGCTGAAAACGGGAAGGTATCACCAAATCCGTGCCCAGGCGGCGTTTATGAAGTATCCTGTTTGGGGCGATATGTATTATGGAGCATCGCAAGGTTTGGGAATACAAGCCATTTGTCTCTGTGCCGTACGCATGGCATTTATTCACCCATTTACGGGAGAGGATCTGATGTTTGACCTTTCTGCCTCTTTTGATGTGATTTAAAAATTTTCCGTACACTTGGTCACATTTTAGCAAAAATGGCAGTAGTTGAAACTCCCAATTCGCCTCGCTATGGTTTTTGGATTTTGAATTCCTTAACCATGATGATTGTTGCTTTTTTCAGCCTCAATATTTTGTTGGATGTCTCCAATTATTTGGTTGGCTCCCTGATGGGCTTTCGGCTTGTTTTTGATTTTGATGCCGGGTTTTTTTCTTTCAAAAAAATGCCCGTTATGACGAAAGAAAACGTAAAAAGAATCACGTATCTTCTTTGGACCGAACCCGTTTTGCTTCTAAGTATTTCTATCTTCTTTTTTAGACTATACAAAAAATACAGTAAAAAAAAGGACTTAAGAAAGTTGCTTTTTCTGTGGACCTCATTTTTCAGTTTTTCTATTTTGGGCGGTAGCTTTTGGACATCTTACATGGATAAGGAAAGTGGCCCAATGTCCTCACTGTTTGTGTATTTAAGGTGGTCGCCCGATTACCTTCCTCTTTTCGGATTGGTATTGTCGCTTATATTAATATTATTGGGGGTTGGCCGTGTAAAACGGTTTTTGAGCATGGCCCCGTCTACAGAAATCATAAAAGATCCTGTATTCCGTGTTTTTTACCTGACCAGCGTTACGGTAATTCCATTGCTTCTCTTTTTTGTTCTTTTGTTCATTATTTCGCCTTCGGCGCGCATCACATCCAGGCAATACTCTTCCTTGTTTTTATGGGCCGGCGTATTAGCTTGTCTGGTTTCGCTCGTTGTAAATGAAACTACTTATCGACGCACGTCGGCATTTAAAAACAGTTCTATCAATAAGCCTTTGCCACTTTGGTATCTCTCTGCCATTGCCTTGGTGGTTGTTTCCCGGCTTTTGAGCGTGAATTGAAAGACTTCGTTCAGGTTAAAGCAGATCCGCCAGTTTCCGGTCGTTGCCTAATCTCGGCACCTTGTTTTGACCGCCCAGTTTTCCTATTTTTTTCATGTATCGCACAAAAGTATCCTTGGGCATTGGACTGATTTTTGCCGGCTGTAGAATGTTTCCCGCAATCAAATCGTCATAATAGGGGTTTTTCATGCGCAGAAACGAGTCCAACGTCATGCGAAAGGCCTGCATGTCTGACGGCGGAACGGCAAACTCCACAAACCATTCATGGCAGGGAAGTTCACCCTCGGCCGGCTGCATATTCGGCGCTACGTGAAACTCTACGATTTGCACTCCGTGTTCCTCACAGGCTTTGTTCATTGCATAATCCACCTCTTCTCCGATGACATGTTCGCCGAAGGCGGAAATAAAATGTTTGATACGTCCGCTAACCAGTAAGCGGTAAGGATTTTTAGATACAAACCTTACCGTGTCCCCAATGGAATAGGCCCAAAGGCCGGCGTTGGAGGAGAGGACAAGGGCATAATTTTTTCCAAGTTCAATTTCATTCAGCTTTAGGCGCGTCGGCTTTTCCTGAAAGTATTCTTCCGTAGGGATGAATTCATAAAATAGGCCATTGTCCGTAAGCAGAAGAAGGCCTTCCCCGGCTGCGGGATCGCTGAAGGCGATAAATCCTTCTGAAGCGGGATATGTTTCTACCGAAGGCATTTTTCCCCCCATCAGGTTTTCCAGTTTGGCCCGGTATGGTTCATAATTTACCCCGCCGTAAACAAACAATGAAAAATGGGGAAACAGTTCACGGATGGTACTTTTTCCCGAGGCGGCCAACAACCGTTCGAAGTACATCTGTACCCACGCGGGAATTCCGCTGATAAGCCGCATATCTAAGGAAACAGATTCCTTTACGATGGCATCTACCTTTTCTTCCCAGTCGTCAATGCAGTTGGTTTTCCAGGAGGGAACCTGGTTTTTTTTGAGCCAGGCCGGAATCAGGTGGTTGGATATCCCGCTGAGCCGCCCGGTGAGTATTCCGTTTTTATCTTCCAACTCGGGACTTCCCGAAAGAAAAATCATGCGTCCGTCCATGACGGAAAAGTCTCCAGTGTGAGCCATGTGCAAAAACACGGCATCGCGCGCCGAAGCCACGTGGGTAGGGGCTGAATCTTTGGTGATGGGAATGTATTTTACACCGGATGTGGTGCCCGACGTTTTGGCCAAATACAGGGGTTTCCCCGGCCACAGCACATCCGGCTCGCCATCTGCCGTGCGGTCAAACCAGGGCTTCAGCTCCTCATACTCACGTACGGGAACCCGGTTTTTAAATGCCTCGTACGTGTGAATGTCTTCAAATCCGTGCGTTTTTCCGAAGTCCGTTTTTCTACCCTTTTTAAGAAGGGATTGAAAAATGTGATCCTGATTTTTATCGGCTTTTGCCGCAGTCCTTCTTATTCTGCGGGCCGCGAGACGGGCAAGCGGACCTATGACCAACGATTTTATTCCCATAACTAAAATAGGATATAATCTGCCGGATTAACCGGTTTTCCCTTCCACCAAAGTTCAAAATGTACGTGGGGCCCCGATGAGAGCTCTCCGGAATTTCCCATGAAGGCGAGCGGCTCCCCCGCTTTTACATAATCGCCCTGTGTTTTGAGCAGGGTGGAATTATGTTTATAAACCGAGATAAATTCATCGCCGTGGGCCACGATAATAACGTGCCCCGTTTCTGCCGTGAAAGAGGCCATGACCACCGTGCCGTCGGCAGCGGCTTTCACCGTTTCATTTTTTGGACCGGTGATGTCCAAGGCCGGATGGTTTTTTGCAGGATTGAATCCCGCGCTGATCATTCCTTTTACCGGGGGGAAAAAGACTTTTTGGCCCTTGGCCGATATTTTGCCGCCGGCTTGGCTGAAGCCTTCTTCGGTAATCTCTGCGCGCAAAAGCGAATCTTCTTTCGATCTGATGTTGGGTATTTCCCGGTAGTTCACCGCCGAGTCTTTAAAAGCCTGAAAGGTTTCCACGGGTTGTTTGCCCAATACCAGATTTTGCATGTTTTGAATGAAAAAATCTTTATACAGCAATTCGGTTTCCATGGAATCGGCCAATGCCGAAAGCGCCAAGAGCTTGCGTTGTTCGGATACGCTGCCGTATCCGGGAATGTATTCCCGCAGCGGTGTGAAGGCAATGATTACGGTGGTGATGAGAATCATGAAAATACTGAACACGCCCCCGGCCACAAACAGATTCATGCGCGAAAGGCGAAACGAGGTAACCTCCTCAAAGGTGGTTTCATTAAAAATGCGGAACCGGTATTTATACCTAAGTCGCCTGAAAAAGGCGGCCAATTTTCCGTTTCGTTTTTGTCTCATCGGTAGTCAAAGGTACATATTTATGCCTTTTGGCGCTGTTGTTTTTCCTTATGAGAAATGTCTGTCAGTGGGAGATTTCGAATAAAAGCATGCTGCATTGTTTGGTGACAAACCTGATTTTGCCAAGGCAGGATGAAAGTCCTTCAAAAATTTCCTTTTTCAGTGCATGGGAACCACTTTTGTTTAGGTTGAAAGACTCTTTGTTTCGATTGAAACGTTTTTTTGATTTTCATCCAAAAGCAGAAAGTATTTAAAAAACCAATAAAATCAGCACCAAAGGCGTTTGCAAACACTTGCAGTCGGTTACATTCGATAGTAAGTGGTTAATCACCGACTTGTTTTTTGGGACCCCCGCAACTTTGCACCGTCGAAAGTCAGCAACGCTTCCGGCATGAACCGAAAAATAATCGTAAAACAAAAAACAAGAAAGATGAAAAACAACGTGCAATTGATCGGAAATTTGGGTACAGCACCCGAAATGAAAGAAATTAACGGAAAAAGTAAAGTGGCCCGCGTGTCGCTCGCCACTAACGAACGGTACAAAAACGCCAAGGGCGAGTATGTGACCGAAACCACCTGGCACAACCTGGTACTGTGGGGCGCTCAGGCAGAAACGGCCTCCCGCCTGATGAAAAAAGGCGCCGAAGTGGCCATCCAGGGCAAGATCGTGAACCGCAATTACGAGGATAAAAGCGGCACTAAGCGCTATGTGAGCGAAATCCGCGTGGACGAATTCCTCATCATTTCCCGCCCTGCGGAAAAACAGTAATCGTGTAACCTTTAATATATAAATAGAGTCATGAGAAATCGAGTGCAATTGATCGGAAATCTGGGCGCAGCGCCCGAAATGAAAGAGTTCGCCGGAAACGGAAAAGTGGCCCGCGTGGGACTGGCTACCGGTGAGCGGTACAAAAACGCCAAAGGCGAGTATGTAACCGAAACCACCTGGCACAACCTGGTTATTTGGGGCCGTAAGGCAGAGAGTGCTGCCAAGGTGATGCGCAAAGGCGCCGAAGTGGCGGTGGAGGGCAAGATCGTGAACCGCAGCTACGAGGATAAGGATGGTGCAAAACGCTATGTAAGCGAGGTGCACGTAAGCGACTTCGTTCTGCTCGGCAATAAGCCCGAATAGGGGGCTTTCTTCTCGGAACGGTCTTTTTTCCTAAACCCGGAAAACCGATTGATTCCATGTGCCGAAAGGCGTTCCACGCAGGAACGCCTTTCGTGCTTTATGGCAGGTAAATCCATGCCTATTTTGGTTACCTTTGGCCACTCAGATTTTTTTATTCATGATGACCTCCCATCAAATTCGACGCGCATTTCTGGATTTTTTTGCATCCAAAGGCCACGCGATTGTTTCTTCTGCTCCCATGGTGTTGAAGAATGACCCTACACTCATGTTTACCAACGCGGGAATGAATCAGTTTAAGGATATCTTTTTGGGCAATGCACCGGTAGAACAGCCCCGTGTGGCCGACACCCAAAAATGCCTGCGCGTGAGCGGTAAACACAACGACCTGGAAGAAGTGGGCCACGACACCTATCACCATACCATGTTTGAAATGCTCGGCAATTGGAGCTTCGGTGATTATTTTAAAGCGGAAGCCATCGCTTGGGCTTGGGAACTGCTCACGGAGGTTTATAAACTGGATAAAGACCGCCTTTACGTGACCGTATTTGAGGGAGACGATTCCGAGAATCTCGAATTTGATCAGGAGGCGTATGACATCTGGAAAAAATATATAGCAGAAGACCGCATTTTACGCGGTAATAAAAAGGATAATTTTTGGGAAATGGGCGATCAGGGGCCGTGCGGCCCCTGCTCCGAAATTCATGTGGATATTCGCTCCGAGGAGGAACGGGCCAAAGCCGACGGCAAGTCGCTGGTGAACACCGGGCATCCCGAGGTGATTGAAATCTGGAACAACGTGTTTATTCAGTATAACCGGAGTGCAGATGGTTCATTAAGTCTGCTCCCGGCCAAACACGTGGACACGGGCATGGGCTTTGAGCGGCTGTGTATGGCCTTGCAGGGTAAGCGCTCCAATTATGATACGGACGTGTTTACTCCGTACATCCGCTCCGTGGAAGCGCTTTGCGGTCTGCGTTACGGCGAGGATAAAAAAGCGGATATCGCTTTCCGCGTGATTGCCGACCACCTGCGGGCTGTAGCGTTCGCCGTTGCTGACGGACAGTTACCATCCCATACAGGGGCAGGATATGTCATCCGCCGCATTCTGAGGCGTGCCATCCGTTACGGTTACAGTTACCTCAATTTTCGGGAGCCCTTCATTTGGAAGTTGGTTTCCGTCATGGCCGAAAACATGGGTGAAACCTTTCCGGAGCTCATTCAGCAACGGGATTTTATTGAGAAGGTTATCCGCGAGGAAGAGGCCGGTTTTTTGCGCACCCTGGAAAGAGGACTCGGCCGCCTGGCTGCGCTCATCGAAAAAGCCGAAAATTCGACCATTGCGGGAAATGATGTATTTGAATTGTTTGACACCTTTGGTTTTCCCGTGGACTTAACCCGTCTCATTGCGGCGGAACACGGATTAAACATTGACGAAGCTGGGTTTCACGCCAGTCTGGCGGAGCAAAAAGAGCGTTCGCGGAAGGCCACGGCGATCAAAGCCGGAGACTGGACCGAAGTGAGGCCGTACAGCCAGCCCCGCTTTACCGGATACGATCATACTGAATCGGAATCCCATATTTTGCGCGTGCGTCAGGTAAACGTAAAGGGAAAAGAACTTTGCCACATCGTGCTTGACGAAACCCCGTTTTATGCAGAAAGCGGCGGTCAGGTGGGCGATACGGGCGTGCTTGTCTCGGCCCATGAAACCATTCAGGTGCTGGACACCCAAAAAGAAAATGAATTGATCATCCACATTACGGATCGAATCCCCGAACATGCGGAAGCCGTTTTTATGGCAAGACCCGATGTGGAAAAGCGGCGTCTCACCGCCTGCAATCACAGCGCCACGCATTTGCTGCACGCGGCTTTGCGTCAAGTTTTGGGCACCCATGTGGAACAACGCGGCTCACTGGTAAATGCGGATGCACTTCGTTTTGATTTTTCGCATCCGGCCAAACTTACCGAGGAAGAACTGCTCACCGTGGACCGCCTCGTGAACCAAAAAATCAGGGAAAACATAGCCCGCGGAGAAAAGCGCAATCTGCCCATAGAACAGGCAAAAAACCTGGGAGCGATGATGCTCTTCGGAGAAAAATACGGCGACGAGGTGCGCGTGATTTCTTTCGGAGCGGATTATTCGGTGGAGTTATGCGGAGGCATTCACGTACATTATACGGGTGAAATCGGTTTCTTCAAAATTGTTTCTGAGTCCTCCGTAGCGGCGGGAATACGTCGCATCGAGGCCGTAACTGCTGCCGGGGCGGAAGCCCATATTCATGCGGAACTGCAGGTTTTTTCCGAGCTGAAAGCGGCCTTGAAAAGCACGGGAAATCCCGTAAAACAGGCGGAGAATCTGCACAAAGAAGTGGCTGAATTGCGCAAAGCGCTTGAAAGCTATAAAGCCAGAGAAGCGGCCTCGGCCGGGAAAGAATGGCTATCCGAAACCCGTGAAACGAATGGAATACGCCTGCTTACAAAACGGGTGCAGGTGGATGCCGACTCCATGAAAAATATCTGTTTTGAATGGAAAAGAACGGAGAAAAATTTGGTAGCCGTTTTGGGGGGAGTTGCTGATGGAAAAGCGCTGCTTTCCGTATTTGTGTCGGACGATTTGGTTGCAGACAAGGGACTGAATGCCGTTCAGCTTATCCGCGAATTGGCGAAAGAAATTCAGGGAGGCGGAGGCGGTCAGCCGTTTTTTGCCACCGCGGGCGGAAAAAACCCCGGCGGGCTGGATGCCGCATTGGAAAAAGCATCTTCACTCATGTAATGCATGGTTCTTAAAAAAGCGATAACCGATTGGGGGAAATATCCCGTAGTGGAAGCGGAATTTATGGAGCCGCCCTCTCCCGAAAAGTTTACGCCTGATTTGTCGCGTCCGTTAATCGCCCGCGGATTGGGCCGTTGTTACGGAGATTCGGCACTCGGCGAACGAATCGTTTCTACCCTGAGCTGGAACAAGTTTTTGGTTTTTGATGAGAAGTCGGGCAGGCTCACTTGCGAAAGCGGGGTCAGTTTTGATGAGATCATCCGCACGTTTTTGCCCCGCGGTTTTTTTCTTCCGGTTACTCCGGGCACCAAGTACATTACGGTGGGAGGCGCCATCGCCGGTGATATTCACGGAAAAAATCACCACGGAGAAGGAACCTTCAGCCGGCATGTGGATTCATTTGACCTGCTTACGGGCGAGGGCATCGTCAAAACATGCTCGCGTAACGAAAATGCCGCATTGTTTTGGGCCACCTGCGGCGGCATGGGGCTCACGGGGATTATTTTACGCGCCTCGTTTTTTCTGAAACGGGTACAAACCGCCTACATCCGCCAAAAAAGCATTAAGGCGAAAAACCTGGATCACATCCTCGATCTTTTTGACGAGCACCATGATTACACTTACAGCGTGTCGTGGATAGATTGCCTTACGCGTGGGAAAAACATGGGCCGCAGTTTGTTATATTTAGGCGAACATGCGCTTCCTGATCAGCTCAATGCCAAAGAAAAAAAACATCCGTTTCTACTGCATCGCGAACCCCGTTTGAATGTGCCTTTTGATTTTCCTTCCTTCGCCCTGAATACATTTTCCGTAAAGGCATTTAATTTTCTCTATTATCACAAAGCGCCCTCGGGAGAACATGATTCCCTTATTCATTACGATCCGTATTTTTATCCGCTTGATTCGGTGAAGCATTGGAACCGCATTTACGGCAAGCGCGGATTTACCCAATATCAGTTTGTGATTCCACGCGAAGGCGGGCGCGAAGGCATGAAGAGTATCCTCAACCGCATCGCGGCTTCCGGCCAGGGGTCCTTTTTGGCTGTATTGAAAGTATTCGGAAAAGAAGATGCCCGGCATTTGCTTTTTCCCACCGAAGGATACACGCTCGCACTGGATTTTGCCATAACAAAAAACTTGTTTCCCCTGTTGGACGAACTGGATCGTGAGGTAACCGATTGCGGAGGTAAAATTTACCTGAACAAGGATGTACGCTTGAAACCGGAGGTGTTTTCAACCATGTATCCTGCTGATGAATTCGCTCAGTTTCGGAAAGCGAACAAGGCCTCCGGGGTTTTTGAATCCAGGCAGTCGCTCCGCATTTTCGGGAATGGCTAGTTTTGTTTCATGTTGATGCGCTTTATTCTTTAACCTGTGGGCAAGATTCTTTTTGGCCTCATGCCCTTTGTGGTCTATCTGGTTCATGTTTTTTTACTGATGACTGGATTATGGATGCCGCCGGCCTGAGCGATAAGGAAATTGCCCTGCGCCTAAATAATAGCCCTGCTTTGGGTGATTGGATTTTGCAGGAAAAACAACCCGAGTTCATTCATCTGCACGGGCGTTGGAGTTTGTTATATATTTTATCGGACGACTCCCGCTTTAAGGATCGTTATTTTTCCATCATTGAGTATCCGGATTTCCTTTTTTATGAAGGGAAGATGCGTTACTTCCCTTCCGGATATTACGTTTATGTTTCCGTGGCTTGATTAATCGGGCCAGAGCGGATAAGAGAGTCTATGCGGCGTTAGGGGTTTCCGTATTTGTTTCGCGTACCACATACAGCGGCCGATTTCGAATATCATGATACATGCGGCTGAGGTATTCCCCGATAATGCCTAGGCAGATGAGTTGCACGCCGCCCAAAAAAAGCATGCTTAGCATGAGACTGGCCCATCCGGGTACATATTCTTTTATGACAAAACGGCTATATAACGCATAAAAACCGATGATTACGGAGATACCGGATACCAAAAAGCCCAGCCATGTTGCCAATTTCAATGGGATATCTGAAAATCCCGTGATGCCGTTCAGGGCAAACCGGATCATTTTTCCCGTCGGATATCCGGAATTTCCGTGAATCCGAGGATCACGGTCATACTCCACATATCCTTGCCGAAAGCCAACCCAGGCCACCTGCCCGCGCAGGAATTTGTTTTTTTCGGGCATCCGCTTCACCACGTCGGTTACTTTTCGGTGCATCAATCGGAAATCGCCCGTATCCACCGGGATTTCTATCTGGGTTAATTTTCTTAGGAGGCGGTAAAACCACCTTGCCGTAATTTTTTTGAAAGCAGACTCGCCTTTTCGTGCTTTTCTTCGGGCATAGACAACTTCAAAACCTTCTTTCGCCTTGTTGAGCATTTCCGGAATCAATTCCGGCGGATCTTGCAGATCGCCGTCCATGATTACCGTGTATAATCCTTTTGCATAGTCCAGCCCCGCGGATACGGCCTGTTGGTGGCCGAAATTGCGGCTCAGGAAAATATATTTCACGGCGGGGTTTTTGGAGGCCAATTCGCCGATGATTTTTTCAGAGGCGTCCCGGCTTCCGTCGTTTACAAAAATGAGTTCAAAGGAGCCTTCGGCCGAGGCTTCGCAAATGGGCAACAACCGTCCGTAAATAAGCGGAATGTTTTTTTCCTCGTTATACACGGGTATCACAATGGAAAGCAGAATGTCTTTCATTATGCACAAAGGTGTTTAATTTTACCGAGATGGGTTATTTGCTTCAGGGTGTTTTTCTGCTTTGCATTAGGCTATAGTTTAGGGTTCGGTCTTCAAGGTTCCTTATAAAACATAAAGACTTATTGTAAAACAATTAGTGCGTTGACCGCCAGAAATCCAAACCGATGAGCAGTATTCAGCCGGTTTTTTGATCGAATCCGTATCGGCTGTTTTTCGTAACATTGTAAGGTATGAGTGACCATCCAACCTACACTGCCGCATCCGAAGCCCTGCAAGTGGTGAAAAGCGGACAACGGGTTTTCATTCAGGGCAGTGCTGCTACGCCGTTGCACCTGGTTCGGGCATTAACGGCTCGGGCTTCTGAGTTGCGGAACGTGGAGCTGTTGAGCATCAGCACTTTCGGCGATGACTTATTTTCCGATCCGGTCCTTGGCGAAAGTTTTTTCTTCAATTCGCTTTTTGTTTCGGGCAATGTGCGTCGCTGGGTAAACGGTCCGCACGGGGATTACGTGCCAGTTTTTCTCAGTGAAATCCCTCGTCTCTTTGACAGGGGTTTGCTGCCTGTCGACGTCGCCCTGATTCATGTCTCTCCACCCGACAAACACGGATTCTGTTCCTTGGGCGTTTCCGTGGATATCGTCCGCTCGGCTTTGCGCAGTGCCAAATATATCATCGCGCAGGTAAATCCGCAAATGCCCCGTACACTGGGTGACGGCATAGTGCATTATACGCAGATAGATTCCCTCGTGGAGGTGAATGAGGCTTTGCCTGAGGTAAACTACTCCGCTGAGCTTTCTCCGGAAACTCTTGCCATCGGGCGTCATTGTGCCGGGCTTATCGATGACCGATCTTGTCTGCAGATGGGCATCGGCAGCATTCCGGATGCCGTGCTTTCCTGCCTGCATGGTCATAAAGATCTCGGCATTCATACCGAAATGTTTTCCGACGGCATTCTACCTTTGGTGGAATCGGGTGTCATCACCAACCAATATAAGAAAAAACACCGGGGAAAAATCGTCACCGGTTTTGCGGCAGGCTCCCGAAAATTGTATGATTTCGTGCACGACAATCCTCAGGTGGCGTTTTTGGACATCGATTATGTGAACGATACGGCGGTAATCCGCACCAACCCACGGGCGGTGAGCATCAATTCGGCCCTGGAAATAGACCTTACCGGACAGGCATGCAGCGATTCTCTGGGCATGTACCAGTATTCCGGTGTGGGCGGGCAGCTCGATTTTATGCGCGGGGCCTCGCTTTCCGAAGGCGGAAAACCCATCATGGCCATGTTGTCGGTAACAGCCGGGGGGGAGTCGAAAATAGTGCCTCATCTGAAAACGGGAGCCGGCGTAATAACCACCCGTGCTCACATGCATTACGTGGTCACGGAGTATGGCGTGGCGGATTTGTATGGGAAAAATTTTTTCCAGCGTGCCTGCGCATTGGTCCGCATTGCGCATCCAAATCACCGGGAGGCGCTCAACCGCGAGGTATTTGCCCGTTTCGGCAGGGCGTGTTCCTAATCGTTTTGTTATAAACGGGTGCTTCGGTTTACTCCTTGTAACATATTCGCGTTTCTTTTATTTTTCGTTTTTTTGACTGGTGGCTAATTTTATTAATTTTACCCAAAACCAAATGCTATGTTTCCCGTAAACCCCGAACAGATTTTGTTTTTAGACATTGAAACAGTTCCGCAGTTTTCTGAGTACGCGCAATTGCCCGCCTCGTGGAAAGCGCATTGGGATCGCAAAGCATCACTCCTTCGAAAAAAGGACGATGAAACGGGTCCGGATGTGTTATATGAGAGAGCTGGCATTTACGCCGAATTTGGCAAGATTATCTGTATTTCGGTGGGTTATATTACGGGTGGGGCAGCTCCTGAGGCGCGCATTAAATCGTTTTCGGGAACCGATGAAAAAGCCTTGCTTACGGAATTTTCCTCTCTACTTGACAAGTCGGCCCGCCTTACGCATCTGTGCGCCCACAATGGGAAAGAGTTTGACTTTCCTTATCTCTGTCGCCGCATGCTGGTAAATGGGGTTCCCATTCCCTCCGTACTGAATATCGCCGGTAAAAAACCGTGGGAGGTGACTCATTTCGACACGATGGATATGTGGAAATTCGGCGATTATAAAAGTTTTGTTTCGCTGGATCTGCTTTCGGCTGTCTTCGACATTCCCACGCCCAAGGATGATATAGACGGCAGCATGGTGTACGGTGTTTTTTACCGAGACGGGGATTTGCCGCGCATCGTTACTTATTGCGAAAAGGACGTGCTTACGCTCATGCGGGTATTTTACAAACTGCATGGACAAACCCTTTCTGAAGAAGTAAAGGCGCTTTTTTTGTGATTGGTTTTCATCCGTTGGCGTGCCTTAATAGCATAGTAGAAGTACAAATAGTTTTGAAAAGACCCGCATCGCGAAAGATAAACCATCATTTACTCTTTTAAGCATAACGGCACCCTATTTTGCATATGAAGCTTACCCTTTTTTCTTCCATCTGTGCCGCATACTTTTTTCTTCATTCGTTTCTTGCCGATGAAGGAATCAAGGGGAAGCTCAACCGCCTTTTTCCCGGTGAGGAAAAATACCACCGCCTGCTCTATAATTTGATATCTTTTTTAGGCCTCGGAATTCTGTTATGGAACATCTTCTCTCCCGGGTTTTCTCCCGTGGTGGAGCTTCCTTTTCGGCTTCGTGTATTAGGGGGAATGGGGCTTTTGGGCGGAACGGTTTTGCTCTATTTTTCTTTCAGAAATTATGATCCGGCCGAGTTTCTGGGCACCGATCGGCTTAAGCCGGGCGCGAAGGAGATTCATGGTGAAGTCAAGCTCAATCTTTCCGGTCTTAATGCCTATGTGAGGCACCCGATTTATCTGTCGGTGGTCGTATTGTCAATTTCGTTTATGGCGGCTTATCCCACGCGTCACGTATGGGCCTTTTGCCTTGTTGTGTTTATTTATCTGCCGGTGGGCATTTGGCTCGAAGAACGAAAGCTCATCGGCTATTTTGGCGATGCTTACAGGGAATACCGCAAAAAGGTACCGGCAGTTTTTCCGTTTTGAAATGGCTTTTTTAAAACAGACTTTGAAATCCGTCAAATATGCCTAATCGAATGATTGGGAAGGATTCACCGCCGAGCGTGTGATCTTGGTGTATTCTTCCGGCGTGAGGTTGGCAATAAAATAGGCCACCGGATTCACGGGCTCCCCGTTTCGGTGTACTTCATAGTGGCAGTGAGGCCCGGTGCTTAATCCCGTATTGCCCAGCAAGCCGATTACCTGGCCGCGTTTTACTTTCTGGCCCGGCGTAACCAGTATTTTCGACAAGTGGGCATACAGGGTCAGAAATCCGAATCCGTGGCGGATCTGTACACAATTTCCGTAGCCCCCCGATTCACTGTCGGCCCTTTCTACCACCCCATTTCCAGTGGCATAAATGGGCGTGCCTATGGGTGCCGTGAAATCGACTCCCGCATGAAAACGTTCTGTTTTAAATACGGGATGTACGCGGTAACCGAAACCTGAAGCAATTTGCTCTGGATCGCTCACTTTTATGGGCATGATGGCGGGCATGGAGCGCAGAAGTTCTTCTTTGCGCCTGGCCAGTTCAAACAATTGGTCATACGATTTGGACTGTACCACCAGCCTGCGCGAAAGACCATCAAGCCGTTCAGCCGTTTCGCGCATCAGTTTTTCATTATCGTATCCTTTAAATTTTTCATAACGGTCGGCTCCGCCTATTCCAGCTCCGCGGATTTCTTCGGGAATCGGCTCTGCCTCAAAAACGGCCCTGTACACATCATTGTCACGGCGGGTAAGGTCTTCTAGAACTTTTTCGGCCAACTCCATCCGCTTGTTCATCAGCTCATAATTCAGCTTCAGCGCTTCCACCTCGCGTGAATCTTTTATCTGTTGCGGTGAACGGAAAAATTGCCATGCAACGGCAATTACCACGGCCGAAAAGGCCATTCCCGTGGCAACGGTCCAACCCAGTCTCTTCAGTCGCTCATTCAGCGTGGGCTTGGCGGGCTCATACTGCAACGTTTTGGGGTTGTATATGTACTTGATTTTTGACATGGGAAGAACGAAAGTACAAATCCCCGAGGCTTAACAACGCATTTGGACCCTACTTTAAGAGAAATTTAAAACAGACAAGCGCAATGCTCCTTCAGCGGGAGGATCCTTTCGGGCTTGTAACGAATTAGGTTTCGGGAAAAAAAAGACCACCTGGTGAACAAAAAAACCAAAGAAACGTTTTTTAACAAAAATGTTTCCACCGTTTTTTACCTTTGCCGTCCCAATGGAAGAAAAGCAGATACGCATATTAGAGGTTGCCACAGGCTTGTTTAAACGGTATGGCCTGAAGAGCATCACCATGGACGATGTGGCCAAAGAGGCCGGAATTTCCAAAAAGACCCTGTATTCTTTTTTTGAAAACAAAAATCATCTGATCGGATCCATCATTGAGGAATTTTTGGCCCGTCACGCTTCCGAGTCGGTGCGCATCAAACAACAGGCTTCCACGGCTATTGAGGAATATTATCAGATTTCAAAGATGGTGCTGTCCTCTTTCTCCGATCTTCCCCCGGCGCTTATTTATGATTTGCGTAAATACCACGGAGATGTATGGGCGCTGGTAGAGCAGTTTCAAAATGGAGCGGTCACCGAGCTTATGAAGGCCAACCTGCTCCGCGGAATCAGCGAGGGTATTTACCGCGACCGCATGAATGTGGAAATCATAGCCGCCATTTATTCCCATTCGGTAAATAACTTGCTACAGCAGGGCATGCTCCCAGAGCGGGAATACTCCTTTGCGGAGATTTTCCGAGAGTTTTTTACCTACCATGCCAGCGGAATCTGCAACGAAAAAGGTAAAAAGTTGTTATTGGAATTGGTTCAAACAGATAAAAAACAAGTATGAGAAAGATACAAAAAGGAAAACGGATCTTGTTTTTTGGCGCTGTCCTTGCGGTTACGACTGTTTCAGCATGGTCGCAGCAGGCATTTTCGTTGGAAGATGCCCGAAAATATGCCGTGCAAAACAACCACAATGCCCGGCTGGCTCTCAAAGAGTATGAAATTTCCAAAGCCCAGTACAATCAGGCATTGGGCTATGGGCTTCCGCAGATAAACGGCTCGGTGGGCTATAACTTCAACGTGCAGCCGCAGGTGTTTCTTCTGCCCGACTTCCAGAATCCCGGTTCGGGACAGTTTGTGCAGTTGGAGGCGACGCCGCCAAGTACCATGACGATGCAGGTTAATGGCTCCATGACGCTTTTGGACGGAAGTTACATTTTGGGGGTTATGGCCGGAAAAACGTTCAAAGAACTTTCCCTCGAACAGAAGGCCAAAACCGACCTTGAAGTGAAAGAGGGCGTTACCCGGGCCTACTATCAGGTGCTTATTCTCAGGCAGAATATAAGTGTTTTGGAAGGGGCACTCGCCAACCTGGAGAGGGTGCTCATAGAAACACAAGCGTATGTGAAAGAAGGCTTTCGCGAAAATTTGGATGGAGAACAGGTCAAACTCAACGTGGACATAACCCGCAATACACTTATCAAAGCCCGTTCCAATGCCGAAATCGCCGAACGCGGCTTAAAGATGCAGATGGGGTTTCCCGTTGATCAGCCGATTTCTCTTTCCGATGATTTCAATACGCTGAATGCCGAAGTTCCGGATGAGTTTATCCTAAATGGCGGCAACAAACTTCCTGACCTAAGCGACAACATCGATATGCGCATTTTGGATAAATTGCATACCGTAAACCGTCAAAACAAAAATCTGGAAATGTCCAAATCGTTTCCTTCGCTTCGTGCGTTCGCCTCTTACAGTTATAACGGGTTTTCCAATGACAAGCGGCAGCCGGTTCTTTTCGGCAACAACAATACATTCTACGCCGGAGGCGCCCTCGTAGGATTTTCCCTCAACGTCCCTATTTTTTCTTCTCTCAGTCGTTATTCTTCCTACAAAAAAGCGTTTTATGAATGGCAGAAAGCCGGAATCCGTAAGGAGATGGCGGGAGAGGGGCTAAAGGTGCAATATGAGAATGCCCGCATGAATTATGTGAATACTTGGCAAACGCTTCAAAACGACAAGGCCAACCTGGCACTGGCCGATAAAATCAGAACCACCAACCGGGTGAAATTTCAGGAAGGTCTTATCGGCAGTTTTGAGCTTACCAATGCAGAAAACCAATACCTGCAAACTCTTGGCGCGTATTACAACACGCTCTTTAATCTTATTAATTACAAACTCGAATTTGATCGTATCACGAACCGTTTATAACAAGCTATTCTTATGACTACAAATCAAAAATTTAGACAATCTGCTTTTGCCATTTTTTTCATCGGGGTTTGGACGGTCTCGTTTTTTTCTTGCGGTGGCCCCTCCGATACTCCTGATGCCAAAATGAAAAAACTGGATGAACTCCGCGCGGAGAAAGCCAAACTTGAATCCGAAATAGCATTGCTGGAAAAAGAACTGGGCGACAAAGACACCTCTGCCGAAGTTCCCGTATCGGTGAAAGTGACAGCTCCGCGCACCGGCGTGTTTCTTTCTTTTGCCGAGTTTCAGGGGGTAGTGTCTTCCGAAGAAAACATTAACCTCGGCTCCGAGGTGGGTGGTCGGATTACCCGCCTTTCGGTGAAGGAAGGTCAGACGGTAAGCAAAGGACAGGTGCTCGCCAACTTTGATGATGAGTTGATTCAAAAAACGATTTATGAAGTAGAAAATGCACTTGATTTGGCCACTACGGCTTACCAAAAACAAAAAAATCTGTGGGATCAGAAAATCGGTTCTGAAATGCAATACCTGCAGGCCAAAAATCAAAAGGAAAACTTAGAAAAACGGATGGAAAGCCTTCGTGCCCAGCAGGGTAAAGCGGCTTTACGCTCACCCATTTCGGGCACGGTAGATAAAATTTACCTCAACCCGGGTGAAATGGCCGGGCCGGGGATGCCCGTGATGCGCGTGGTGAATAACGACCGCGTGAAAATCGTGGCCGACATACCCGAACGCTTTGTAGGCAAGTTCAAAAACGGGGACTCGGTAGGAGTAAAATTGGCCGCCGTGGAAAGGGTAGTTTCCGGGCGCATCCGTTCCGTAGGCCAGGTGATTGATGTGGCCAACCGCACATTCAATTTGGTGGTGGATCCTGATTCCAAATCAGGAAGAGAGTTTTTGAAGCCCAACATGCTCGCCGTGGTAAAAATCGTTACCTACAAAAACAAGGAGGCGATTTCGGTTCCGACCGATTTGATCCGGTTTGAGCAGGAGGGTACATTTATAGATGTCGTGGAAGCCGGAGTGGTTAAGCGCATTCCGGTTGAAACGGGAGAGGTGTCCGAAGGGTTTACTGAAATCCTCTCCGGATTGAACGGTGGGGAACAAATTATCAGCGAAGGCCTCAAGTCGGTTTCCGTAGGCGCTTCGGTGAAGGTAATCAATCCTTGATTTACGGACACATTAATTCAACAATGTTTTGGATATGAGCGAACCTAAAGACACACAATCCGTGCACGGAAAATATAAAGAGTTTACACTTTCCACGTTTTCCATCAACAATAAAACAAGTGTTTATGTACTTGTTTTTATCATCTCAGTCATGGGGCTTTTGTCCTATTTGTCCATGCCGCGCGAGAGTTTTCCCGAAATCGTTCAACCTACCATTTATATCGGGGTTCCTTATCCGGGTAATTCGCCGGCCGATATGGAAAATCTGATTGTGAGGCCGATTGAGAAGGAGCTGAAAACACTTAAAAATGTCAAAAAATTTAAATCCACATCTATTCAGGATTATGCCACCATCGTGGTTGAGTTTAATTCAGACGTGAATCCGAAAGTGGCATTGCAGGATGTAAAAGACAAGGTGGATAAGGCCAAGTCGGATCTTCCCCAGGACTTGCCTGCGGAGCCTAACATTTTCGAGATGGACTTTTCTGAGTTTCCGATCATGAACGTAAACCTCAGCGGAGATTTTACCTTCGACGAGTTTAAAGAATATGCGGATTATCTTCAGGAAGAGCTGGAAAAATTTCCGGAGATAAGTGAAGTCGCTATCCGTGGACTTTTGGAGAAGGAAGTGGAAATAAGCGTGGATCTCATGCAGATGGAAAGCATGAAAATTACTTTTTCGGATATTGAAAATGCGGTTAAAACCGAGAACCTCTCCCTTTCCGCGGGTGATATTCTTTCTATCAGGGGCGACGACATGAACCGCCGCACCTTGCGGGTAGACGGAGAATTTACCAAACCTGCCCAATTGGAAAATATCATCATCAAAGATGAACAGCAACGCACCGTGTTTTTGCGCGATGTGGCCAAGGTTTCCTTCGGACCCGTAGAACCTACCAGTTTCGCGCGCCTTGGCGGGAAACCCGTGGTGATGCTCGACATCAAGAAAAAATCCGGTGAAAATTTGATTAACGGTGCTAAGAATGTAAAAGACTTTTTGGCGGAAGCTAAAAAATCAAAGCTGCCTAAAGATATGCAGGTGGTAATAACCAACGACCAGTCCCTGGAGACCGAAAGTACCGTGATGAATCTGGAGAACAGCATTATTTCAGGAGTTGTTCTGGTTGTTTTGGTCTTATTGTTTTTTCTAGGGTTGAGGAACTCCCTGTTCGTGGGTGTGGCCATTCCGCTTTCCATGATTTTGGGTATCTGGGTGCTGAGTATGCTCGGCACCACGCTCAATATGATGGTGCTCTTCTCGCTCATTTTGGCTCTGGGGATGTTGGTGGATAACGGGATCGTGGTAGTGGAAAACGTGTACAGGCTGTATTCCGAAGGGCTCAGTAAAAGAGACGCTTCCCGGTTTGGTGTCGGCGAGGTGGCCTGGCCCATTATTTCCTCCACGGCAACCACGGTGGCCGCATTTTTACCGTTACTGTTCTGGGACAGCATCATGGGAGAGTTTATGAAATACCTGCCCATTACGCTCATGATTACCTTGTCGGCCTCTTTGTTTGTGGGCTTGGTGGTGAATCCGGTTCTTACGGCGCAATTTATGCGGTTAGACGAGAAAGGATACCGCAGTCCCGCCCGCAAGTTTTGGCGAAACACCCTAATTTTTTTAGTGCTGGGCGTTGTGGCTCTGTTTGTGGTAAAGCCCTTGGGAAGTCTGATTATCGTACTGGCACTTCTGGGTGTGGTATATCGTTTCCTGATTTTGCCCGTGGCTGAACACTTTCAATATGTGACGATGGTTAGGGTAGAAAATGGATACCGCCGGTTTCTGACGTGGTCTCTGACTGCGTGGCGTCCCGTGGCGCTTATCGGGGGTATTTTTGTGCTGATGCTGGTGGCCATGGTCGGTTATTTCGGCAGCAGTCCGAAGGTGCTTTTTTTCCCCGATACGGATCCCAAATACGTGAATGTTTTCGTTGAAATGCCCTTGGGTACCGACATAAAAACTACTGATCGTGTTACGCGTGAATTGGAGGAGAAGATCACCGAGGCGCTTAAACCCAATGCCGGCATCGTGGAGGCGGTAATTGCCCAAGTGGGCGAGGGCACCTCCGATCCCGGAAACGGGGTGGTGGAGATGGGGGCCTCTCCGCACAAATCTAGAATAACCGTTTCGTTTCTTTCCTACGAGGATCGGGTTAAAATTTCTAAAGTTTCCACCGCCGAAGTAATGGAATATATCCGCGCCGCGGTGCAGGATGTGCCGGAGGCGGTAATTACCGTCGCGAAAAACAGGGACGGCCCCCCGGTGGGACCGCCCATCAACATTGAAATATCGGGCGAACGGTTTGACAGCCTTACCGCCGTAACCGGACGCATGATTTCTTATTTGGAAGAGGCAGGCGTCTCCGGGGTAGATAAATTAAAGTCGGATTTGGAGCTTGGCAAGCCTGAAATGACCGTGCTGATTGACAATGAGGCTGCTCGGCGTTATGGGGTGTCTACTTATTCCGTGGGCATGGCCTTGCGTACGTCTGTTTTCGGAAAGGAAGTGAGTAAGTTTAAACAGGGTGAGGATGATTATAAAATTCAACTTCGTCTTCGTCCGGAAGACCGCTACAACCTGGATCGTCTAATGAATATGCGGATTACTTTCCGCAATCCGTCTAACGGACAAATAAGCCAGGTACCTGTTTCGGCAGTTGCCAAGGTACAATATACCTCGTCATTCGGTTCCGTAAAACGGAAGGATATGGACAGGGTGGTTTCCATTTTTTCCAACGTGAAGGAAGGTGCCAATGCCAATGAAATCGTAGCCCGATATAAGGCACTCCTGTCTGAGTTTCCCATGCCGGAGGGGTATACCTATAAGTTTACCGGAGAGCAGGAGGAACAAGGGGAGTCCTTGGCTTTTTTAACCAAGGCGTTGCTTATTGCCGTTTTTCTTATTTTCCTCATCATCGTCACCCAGTTTAATTCCCTTTGGAGTCCGTTTGTCATTATGTTTTCCGTGCTTTTCAGCACCATCGGTGTTTTTCTTGGATTTTGGATTTTCCGCATGGACTTCGTGATTCTGATGTGCGGAATCGGTATCATTTCTCTTGCGGGGGTGGTTGTAAACAATGCCATTGTGCTGATTGACTTTACCAACCTGCTGAGGGAACGTAAAAGAAAGGAATTGGCTCTGAGTGATGATGAAAACTTGTCTATGACGGATTTGCGCGTTACTGCGGTGGAGGCAGGAGCCACAAGGCTTCGTCCCGTTTTGCTTACGGCCATTACCACGGTGCTTGGTTTGGTTCCGCTTGCTATTGGTTTAAATATTGATTTTATAGGACTTCTTTCTTCGGGAGATCCTAACATTTATGTAGGAGGGGAAAGTACCGCTTTTTGGGGTCCTATGTCCTGGACCGTGATTTTCGGTCTTACGTTTGCCACTTTCCTTACCTTGGTGTTGGTACCCGTATTGTACTTGGCCGGAGATCATGCTACGGTATTCGTCAAAAAAACTCTTCAAAAAATTTGGAAGTAATCGGTATTTTATTTTACCTTTGTACTGGTTAATTTTCATAGTTGGTTTTTAGGGTTAGCATCCCGTTCACGCCCGTGAACGGGATGTTTTTTTTGAGCAAGTTTTGAAATATGTAAAATAAGGCCTTACCTTTGCGGGCCTTTAAAATCGTTCTTTGTAAGAAAACATTGCGGGCGTGGCGAAATTGGCAGACGTGCCAGACTTAGGATCTGGTGCCGCAAGGCGTGTGGGTTCGAGTCCCTCCGCCCGCACAAAATTTTGGTAAGTGGAGGCACTTTGTAAAGCAGAGACTCCCGTCTGCCAACACTAAATGGCCTACAAAACGGGAGGTTGTCGGTTTTTCTCCCCGTTTTTTAATTTGCCTGACAATTTTGCCGTAAGGAATTCGCCCAATCGATTTAGCCCGATTTTTGAGAATTGATCAAGTACTTTTGAATAAAGAAAAGCATGAACGTTAGACAAGAAAACATCGATGAATTAAATGCCGTAATTGCGGTTACTTTGGAGCAGGAGGATTTGAAACAACCTGTGGATAGTGCCCTTCGCAAGTTGGGCAAAACAATTCAGATGCCCGGTTTCCGGCCCGGAATGGTACCCGCCTCACTGGTGAAAAAGAAATACGGCAAAGCCGTTCTTGCCGAAGAGCTAAACAAAATGGCCGGGCAGGCGCTGACTGATTTTATACGCCAAAATAACATCCGCTTTTTGGGTGAGCCGCTCATTTCCGAAGAAAGACAACAACCTGTTGATTTGGACTCGGAACAGCCCTTCACTTTTTATTATGACCTGGGTTTGTTGCCACAGGTAAATTTGGAATCCTCCGCACTTGGCTCATTCAATCGGGCACTGATAAAGGTGGACACAGAGACCCTGGAGAAAAACATCGAAAATCTGCGGAAGCGTTACGGCACGAATGAATCTGCCGAAAATGCCGAAGAAGGGGATATGATCACGGGAACCTTTTTTGAAATTGACCCGGAGAGCAACGAGCTTCCGGATGGCTTTTCCAAAGAAGCCTTCTTTTTGTTTGATCGGATTGCCAACGAAGGTGCAAAAGAGCTCTTCCGGGGCGCAACGTCAGGCCAGGTTTTGGAGGTAATGCCATCTGATGTGTTTTCCGATGCCCGGCAAATATCCATGTATATGGGTATAAAAGAGGACGAAGTTTCTGCCCTTCCCGAAAAGCTTCGATTTAGGATAAAAGAAATCAGCCGGCAGATTCCGGCAGAGGTAAATCAAGCATTTTTTGATCGTCTTTTTGGATCAGGAAAAGTGAGTTCTGAAGAGGAATTTAGGAATGAACTCACTGAAATTCTCAAACGGGATGCGCAGCAGGAAAGTGATGTGCGCTTGTTAAACGATATCCGTGCGGCCATCCTTTCCAAAGTGAATTTCAATCTACCGGAGGCGTTTCTCAAAAGATGGCTGATGAATACCGACAAAAAAATGGAATCCCCGGAGGCGGCTGAAGAACACCTGGAAAAAAACAGGGACGGAATCCGCTGGGAAGTCATCCGCATGATCTTGGCCGAAAAGCATGAACTTTCTGCCGGCGAGGAGGAGATTTATAATAACGCCCGCAGCATGGTTGTCGGTAAACTGGCCGAAATGGGAATGCCCGCCGATGATGAAGATCGCTTGAAAAAAATAGTGTTTAATGTACTTGAAAATGAATCGGAATACAACAAAATCCGGTCATTTATCATCGAACAGAAAGTATTGACCCACCTTCGCGATCAGGTTTCTGTGGTTGATCAGGAGGTTGATTACACCGATTTTTGGAAACAATAAAAGTAGAACAACATGGATTTTGGAAATGAATTCAGAAAATATGCGGTAAAACACAAGGGAATGTCCGGCGCTTTTTTGGACAATTACCTTGATCATACCATTACCAACTTAACCCCCAACATCATTGAAGAACGCAGACTGAATGCCGTAGCCATGGACGTGTTTTCGCGCCTGATGATGGATCGGATTATTTTTCTGGGTACAGGTATCGATGATTACGTGGCCAACGTCGTGCAGGCGCAGCTACTTTTTTTGGAAAGCGCCGACTCCAAACGCGATATCCAGATATATATGAATTCTCCTGGCGGTTCGGTTTATGCAGGTCTCGGCATCTATGACACCATGCAATACATCAACCCTGATGTATCTACTATCTGTACCGGTTTAGCCGCCTCCATGGGAGCCGTTCTTCTGTGTGCCGGACAAGCGGGAAAACGTTCCGCCCTCAAGCACGCCCGCATCATGATTCATCAGCCGCTCGGCGGTGCCCAGGGTCAGGCTTCCGATATAGAAATTACCGCCCGCGAAATCCAGAAACTCAAAAAGGAGCTGTATGATATAATTGCCTCACATACCGGGAAAACCTACGAACAAGTTTGGGCGGACAGTGACCGTGATTACTGGATGCGTGCCGATGAGGCAAAAGAATACGGCATGATTGACGAGGTGCTCGTACGCAAGGCGGAATAATTTTCAGCAAGAACCTGCTTTTTTTGACATGGCAAAAACCCAACGCGAACCCGAACATTGCTCCTTTTGTGGAACCCCCAAGGCGAAAGCCCAAATGATGGTTTCTGGATTAGAGGCGATTATTTGCGACAGCTGCATCATTCAGGCTGAGAAAATTCGCTATGAGGCGTTGGGCAACCCGGCTACGACAGAGGACGAAACCAACACGGCCGCATCCCGTTCGGGAAAAGTATCTTTGATGAAGCCCGCTCAGATGAAATCCTTTTTGGATGAGTACATCATCGGCCAGGATGATGCAAAAAAGGCGATATCTGTTGCCGTTTATAATCATTATAAGCGGATTGCCTACGAGGAAAAGGCCAATAAACAGAGCGGGAATTCTTTGGAAATTGAAAAGTCGAACCTCATACTGGTTGGGGAAACGGGCTCCGGAAAAACCCTCATTGCCCGTACGATTGCCAAGGTGCTTAACGTGCCTTTTTGTATTGCGGACGCAACCGTGCTTACCGAAGCCGGATATGTAGGCGAAGATGTGGAAAGCATCTTAAGCCGGCTTCTTCAGGCGTGTGATTATGATGTTAAAGCTGCGGAAAAGGGAATCGTATTTATTGACGAAGTTGATAAAATTGCCCGCAAAGGAGGAGATAATCCCTCCATTACCCGCGACGTAAGCGGGGAAGGCGTGCAGCAGGGCCTGCTCAAGCTCCTCGAAGGTTCTGAGGTAAATGTGCCTCCCTACGGAGGAAGAAAGCATCCGGAACAAAAGATGATTAAGATCAACACACGCAACATTCTTTTCATCTGTGGCGGCGCATTTGACGGAATTGAACGGATCATTGCGGCCCGCATCAACAAACAACCCATCGGGTTCAAAACAAAAAAAGAAGATGCCGAAAAATTAGATCGTACGAATCTGCTGCGCTACGTCACCTCGCCCGATATGCGCAGTTTCGGCTTAATCCCCGAATTGCTCGGCCGCCTGCCCGTGATTACTTATTTAAATCCGTTGGATGAAGAAGCCTTGAAGCGGATACTCATCGAACCTAAAAATGCCTTGATCAGGCAATATGAGAAATTGCTGGAAATGGATGGGGTAAAGTTGTCATTTGAGGCAGAGGCGTTGGACTGCATCGTGAAAAAAGCCGTTGAACTCAAATTGGGAGCACGTGGCTTGAGAAGCATCTGTGAACAAGTGATGAACGATCTCATGTATTCCATTCCGTCTCAAGAAAATACCAAAGATTTTTCGGTTACAGCTGATTACGTAAATAGGCAGCTCGACCTGTTTACAGGCTCTTCCGACACGCGGGAAATGCGCGCCTGAGAAGGGTCGGTTTTTTCTCTTTATTAAGTTGTTTAAAACGTCCTAAGCGGGGGCATGGTTACCGTTTATACCAATTCATCTTTTGCAACAGATTCCAGGCGGGTTCAGGCATAAAAAAGCGGACATCTTTCCCTTTTTTTACGGCCTCGCGGATAAACGTGGAAGAAATTTCCATCTGAGGGGCCTCTATTCTTTTCACGGAAGGGTATTTCTCCCAGATTTCGTTGGGTGTGTCATGTCGTGGATATACCAGTAATTCATACCCGGCCACTATTTGTTCATGGTTTTTCCATTTGTGAAAATGCACCAGGTTGTCACTTCCCAAAATAAGGCTGAATGTTCTATCGGGAAATCGCTCCCGCAGATGCATCAGCGTGTGGATCGTGTAGGAAGGTTCTGCCAGCCCGAACTCGATATCGCTTACTCGAAATTTTGGATAATCACGGATGCTAAGCTCCACCAATTCCAAGCGGTTTCGCCCGGGCAACAAGTGGTGTTTATTCTTCAGCGGGTTTTGGGGAGAAACCACAAACCAAACCTCATCTACCCCGCCAAATTCCGCGATGTAATTGGCAATGGCCAGGTGTCCGATGTGTATGGGATTGAACGATCCGAAATACAACGCCGTTTTCATGTTATTTCCGGTGCCGGGTTTCCCGAAAAAATGCATCTTTAAAGAAAATTTCAGTCTGATGAAACCGGTATTTCTGCAAAAAGCATCCGACGGTACGGCTCTGCAATATTACGAACAAACGACGGAAAACGCGCGCGCCGTGGTATGCCTAGTACATGGCATGGGAGAGCATACGGCCCGTTATGGCTATGTTGCTGATTTTTTTAATAGGAAAGGCTTTCACGTTCTCGGATTTGATCAGCGTGGACATGGCCGATCCGAGGGAAAACGGGGTCACGCCCCGTCATATGATTTGTTGCTGGAAAGTGTTTCCCGATTGGTGGAAACGGCCTCTGCCCGCTATCCCGGCATTCCGCTTTTTTTGTACGGGCACAGCATGGGCGGTAATTTAGTATTGAATTATGCCATTCGTGATGGCCGTGCAATTCGTGCGGTAATCGCTTCCTCTCCCTATCTGCGCCTGGCTTTTGATCCCCCAAAATGGAAAACGGGGCTGGCTTCGCTTGTTAAAAATATTCTGCCGGGATTACACCAGCCTACGGGACTTGACGCTTCCATGCTTAGCCATGATGCTTCCGTGGTGAAGGCCTATAACGAGGATCCGTTGGTACACGATAAAATCACCCCTTCATTCTTTTTAAGTGTGCATGAGGCGGGGGAGTGGTCGCTGCTTCATGCAGCGGAGTTAAAAGTGCCCGCCCTGGTTTTCCACGGGGATGCAGATAAGATTACCTCTGCGCCGGCCTCTGAGGAATTTGTCCGTCGTTCGCAGGATAAAGCCGAATTAAAGCTATTTGCGGATTTATACCATGAAACGCATAATGAGCCGGAAAAAGAAATCGTTCTTGACCATGTGGCCGGGTGGATGGAGAAACGGCTAATATAAATATTGGGTGTATTGATGATAAAAACGCCCCGAAATTTTCGGGGCGTTTTTATTGTTGACGTTGTAATTGATATTTTTTAGTGTGGTATTCACCGAGAGAAAATTTCTGCCGGGATGTTCATTTTATGTTATTTAATGCCCATCAGGGTTTTGCGTGAGAGGGTTCTGCCGTTTCCTCTGAGTTCGGCGGTGTAGGTTCCC